>CANCXL010000067.1 GCA_947381905.1 uncultured Clostridiaceae bacterium | reverse complement strand
GCTTTGCAGATATTTTGTTTTTGCTCTAGTTCTAATATGTATTTATCAGGTGCAAACTTTTTAGTTCTAAAATTATAAGCATTAAAATACACATATAATTTATCAGTACCAAAAGGATTTTTAGACTTGTTGTGTTGCATTGTTCTAATAGTATCATTTTCGTATAAATCAGCTTCGTATATTCCAAGTTCTTCACAAATTATACTAACATCTTTAGCATCTGGTATAACTTCTCCTTTTTCATACCTACTAACAATGGCTTTGCTTTTTCCAAGACTTGTTGCAATATTTTCTTGACTTAAGCCCCTTTTTATTCTGTAATTTTTTATTCTTTCTCCAAAATCTTTGCTATCAAATTCAGACATAATATGCACCCCTATAAACAAATTTATTATACTATTTTCTTACAATTAAATCAATAAATAATTAACATAACTGTTGATATAATTGAGTTTTATTGATTTTTGTGCTATAATATATTTATAAATACCTATTTTGGTAAAGTCTTACATATACGATTTTACCCAAGCTATTGGCTTGAATTGTAACAAAAGTTATTATTTGAGCCACTAGCAGTGGCTCAAATTGTATATAGAACTTCCACTCATTTCGTTTGGACTTTCTAGCTTATGTGCAATTAAAATAGAGATTACATAGAAAGGAAAAATGAGAAATGAGAAAATCAAAGCAACAAGTCGCATTTCCACGGTAGCGGTGGAGGTTGTTAAGACTAGATGGGGAGATTTCAGTAATCTCCTTTTTCTATGTTCATATATATTTTAAGTGTTGCATATCGTGCAACATTTTATGCTTTTTGTTATTTTTTGTCATTTATAGTTCATTTTTGATATAAAATCACTTGAAAAATGCTTATTTTTAATATAAAAGTTGCACTTCGTGCAATTATTGTTGCATTGTATGCAACTTTACTATCTTTTGAACAGTTTACATAATCAAGATATAATATATCTATAAAGTTATTAAACTAATAGAAAGGATAGTATATGAAAAGTGTATATGATACTTGTACTAAAGATAAAGTAAAAGTTTCATATTCACTTTATGCTATGCTTTTTGAATTAGGTCTATGTCCTAGTAGTAAAGGTACAATTTATTCAAAAGAATTGATAGAATACATCATTTCTAATAATTTATATGATTATTCCTATAAAGAAGTATTAGGATTATTTATTAGTGAGAAGCATTACGAATTAAAAAATATAAAAACCAATATTAAGAACGCTTTATATAGAATTGAGTATTCAAAAGCCAAAAGAAACTTTAAAAAGTATTTAGATTTAGAATTTGACACTTACTATCTTTCCCCAAGCAATTTTATTAATATTGTTGCATTAAGATATAATGATTAAATAACTGTTAAAAATAAAATTAGCAGTTATTTTTTTGTTAAGTAAAACAGCTTTACACTTGAACCACTTTGAGATACTCTGATATATTTTACCTTTGTAAGTCTAATACCGTGTTACACTAAAATCAGTTCGAACAATTATGATTTCTAGAAATCAAATTTTTAAAAGGAGATTTCAAAAATGAAAAATCAAAAAAGAGTTAAAACTGATTTAGCAAAACTTTCAAAAGATATTCAATTACCTAACGAAGAAGTTAGAAAAATAGTTATGGAAAATTATTCACAAAAACTTATGAGCGAAGCTGATAATCTTGATGTAGATATTAACCACCTTGAAAATATTTTCTCTAATGAAACTAACTATTTAGCAATGAAACTTGTTCCATTGCTTGAAAGAAAAGTATTGTACTTATCATATATTGAAAATGCTAGATTAAACGACATTTGCAGAAGATTAAAATTGCAGAAAAAAGAAGTTATCACTTTAAGAAATAAAGCAATAACGCATTTTAAAAACAATTTAACCACCTTAAACAAAATAACACTTATTAAGAAAGGTGGTCAAAGTTAATGAAACATAAAAAGAAATATGAAAATAAAATTATTGAAAAATCAAAAAACACTACACCTATTAGAGTTTTATATAAAAAAACAGGTCAAGCACCAGAAACTAAAATTATTGATAATGTATTCAAACTAAAAAAAGCTATTGTAAAAAGAAAACTTGAGATTATTCCCTATGAAAAACTTTATATTATCTGTAACAACAGAAAAGCAATACCTAACACAAAATCAAATATTATTTTAACATTTAGCAGTATTTATGGAGATTTAATACTTGTTGATATAGATAAAAAGCAAAGAGAATTCAAAGGTTTATCACAAGAAGATATTATATGGTATTCACAAGATTTAATTAAGAAAATACCTAATACTACTTTACCACCTACTAAAAAGCCTATTAAACAACAATTTACAAAAGTTTATGAACGAGATATTGAAAGAGATAATAGCAGTAAATCGAATAGCTCTAACTTTGAAAAAGTTTTAATTAGTCTACTTTTCAATATAGAAATGACCTTATCTACTCTATTAGGAAATGGAGATAAAAAATGAATAAATATGAACTTCAAAAACGAATTGATGGACTAAAC
>CANCXL010000066.1 GCA_947381905.1 uncultured Clostridiaceae bacterium | reverse complement strand
TTATATAATTTAATTAGTGGCACAAATCAAAAAAGCTATAAAAAAATATATATAATATTTCATTTATGATAATAAAGCTTGAAAAAATATAGGTTAGAACTAATTACAGAAATAAAAATTTTTGTACAATTATTATACAAATGTATTCTATTATATATGAATTGATTTGTACTAATGTAAATGAAATATTCACATTTTTCTACTATTTAGAATATAGATAGAAGAGGTGAAAAAAATGAATTATGATTATTATACTTCAAATAATAATGGGCATGATGACTATGGACTAAAGTACATAGACCATCAAGGATATGGTAGAATATGTAAAGATTATAGAATTGAATTTCCTCCACAACATCAAGATAAACAACCTGGAATGGAATATTTAATGACTCCAAGACCTATATTTAATAATCCATATTATCGAGCTGCTGGTAAATTATATAATAAAGTTGCTATAATAACAGGAGGAGATTCAGGAATTGGAAGGGCTACTGCAGTAGGATTTGTAAAAGAAGGAGCAACTGTTGTAATTGCATATTATGATGAGCATAAAGATGCAGAAGAAACAAAAGATTTTATTGAAAAAATTGGAGGAAGATGTTTATTACTTGCAGGAGATATAAGAGATACAACTTTTTGTAATAAAATTATTGATGAAACAATAAAAACATTTGGTAAAATTGATATATTAGTTAATAATGCTGGTGTACAATACCAACAAAAAAGCTTATTGGATATTACAGATGAACAATTTGATTTAACAATGAAACAGGACTAAAGATTAAATTTGCATATTTCTTTAATAATTATATTAGGATTTTTTATTTTAGTTTTTGTATTAAAAAAAGCACAAAAAGTCCCTATTGAACTATTTTTATGTTTTACTTTTCAATGTACTGTCTCTCTTAACTCGTATCTTCTCTATAAAATCTTATTTGACATTTTTCTGTTGCCTCTTTTATTTCTTCTTTTGTTAATATTTTTGTCCTAAATAATTCAAATAATTTGACTGATATGTCTTTCAATTTTTTCTTGTGTTTCTTATATATTCCTATTCCGTTTTCCATTAATTGCCTTATTGTATGTGCTATTTGAGCTAGTAAATAGTGATTCTTCATAGCATTGTAGTTTTCACTAAATACGTGTTGTATAAAATATCCATGATTTTTTTGCTCGTTAAATCCTTTATTCTCTATTTTCCATCTTTCTCTTCCTGTTCTTACCATTTCTTCTTGTATTTCCTTATTTATTCTTTTCGATACCATATATACGAAAGGGATATTTCTTTTCTGGGTCTTCCATCTCTATCACATTTACTTTATATCCTTTATATTCTATATCATTTACGTACCTATATATTCTTCCATCTTCTTCAATTGTTATATCTCCTCCATATTCCTTTAATTCTTCAAATTCTTTTGCTACTGTTGGTATGCTTCCCGCTTTAAATCTTATTATATGTTCCCACTTATTCTTTTTACATATCTCTAATACTTGCTGACATGCATATTCACTATCTACTAATATACATATTGGTAATCTTGGATATTTCTCTTTTACTTTCTTCTCTAATCGATAGAATGCTTTTAATTCACAATCTTGTTTTTCAAATTCTCCTTTTGGATTTTCTATAAATTCTGTTGCCAAACTTATTGCCATTTCTCCCACTACTAACTTACATTCTAGTACATAATGAAAATATACTGTTTTTTCTTCTTCTGTTCCTTTATTATATGTCTTTGTTAAACAATGTTCACAATGTTTTTTATCAAATTTATATATTCCACTTCCATCAAATATTATCTTCCAATATTTGTTTAAATATTTATATTCATCAAAACATCTCATTTTCAATAACCTTTTTACCATATTGTCTCTTATTTTTTCTATTTCTTCTGGTTCTAATTCCTCTAAAAAATCATTTACTGTATCTCCATGTGGCAAACTGCTTAATTTATGCCTTTGTGCTAGCAATACAAAGTTTACTAATGCTTCTTCTGTATTAAATCTCTCTGTTATTTCATTCATACTTGATACTCCAAATATATATGCTAGTATCCTTTCTAGTAATATTACATCTGTTTCATATGTTGTATAGTTTTTCTTTCTTGGGTCTTTTACATTTAAAAGTTGTATCCTTAAATCTGGGAAAAAATGATTTAATATTTTTAATAATTCTCCTAATTGATTTGTATTTCTTTCTGCTTCTCTTCTTTTTTCTCTCGTATTCCAGTCTTTTCTTTTCATATGTATCACACCCTCCTTTTTATATTTTTAAATTCAAAAAAAGATATCTTTTCATGCTCATTTTATCATATTTTGCATGTTTTTGATATCTTTTTTGCTCGAAAAATTTTTTAATCTTTAGTCCTGAAAGTTTTTGTTGTCAAATAGTAAAAAATTTTATATTCTTTTTTCTTTTCTATTTATAAAGACATCATCTTTTGTAATAGAACTTATTTAATTTTATCACGAATAACAATATTTTATTCTATTATTACGTCTTCTATTACGAAAAATTTTTAAACTTTTTACTGTATAAAAAAGTTATACAAAAAATAAATAAGAAAAATCTAAAAATGTAAGGAAATATGTAATA
>CANCXL010000065.1 GCA_947381905.1 uncultured Clostridiaceae bacterium | reverse complement strand
TTAACTCAAATAGAAAACTCTATAAATACATTAACATTAAGCTTATCTGGAGTTCAAGATTTTGAACCCATAAAGGCACTAAATAAGCTAGATTGTGAGGTTAAAGATTATAAAGTAAAAATTAAATTAAAAAAATCTGGTAATAACTTTGTTGAAAATATTAAATATATTGTTAGAAAAAACAAAGGGAATACACGTATAGCAAAAATTGGTAATGATACAGAGAGTTATGATTTACTGCGAGAAGTATTTTCTATTAAAGCTAAAATAAAAGTCTATACTGATTATGAAAACAATATAGACTCTATTAGACAAATTTTAGAAATGGAGTTATTCAAAGCTATACAAACATAGTAAATATATATAATATGCTGCGATTATAGTTTCACTTATACTTATTAAGAAACAAATCAATATCCAGCTATTAGGTAATTTCATTATCCAAAATAAAATTGTTAAACATGAAAATAATATACCTAATAAAATACATTTAGAAAATATTTTATGATGATTATATTTTTTCACTCTCTTAATAACAATATTTTCCTTTGGCAAACTTAAAAATACAGTTATAGCCATCAATAAAAAACCAATTAATGTTCCCAGTAATCCTATAATTGTATTAAGTTCATTTTCTCCTATATTTATATGATATATATATTTGTTTAAGCCAATAAATATAAGTGTAATGATTGAAGGATAACTTATATAGCAATATTTCCTTATTGCTGTGATTACTTTATTCATATTATCACCTTAACTCATTATACTTTAATGAAAATAAAAAATCAATAGTTTATTACGAACATTAGTTCTAAAGCACTACTTTGTAGTGCAATTATATCACTTTTAAAAAGAACATTTGTTTAAATAGAAAGGGAGGTTATATTATGACTTTAATAGAATTATATGATTTGGCATATAAAGAAAAAATAAATATTCATAAAATAAATTTAAATAAAATATATGGTTTATATTTTAATAACAATATTTTCATAAATAATAAAATTAAAAATGAAGGTTTAGAAAAGGTAGTACTTGCTGAAGAGCTTGGCCATCATTTTATGGGTGTATCTCCTACTCCACCTTTTTCAAATGATTATTATGATAAACTTATACGTTCTAGGAATGAATTTAAAGCAAAAAAATGGTTGATTAATCAAGTTATACCATTTGATACATTAAAACGCTTTTTAAAGCAAAATATGAACAAATATGATATTGCAGAAGAATTAGATGTAAGTGTATCTCTTGTTGAAGATGCATTTAATATATATGAAGAAAAACTAATAGTATAGAAAGGAGATTTTTTATGTCTAAAAGAGGAAATGGAGAAGGTTCGATATATTATAGCGAGAAATTAGGAAGATGGGTTGGACAAGTATCACTAGGATACAAAGATGATGGAAGCCCTAAAAGAAAATCTGTATATGGAAAAACTAGAAAAGAAGTAAATGAGAAAATACAGAAAATACAAGAAGATTTTAATAAAGGGAAACTAGTAGAAAAATCTAAAATCACTTTAAATGCTATAATACAAGAATTTATAGAAACACAATATAAAAATAATATAATAAGTGCTGCAACTTATAAAAGAAAATTAAATTATTTAGATATAATTAATAACACAAAACTTGGTAATATGGAGATACAAAAAATCAATGCATTAAATATTAATCAAGCTCTCTCTTCTATTTCAGATTATTCTAATAGTGTAATTCATAAAGTGTCACAATTAACTAAAATGGGATTTAATCAAGCTTTATTAAACAACTTGATAAACAATAACCCATTTGATATAAAAGGGCTCATTTTGACACCTAGAAGTTCAAAACAAGACAAAAAAATAGATGCTTTAACAATTGATGAACAAAAATTACTTATTGAAGAATTAAATAAGGACTACGATCCTTATTCAAATATTATAAAGTTTGCTCTTTTCACTGGTGCAAGAATTGGAGAGATTTTAGCATTAGATAAATCAAATATAAATTTCTCTAATAATATTATACATATTACTAAAACATTAACAAAAGACGAACACGATAAAACTATTATTGGAGAAAAAACTAAAACTTATGCTGGTACAAGAGATATACCTATTACACCATTAATAAAAGATATAGTCGTAAAAGAATATAACAAGCCGAATTTTCTAATATTCTGCGAAAATGGTAATCTTATATCTCCTAGCACAATAAATGCACATTTTAAGCGAATTTGCAAAAATGCAAATATAAGAACAACTATTACTACTATAAATAAAAGTAACAGCAAAAAATCTAACTTAAAAACAAGTAATGTTAACACTCATATGTTACGACATACTTTTGCGACTCGCTGCATTGAAAGCGGAATGACTGCTGTAGCATTATCAAAATTATTAGGACATACAGATATTGAAACAACTTTAAATACTTATACTTCAGTATTTAATCAGTTCAAAGAAAAAGAAGTTGACAAATATATCTCTTATATGAGTGGGTTGCATTAAAATTGCATTAAAAACTATAAAAATAATCTCTAGAATATTGATATTTCAACATTCTAGAGATTTTTATTTCTGGCTGGGCTGGCTGGATTCGAACCAGCGCATGCTAGAGTCAAAGTCTAGTGCCT
>CANCXL010000064.1 GCA_947381905.1 uncultured Clostridiaceae bacterium | reverse complement strand
TTGTAATTGATACAACTGTACCATCTGAATCTGTTCCTACAGCTGTAATAGTTACATTTTGGTTCGTCCAATTTGTTGGATTTTGAGATAATGCAAGCTCTGGTGGCACATTAGTATGAACTAATATATGGTTTGTTGGTCCAATATTTCCAGCATTATCTATTGCTTTTATATGTATATACGTTTTAGGTCCATTTCCAAGTGTATATTTTATATTAGATGATGTGGTATCAATTGTATTATCTACTTCTGTTGTTGGATTTTCATCTATTACATAACTATAACCTTTAACTTCTGTTGTAATTGTTCCACTCTTTACATCTGATGTTATGTTTCCTGTTCCATATCTGCTTATTCCCTCAACATAGTATGTATATGTTGTTCCATTATCCTCTCTAGATAAATTTAAGCTTAAGTCTCTTCCACTATTACTTTTACTTACAACATTTACTAAACTTGGAGCTGCTTTATCTGTTGCAGTATTATCTATTGCATAGTTTAAATTAGTTAATTGTTTTAAATAAAACAATGCATTTGCAAGAACTTTTCTTTCATCTTCTGTTGAATTACAATTTGAGTGTCCTGTCTGAATCATTACTGCATTATTATTTCTAGATATATAATAATATGGATTTCCTGTTCCTGGATAGTTAACTGCTGGATCTCCATTATATACACTACCATCTGTAAGTTGCATAGAAACAATACCCTTTGATGCATTTGCACATGTATGAGTTGATGGTATACTTAATTTAGTTCCTACTGGTAAATTCCATGGAAAACTTGTTATAACATCATTTTTTACAACTGTTGCGGTAGTTGATGAATATCCCCATGAAATATTGTAATCTTTTGTTGTTGATGCAATAGGTCCACTCCAAACACCTGCATCAATTCCAAAATATGATCTAATTTTATTTAATCCATGCTCGTAAGAATAACCAATTGTATCATGACCTGCTACTACACCAAGCCCTGCATCTAAATATCTTCTTAATTCTGCAACAGCAGTATCGTTTGGCTGATCATCTGCATTACCATTAGTATCCCAAGTTCCAAACATTACAACATCATAATTCCAAATCATTGATGGATTACTATTAAATGAAGTTGATGGGACTTCTGTTACTTTTATTAGCTGGTTAGAATTATGTGGATTGATACCTGCTGGTGAAAAATTTGTTACAACTCCATCTTGAGTCATTGTTCCACCTTCCATCCAAGCTTTAAGTGAAGCAGATTTTGGTAAATTAGCTGTTGTACCATCATTATATCTAAATGTTACTGTAGGAATTGATCCAGCAGCAATAGGATAAACGTTAAGTACTCTTACAACCTCTAATTCATTGGTAAAATCTACCGCTGAAATTGGTTGATATTCTCCATTTTCTTCTTTTTTATATGCTTTGTATGCATAATCATTAAAATTAGTTGCACTCCATTCAAGTCTTATCTTATTTTCTGAAGCATTAGGTAATACTTGCAAGTTTATTTGACTTGCACCTAGTACTGCAAAACTTGAAAATAAGACACAAATAACTGCACACACAATTGTTGAAATTTTTAGTTTCTTATTCTTCATATTTTACACCTCTTTTTAATTGTCAAAATATATAATATATTGTATCTCATATCGTATATTTTTTGTATAGAATAATACTATTTTAACAATAATGTAATAATTATTTTTAAAGTAAATGAGATAAGTATTTTTACTTATCTCATTTAAAAATTTTGAGCTTTTTATTTTACAAAAGCTTTTTTAGATAAAACTATTGTACATAACGCAAATATTGTAAAGATTACTGCAACATTAATATCTCCTGTATCTGGAATATTATCTTCTTTAGGTTCTTCTATTTTTTCATATAGTGCATTAAATACTAATTTTCCATCTACAAATTGAGCTATAATTGTATCATCTCCTATGATTTTGTATCCGTCTATCTCTGGAAGTTTAATATAGAAATCCTCACCAGGAGTTCCTTCTTTTATTGTATCTTCCATTATAACATTTCCTTCTTCATCTAGATATTTTACAACAATTGTTCCTTTTGTTGCAGGTGAAACAACTATCTTTTTAAATTTAACTTTTATTTCTATTGTTCCATCTATATATTTTCCTTCTGTTTTTTCTGGTTTTCCTACAAGTTCATATCCATCTATTTCTTCTATCTCTACCTTATAGTTTTGTCCAACATTTCCAACTGATTCTTCTCTTTTTAGTACTTTACCATTTTCATCTTCATAAATTACAACGACTTTTCCTGTCTTAATTTCTTCAGGTATTTTTTGTACTTTAACTTTAACCTCAATTGTCTCTTCTGTAATTTTTCCCTGTGTATTTGTTGGTCTTTCAACTATTTTGTATCCATCTATTTCCTCAATTTCTACTTTGTAGTCTTCTTCAACCTTTCCAGTAATTTCTTCCTCTTTTATTATTTTTCCATCTTCATCTTCATATATAACTATTACTTTTCCTGTTTTTTTAGTATAGTAATATGTTACCTCTTGAGCTTCCTCTGTTACGACACCATTTTCAAGTCCTACTACTTCAACAAAATCATAATGTGCAAATTCTAATTTTTCAGTTGAGTATTTGTCTCCAACTTTTGCAGTTATTGTCTCAGATTTTAATACTTTACTTGTATCTTTATCTACATATTTTAATAATATAGTAGAATATTTTTCTTGATTTATCTTTTTATATAAGAATTCTATTCTTGTATTTAATCTTTCAAATATTCCTTCAGCCTTATCTTTTCCTACTATTTCATATTCATCTAGTGGTTTTGCTATTGTTGAATAGTTATCATCTTCTCTTCCACTTATTTGTGTTGCATATAGTTCCTCACCAGTATCTACATCTATTCCTACTACATCCATCTCTACTGTTCTTCTATAGTAGTATA
>CANCXL010000063.1 GCA_947381905.1 uncultured Clostridiaceae bacterium | reverse complement strand
ACGGAGTATTTTAATTCCTTTATAGTACCATTTTTTGACTGTTTTTAGGATTTGTTTATTTAATTTTTATAATTTTCCTTGCTTTCAAATTGTAATTTTTTTAGTTATATCTTATTGAACATTACTGTCTTTTCTTTCATTGATATTTTACCTACTTCATATCCATATTCTTTAGATTCCTTTTTGTAAGTCAAAAAGGAATGGTCTATATCAAATCCTAAAATATTTTTAATTTCTTCATAAGATAATTTATAACTGTCTTTCTTGTTTTCTTTTAAATATCTCCATAATAACTCATATTTGCTCATTCCTAACACCTCTTGAAATTGTAATTTTTAGTTATATCTTATTGAAAATTACTGTCCTTTCTTTCTTTGATATTTTTCCCACTTCATATCCATATTCTTTAGATTCTTTCTTATAAGTTAAAAATGAATGGTCTATATCAAATCCTAAAATTTTTCTAATTTCTTCATAAGATAATTTATAATTTTCTTTATTATTTTCTTTTAAATACTTCCATAATGGCTCATATTTGCTCATTTAAAATTTATCGATATGATTATAATATATTGTTGATTATATTACAATTAGAAAATATTATTCTTTAATACATTTGATTGTAACAAATATAATTACCTCAATTTCTTATATTTCTTTAATTTTCTAAACTCAGTATTGTTTAATAATATAAAGTATGCTATACTAAGATAAAAAAGGAGGTAATTATGTATAAAAAAATATTCTTTCTGCTAATAAGCTTTTTTATAATAATTAGTATTTCTTTGTTAATTGGTCAAATTTTATTACAAAATAAAAATAATATTATAATTAAAAATAATACTTTTGCTTTGATAGATTTAGATAATGCTAATTCCATAAGTGTTTCTTACTTATCTCAAACAAAAGATTTTACTAATGAACAGAAAAGCTTTCTTTTACAATCATTAAAAGATTTTCAGTACTCTTATATAGATGAAGAACTTTTAATTGTTTCTACTGATTACAAAATTGATTTTCATAATGGAATTTATTTTACATTTGGTAATTTTGGTACAGAAGTTGATGTTTTTGAGAAAAATAAAAAAATATTTACTACACATCTCTCATCTGAGATCCTTAATTACATAAGAAATTTATTTGATAATCATACAGATACCAATAATACAAATAATACAAATAATACAATTAGTTTATAATGATTGCATAAAAAGCATAAAAAGGAGTTACTCCTTTTTATGCTTTTTATTATTATATTTCAAATTTTACTGTATCATAAGCCTCTGCCACTTCATTTGTAGAATTATCTCCTATTGTATTTCTTATTGTAAATTCTACATATTTTTTATCAGTATCAATATCATATAAATATTTATATGTTACATCTTCTGGATTTACTTCTACACAATTATTATATTTTTCTAAAAGTTCATTAATTGCTTCATTTTTTAATAATTCAATATCATTTTCGTTTGTACTTCTAGTTCTCAAACTATTTTCCTGATTAAGGATATTCATTTCCTTATTAAAATCAACTGTATTATCATAAATTGCTTCCACTATGTTATTTCTAGCCTTTATCGTAAAGCCAGATGTTGTTTCAAATTCTCCAACTTTGAATTTGAAATTAATATATTCCGTTTCTTCTATTTCCCCATTATTTTGATTTATTGACTGTGCATTTCCTTTTGTTATTACATAATTCTTTTCATCAAATTCAGGATATGTATCTTTAATTATTGAATAAATATTTTCTAAGTTGCCTTCATCTATTTTTACAGATGACCTTGATTTTGATTTCAATAATAGGTTATCTTCTGGTCTAATCTCATCAGAGTTAGCACTTCTATACTTACCAATTTTAATACTTGTATCTCCATGATGAATTATTGTAGAGTTTTGTGGAACTCGAGAATCACTATATGAAAAACTATTAGCGTAATCCATAGCCTTAATAACAGTATATCCATTTGCCAATGCATTATTATAATTTCTTGTCCAAGCTCTTAAACTAGTGGTTTCGACAGAGCTTCTCCACGCCATAACTACATCTGCTCCTCTTTCTGCTGTTTTTCTTGCCACACTATTTGGATTATTAATTCCATCATTTCCTGCTCCTTGACAAGCAGCATAAATTACTAGAATAGTATCAGCATCCCAATGTACACTATTAGTTCCTATACAGTCTTTATTTCCATACATTCTATCTGAACCTACAACAATACCAGAAATTGCCGTTACAACACATTCCTGATTTCCATGGCAATTAAAGAATTGCACATCAGCATATAATTGTTCCCATAAATGTTGTTTTCCTGGATTTCCAACTCCATATACTCTATATCCAGCCTTCTGATATGCTGTTATAGCTTCTGAAACACTTTCTCTTGTATCTAGCAAGAATTGTCCATTATCTTCTATTGTAGCAATTCCTATAGCATAATTATCTCGTCCAAAAACTGTACTTGAAAAACTACATAGTAATAATAGGATTGTCAAAATAATAATACTTATTTGTATTTTACTTTTTCTTGTTCTCATAAATTGCCCCTCCTTTTTTTATTAAATCATTATTTTAGGAAGTGCGCACTTTGATTATAAGATTATATTTTCCTATAATCTCCTTTAATAATTACTTATTTTATATCACATTTACAAATTTTGTAAATATTTTTCTTGTTTTATATCTTATTTTTTTCCGACATTTTCCGACATTTTTTTATTTATATTGACATTTTTAATCAATATATTTTAGTTTTTATATTCGTTTTCATATATATATTAAGAATAAATTATTACTTGCACTTTTTAATTCACTTAGAAAATTTTAACAAGTTTTTTACTTGCTAAAATTTATAATGAATTGTTATTTTTAATTTCCCTACAAATTACTATCTGTCGAGATGATTATACCATATCTTTTTATAAAAAGATACAAGA
>CANCXL010000062.1 GCA_947381905.1 uncultured Clostridiaceae bacterium | reverse complement strand
ATCATAATTTCATTATATTTGTCAATAAGGAGTCCGACGATAATTACGACAATTACGCCGTTTATGTAAATAGGAGGCAATCTATTATGAAAGTTTATAGAATTGCTGCCGGACTATCTATCTAACAGTTTCTGGTTTAATTTAACTTGGAATAATTATCTAATTTAGATAGTTGATGTACAATTGTAGTTTTAAATAATAAAGCTATAAACAATATTATTGTAAGGAGAAATAATTATGGCAAATAAAAAAACAACAACTTACAAACCAGGAACTAAAGCTCCTGCATCAGGGCAGTATTCGCCTTGTAGTAATAGTGGTAAAGTGTGTAGCAAATCAAAAGAAATTACAGCTGTGAAGGGTAAAACATTACCACCAACACAGAAATCAGGTCAGTCTTATATTTTTGTTGATGGAACTAAAAATAAGTCTGGTAAAATTAACAAGTAATATTATGCAGGGCTAATACCCTGCAAGGAGAAATTTATGAATAAAAAAAGAGATGATAAATTCATCAATAAAAATGAACCACATGAGATTAGATATATTTTAAGTTTGTATGATGAAGATGACCATGCAACTATTCGTCATGTTTTAGAAACATGTAAGGATTATATAACACATGATGAGTTTTATGAATTATTAGAAGATGAGTATGGTATATACAAGCTATAAAAATACAAGCAGGGCTAGTCCCTGCTTTTTTATATCTAAAATTATATCATTCAAAATCATAGAAATCCCAGAGCCTTAAAAAATATATATTATCATGTATATTAGGAGATAATAACATGCCAATAACTTTAGAAGTTGCTGATAAATTAATAGCAAATGGTTTACAAGGCATTTCAAAACAAGAGCTTTCCAATATTTTAAATAGTATAAGTTACTACAGATTAAGGGGTTATATTTATCCCTATTTTCATTCTTATAAAAATAATAAAACTATTAAGAACAATATTACTTGGGAAACCATTTGGAATGATTATAACTTTGATACCGAATTAAAAGGGTTATTATTTCAAGAAATTGGCAAAATTAAAATTGCTTTAAAAACTGTTTTAATAAATGTTTTTTCATTAAAATATGGACAAACATGGTATATTAACAGTGAGTTATATTATGACAGTACTCATTATGAAAATGATAAAAATGAATTATTTCACCACTGGGATCGTTCTAGTGAAAAATTTAAGCAACATTTTAAAAATAAATATCAAGGCAATCCTCCAAGCTGGATGATATTTAAAACTTCTTCATTTGGAAATGGATCAAAAATTTTTGAAAACATTAAAAATTGTTATACCAAACAATTAATGACGGAATACTTTGGATTTAGAAAAAACTCTGAAAAAGTTTTGATAAGCTGATTAAGACATTTAGTATATTTACGAAATATTATTGCTCATCACGGTTTATTATTTTCAAAAATATTTATTACAGTTCCTAGACTTTCTAAAGATAAGTTTAATAATATAGATATTATCCCTAATAAATTGTTTGTATCTATAGTTATTATTGCTTATTTATTAAAACAAACTGGTTATACTAATAAAGAATTTATATCAAAACTTATTAAATTATTAAATAAATATCCAACAGTAGATATTAGTCTTATGGGTTTTCCTATTAATTGGCAGGAAATACTTTTAAACTACGATATATAAAGTTGAAAATAAAAATTATATATCATTTGTTGCAAAGGTCATTATGAATAATATTACACAAATAAAGCTCCCTAGTGGGAGCTGAAATAATATTAAGCTGTTTTATGATAGCTGGTGGTTTTAGTCTTTCCACCAAGCTGTCCCTGCAGCTCTTTAAGTTTTCTGACTAATGGATTTACTTTCGCTGCCTCAGCTACTAAATTTTTACCCATTGCGTCAATTTCTCTTTCACTTATGCTGTTTAATACTGCATAAGTAAGATATAAATTTTTAACATTATCTGTATTTGATGTAAGATAGTATGACTTATAATCAAATTTTTCTTCCCAGTCATAATGGAAAAATAAATAATCTTCTGTATTATCAAGTATATTCTTAATTGAAAATACATAGCATATTAAGCCATCTTCTTTGGAATAATAGAGACCTAATCTCTCTATCTTCATATTCTGTAATGCAGGATATACTGTGCTGTATGCCTGCATATTATGCTTTACAAGAGCTGCTATATCCTTTAAGCTGCTGACTGATAAACCTATCAGCTGTTTCTTTTCTGATATGCTTTTTTCTATTTTATCTCTTGTAATTTTAAAGTTTTCTTTTAATATTTGACCTTGCATTTTCTTTCTCCTTATTTTACATTATTTTCTAATGCATATATTAATGATTGAATGGCTGTATCATTCATTGTGTTAATATCTATCGCAGTAACATTTTCTGCAGAATAAAATGACTGCTCTGCATATTCTTCTATATCTAAAATTTCAGATATATTAACAGCATTACTGACTATCTGATTAGGTGTGCTGTCTGTATTAATTATATTGCTTGCAGTTGAAACAACTGTTAATAATTCTTTCCTAGCTTGTTTATTATTTTGATAATGAATTATTATAAACATTAATCCTATAATAACTAAAAAAGGAATAATTGCCATTATCCCATTATGTGTAAATGCTATAGGTAATGTGCTAGCATCATAATTACTGCCAAAAAAAGATTCTAACTGAGCCTGTGAATACATAACTCAACCTCCTAATGTTTTATATTTTTTAATATTGTGGGTATAAACACATTTAGACTGTATATTTGAAACTTAAATGTATAGGTAATAAATAGTGGTAACTCCATAGAGTTCCTTGAGCCTGCATTGGCAGGGTACTTCATATAGAAGTGAAAGAATATATTTTTAATATATACTGTTTATATTTAATTGCAAGTAAATTATTTTTCTTGACAATTATTATATTATAGAATGTCATTCTAACTATAAAATACTGGAGTAGTTGCACTTGTATAAGAAGGTATCGGGTGAGCTAGTCAATATACTGGAACTTGTCTTATGAGGTATAACTCAAGATATAGATTTTGACCATCCTTACTGAGCTTTACTAGTGAGCTATGTATAGTGGTGGTCTTTTTTTATTCGTTAGATAATAT
>CANCXL010000061.1 GCA_947381905.1 uncultured Clostridiaceae bacterium | reverse complement strand
GAGATACTGCTGTTTGGTCTTCTTTTATTTCTTCTTGATTAGATAAGATTATTCCACAATGATTATTTGATAAAAGATAATTTAATAATATCACTGTTGTTTTATCATATCTTAATATAAATTTATTTTCATTTAATATATATTCTGCTTCTAACTTATCATTATCTTTATGCTTATAAAAGTAGTTAGAATAATCTGATAATATATCATAAAATCTATGATGCTGATTATTTTCCATAATACTTATAATTAATATTTATATATGTTCAGCTGTCTTACTCTTTTCTGATAGATTAATTATTATATGTAACGATTATTGTAAAATATCATTTATCGCATTTTCAAATAGTTCGTCATATTTTAAGGCATTATTTTTTATTTTTATAAGTTGATGATTGTCTAAATTTATAAAATTATAGCCATTAAAACTAATTACCTCAACATAATCTTTATATTGTTTAAATATAACAAGTTCACTACCAAAATTTTCACTATTTACATATACCAAAGCAGTATCCTTTTCTACGATATATTTAATAAAAAAAGTGCCACTCATATCGTCTGATAGTTCATATGAAGTACTATTTTTTGGTAGTGTATTTAGTAAAATATCAGTTGTTGAGGATTTATAATATAGTTCATATGCCTTTTTTATAGAATTAGTTCTAATTTTTGTTTTATAGAACCCATCACATCTGTCTCCACCTACATCTATTAGAATATTTGATTTATATTCAATATTTTTATTATTGTCTACACAAGAAATTTTATTTGTGAGTATATAGCATGGTATTTTTACCCAGTTAAAAATATTACTAACTGATACTTTAGGATATAGATAATCATCATTTAATAATAATTCTTCTATATCATACATGTTCTTTTCAAAATAAATTATATTGTTTCTTTTTGCAAATGACATATAGCCAAATATTCTATTGTTGATCATAATATTTATCAAAACACTATTTTCTGAAAATTCATATTTTACTTTTATATTATCTGATAATACTGTTTTCATATCAATATTTATAATTTTGTCACTCTTCGGTAAGTGAGTTAGAAAGTTATGATAAAATTTTTTTATCCTGTTACTGTTATACTTATTAGTATATACATAATCTATATCATTTAAAAAAATAGAATATGCTTTACCTAAATCGTTTGTTTCTATTTTTTTAATTCCATTTGTATCATCAAAAAAATTCTTGACACCTCTATCTCTAGTTAATAGTGAAACTCCAATAAAATGACATTCCTGCTCTGGAAACAACTCCGCATGGGCTTGAAATTCAATAGTGCTAAACAACAATGTTAGTATTAATATTAACTTTTTCATACAAGACTCCTTGTTAATTATTTTCTCTATATTCAAGTTGTTTTGAATATATTGGCAAATAATCATTAATATTTTTTTTAATTATAGTATAATCAACACATGAATTATATGTATATTTTGTATTTGTTGGAATATCATACTGTATAAAAAAAGAAGGATTTACTCTTCCTGTCAATCCTTTTGCTATTTGAGTAGTAATTTCAAAATGTAAATGAGGACCTTTATGTTTAGATTTTGTTTCATCAATTCCAGTTGTTCCTGTTGCTCCTATAATATCTCCAACTTTTACTTTTGAACCAACAGATATATCTGTAGCATACTTATCTAAATGAGCATAATAAATATAAAATACATTACTATTTTCATCATAATTTGGTCCAAATGCTTGTTCACCATCAATGATTGAATTATTTACAGTATGCTTAATTTTAGGATATAATAATTTATAGTTAATAGTTTCTTTTCTTTTTTTTAGTATATTAATCGCTGTATTGGATGTTATCTCTAAAATTATTGTTTTACCATATCCTTTCAACTCTGACATACTATAAACAATCCCTTCCAAACATGCATATACTCTTGTTCCTGGTTCAGCAAATAAATCAACACCTTGATGTTTAGAGCCATTTCTAACATGCCCAAAACCAGACCAATATGGTGCATAACCACCACTTTGCATAAAGATGGCAATCTGCATTTTATCCAATGGGTCATGCCAGTCTTTATCACTTATTTGAATATTACTTAAATCTTTTTTTACTCCACATTTCACATGTGTTTTTCCATGTTTTGTATTATATGCAAGGCTTTTCATATAAGCAAATATGTATAATTTTGATGATATGTATTACTTCCCTTTACTGTTTAATTGTTTAAATATATTAATATCTTTCATTAAAAAAAGCCTCTGCATCAATATATGATAAATATAGGTATGTTCCATTATTATCTTCTTTTAAAACTGATAATGCTAAGTTTTCTATATACAATTCTTTGCTACCATTTGGAGTATAACACATGGTTTGTTCAAAATAATCAGGATCTAAAGCATGAGTCCATAATACTTGAGTATTTTCTTTTGGCATTTTTGTTATAACTGTTGGTTCAAAAAAGGGGTCTAATTGTAATTTTTTTAAAACATCTGTAATACTTTGTTTTTGAAAAAAAGATATAAAAGCTAATTGAGCATTTTCATCTATAAGTGTCATTTTATAACTTTTATATTCATCATCATATATGGCTTTATCTTTATTAAATTTAGTTTGTAAAGCTTTTTGCAGATTTTGACCAACAAGTGAATCAAAAAATTTTTCTATAGGTGTACACTTTTCTCTAAAATTTGTTGTAGCATATCCTATAGAACTAATTTCATTCATATCTGTAGTGAATAATTTTCCTTCTTTTTGCTCTGCTTCTGTCATACACTTTTCATATTCATGAAAATTTTTTTTTGTTACTTTTTTTCTCCAATCACCATCACAATCTACAGCATAAAGCCTAAACGGAACTAAAATAATAAATAACACGATTATTTTATACATAATATACCTCATTATTAAAAATTTTTTATATTAAACTCTTTATCCTCTCCATTAAATTTTATATATTTCCTAGGAGAAGTATTTGGACTAATACTAAATTCAGTATCAAAACTTTTTCTGTTACTCTTAATACCTATATGTATCCAATAAGAACGATGTTTTTCAAGTATACATTGAGATATAATATTATTATCCAAACCTGATACTTTATTGTTATATATATCTTTAAATAATGACACTAACTTATCTCTTTGTTCTGACATATCTTTCGCACTTAAAACAAAGTCCACAGCTTCACAAAACATATGTTGACTTGTGGAGCTTCCTTTGACTTTGATATTAAGTGGTAGGCATCTTACACCACTAGTAATTATTATAGATTTTTTACCAGCACTATTGCCACC
>CANCXL010000060.1 GCA_947381905.1 uncultured Clostridiaceae bacterium | reverse complement strand
TGTATAATCTATGTGATGATAGATTTATTACCTGAATTGTATACTCACTAGTTCTTCTAATTAGTGGAGTATTTCCTATTTTTTCATCCGCTGATATTACAACTTTGTTAGTATACTGTGTACCATTTGGAGTTTCTTCATATATATTAGCTTTGAATATAATATCATCAATTTTTACATCTGCTTCGCAATTATTTATATTCCATATAAGTTTAGTAGTTCCATCACTATTGTTTGTTATTTCTGGATCTCCATAATTACAGCTACCAGAAATATATGTAAGACCTTTAGGTAATGTATTTGTTACTGTAACTGTAATATTCTTTAATCCAGCTTTCAAATTATTTATACTAGATATATTTGGAGTTAGCTTATATGTAATAACATTTTGATTTTTACTAAGATCATAATTTCTCATTTCAGCATTATTGGCATCTATAGCAATTTGTGATATTCTTTGATTTGCGCCAATAACTAATACAGTCTGCCCATATATATATCCCCCACTATGTGTACCTGGTATAGTATTTCCATCACTATCATATTCTGTTTTAATATAGTTTTGATTTTGAAGAGAATAACAAGGCTTAGCATACGAAGAATATCCATTTGTTATTAACTGAGAAAATGTGTTTCTATCCAGCTCTTCTCGCCAATATTTACTTGTTTGAGTCATGGCATATGTTGTTCCAATTTGTGCACTTTCTTTCACTTTCATTGGTATTGTCAAATATATTTGATCATAACCAGTTTGTGGCCTTAAATATCCAGATTTAGATTCAAAATATAGTCCGACGCAAATTTTTCCATCAGGTATATCACTATAATTGCTATATATTTCTAAATCTTCAATTTTTCCATTATTCATATCATTTTGATTTTTCCAATTTGTACCATCTTTTTTTGTAACATAATACGCATTAAAAGACATTGTTTGAGCGTATGAACTAACACTATATAAATTATTCTTATCTGGATTTAATAATTCAAAGCCATCAGCATCAAATTTAAAAAGTCTATCTACTGTTCTTATATAATCATCTCTATCATTATTCATCCCAATTGAAATATATGAATTGGCATTAAAATTATATCCTTTACAAGCATGAGAATCTCCACGTGTAAAAAGACTTGCTAACATACTAGTTGAATTTGGATGAAATAAATAGATAAGACTACTAAAGCCTCCAGCAGAATACCTAACATGTGTAACAGTATTAGCGTCATCATTTGTTAAAACTTGATTATTAACTTTAATTCCACTTAAAGATGTAGCAGAAAAGTCTGTGTCAGATATTGTTAAATAATAGTTTCTGTTTTCTACAGTGGTATCTTCCGTATCAGGAATAAAAATTTGAAAATATCCTGCACTAAAACAACCAACATTTCCTCCATATGAAACTGCAGTGGCCGCATTATATGAAGAATTATAACTTGGAAATTTACCATCAATAGCATAATTTGAAATGGTTACTGATATTTTATTTCCATCTGGTACCATTGTTATAGTTCCAGAATTATATACAGAATTTTTTCTATCTTGTGTAGCTATTCCTAATGGTGCAGCTCCACCTGCATATCTTCCTAAAATGTTAGATGTAGCCATACTTCTATTTGAAATATTTCCACTATTGGTATTTGCATTTACTTTATAGTTCCATAAAATAACATTATTATTTGTTATATCTTCTCTTGCTGTACTATTAAAAGCAGTTCTCTCTAATTTTAAGTTAATATTAAAAGTTATATCTTCATGCGGAAACTCTATGCCTTTAAGCCCTTTTGATGCATTCGAATTATATAACTGAAGTGTAAAAGCATATCCATATAATCGTCCGTATATACTACCACTACCATAGTCCTTTTGTGTTCTTTCAAAGCAGTCAGAGTTTCTAGCTAGCTTTATATTATATCTAGGATATGCACTCACAATGCTTTTTTCAGGTGCCACATTGACATAATCTTTTTCCTCATTTCCATTAAGCCAAAATTTAAGCTCTGGAGCGAATTCTGTTCCATTTACTGCATCTAATACATCAACGGCAAAAAACAAACTTTGTTTACCTGGAATAGTAGTTTCATCTTTTGACAAACTATAATATCCTGATATTTTAGATTTATCTTGTGATAAGGAAATCCCCTCAATCCAATTAATTACATCTGTTTTCCATACAACTTTTCCTTTAACTTCTTCTGGTAAAGTTGCTTCAAAATATATTCTACCTCCAGTATAACTTGTTGATGTATCTCCGTTTAACACCATTGTATTTTCAACGGTCCATGTAACTTGATCAAAAGAACGAACAATATTATTGTCTTCACTCGAATCATTACCTGGTTCATCATTATCATCAAATGGACCTGTTCCTGTTTTTGTTTGAATAATTTGAGCAGAGGATATTTTCGCACCATTATCTGGTAATTCTTCTGCTGCATTTACACTATTTGCACCTATTAGAATTAATGTAAATAAAACAAGTGCAACTATTATTTTTGTTATTTTTTGTCTTTTCATATATCTTCCTCTAAACTTTCTTATGTTTTTATTTTATAACATAATTGAAATAATTTAAATCATATAGAATTTTATTAGGTCTTTTATTTATTATTATTCGATAAAAATATCTTTAATATTACAATTAAATTTCATTTCAAAAGAAATAAGGCACTCCAAATGAAGTGCTTTATTTTTAATTTTATTATTTATTTAATTTTTCAACTTCTTCTTTAGTAATTCCAGCTATTTCCACTATTTCTTCAATAGCCATATTTCTTTCAAGCATTTTTATTACAATCTCTTTTTGCTTTTCTTCTTTGCCTTCTTTTTTACCTTCAATTCTTCCTTCAGCTTTCCCTTTATTATATCCACTAGCGATCGATGCGTTTTGATCTCGTATTGCTCTTTCTCTTCTGTATGCCATTTCTCTTTCTTGTTCATCTTGACTCATTCTATCTAGCACATCTTTTGCTCTTTCTATACTCTTGTTTTCTTCCATTATCTTTTCCTCCAAAGTGTCTGGAGATACTATAAATTTACACCAATTTATTAGCTCTTTTTCTTTTTCGTTTTTCTTCATTTTCTCCAGTTTCTTTAGATTTATTATATGAAATTCAAGCTTGTCTGTCAATATTATCTTTGTATATTCTTCTTCTCTTATATTCCATTTTGTATGGAATTTTTCTATCTCTTTTATTTGCTCCATTTCAAAGCATGTTATTAATATACATATGGTCTTTTTAGCTACCGAATAATTATCTCCTTTTTTAAACTCACTAGAATATTTTTTAGCCCAATATTCTAGTATTCTTTCTGCCATATACTCATATTCTAGTACTTGCATTTCTATATTTATATTATCTTTTTCTTCTGCTTTTATTAATACATCTAATACTCCACCTTTATTTTCTATTGTCTCTGGTAATAGTATTGGATTTTTAGATAAATCTATATTTTTATACTTTTTATTTAATATTTTTTCTATTAAATCTCCAGTTATATCTTCATTTCCTACTTCTCCAAATATTCTTCTAAATACATAATCATTTGTAACTTTTA
>CANCXL010000059.1 GCA_947381905.1 uncultured Clostridiaceae bacterium | reverse complement strand
TGCAGATATTTCTAATTATTTAAAAACAAACAATAAGAAATCTAATGATAAATACAAAAATGATTTTGATATTTCTTTACATTAAATTATATAATCATCTATATATTATTAACTAATTTTGATATAATATTATTGTTAGAAGGTGAAATAAATGGGATTATTTAATCGAAATAATGGAAATAGTATAAATGAGAAGTTATATGAAACACACGGATATGTATATAATCAAGATGGAATAATATATCACATTCCACAAGGATTAGTTGAATATTGTTTTCCCGAAAGAACAACAGGCCTTTCACAAACAGCAATAATGGAACTTAGAGATGCTAAAGTAGAGCATATTGTTGTACCTGGAACTTTTAAAAAATTTAATGCTCAATTACTAAATTTTAAATACTTAAAAGAAATTGAATTACAAGAAGGTGTTACGGAAACAAAATGCACATTTGACAATAGTAATGTTGTAAGTATAAAATTGCCATCAACTATTGAGAAGGTAGGAGCCAAAAATTATCCAGTAGTCAAAGATTTAGTATTACCGAAAGGTGTTATTGAAATTGATAAATTATTCGCCTCTCATGATACAAATTTAATTTCAGTGGATATTCCTGGAACTCTTAAAGTAATCCCTCAAGGTGCTTTCAATCAATGTAAAAATTTGCAAACTGTTATATTAAATGAAGGTGTAGAAACTTCTGTGTCAGATGCATTTCGTGGAACTAACAACCTTCATAAATTATTTTTACCTAGTACGTATAATGGAACTATTAATTTAACTATGGATCCTAGACCACTCACTAGTTTACGTGGAAACAGTAAATATGATGGTAAAAGTTTTACAGAAGAACAGCAAGAAACATTAAGTATTAAAATTGTACGCCCAGATGATGTTTTAATATATAAGCGTTTTGCATTTGATATTAAACGTGGTGAACAACCAATAATAGAAGTTAAAGGAAATATAATTAAAATTAAATGTGCAAATTACCCACAAGTTATCACTGTTGATTGTAGTCAATTAGAAGAAGGAGTATATAGTATACAAAACGGAAAAATAGAAATCCAAAAATCACAAACTTTTCAAGAACAAAAAGATATAAAAGAAAATGTTTCAACACCAGATATTCAAAGTGATTCACCAGAAGAATTAGACATTATATTTCAAAAAGCTTATAGAGATAATATTACAACAAGAGATGATTTTAAACTTTTACCTAGTGAAACGAAAATGCAAGTAAAAAAACAAATGAAAGTATTATTTTTAGAACTTAATAAACAATTCGGAACTCCAACTACTAGTTATGAAATGCTTGATTATTTGTATTCAAGAGCATTAAATGAAATAAATTTAGGAAAATATCATACTCCAGAAACACAAAAGGAAAAAAATACTGAAAGAAAAAGACTAAATAGACCGCATATCAAAGAAGGTGTCAGAAAAAAAGTAATAGTTAGAAACATTGAACAAGATAAAGAAACATTAAAAAGACAACGTGAATTTATTTTAGAAGGGCAGCGTCTAGCTTTTGAAGGACAAACTTTTCAAACAACAGAAGAATTAGAAGGAGAAGAAGAATTAGAAGAAAACAATGGGATGTCAATGTAGGAGGTAGAAAGAAAATGAATAACAAAGATAAAGTAGGAAGAACAGATTTAATGAATGCTATTATTGATAAAGAATATGATAAAGCAAAGAAACTTATTAATGATGGTATCAATATTGATGAAACAGATAATGAGGGATTTACATCATTACATTTTGCTGTTCAAAATAATGATTATGATATGGTAGAATATTTAATTAAAAAAGGTGCTGATGTAAATGTACAAGATAAATATGGTAATATTCCTTTAGGTAGAGCAATAAAACCCTATATTAATAGGAAAATTATAGAGATATTATTAAAATCTAATTCAGATATTTATTTAGAAAACAATAGTGGTATCTCAGTTAGTAAATTAGTAGAAACAGTTGTTAATTTTGAACATAAAGATTTATTTAATTAGAAAAGGAGTTTGATTTGATATGAATTATGAGAATAAAAATGCATTTATAACAAAAAGATTAGTAGAAGAAAATTCTAAAATAGGCTTTGCTTATAGAGAAAAACCAGACAATGAAACTGATAGTGGTTGGAGATTTTTCATAGGAAATGAAGAACAAGAATATGTAGATAATCCAGATAATTTATTATTATATTCTATTGAAGATATAATAAAATTAGATGATAGCATAAAACCTATATTAAATAGTGGAATCGATACTGCATTTGAAAAAGTAAATACAGAATTTAAGCAAGTAACAGACTTTGATTTTGGAACTAATTTGTAAAACTATAATTCCATTATAGTAACCCACTACTAAGTTGGTTTACCAACTTAGGTGGGCAAAGGGATAAACCCCTTTTGAAACCCCATAAGCAACATATTACAAACTAACGTAAGTAATATTGTTGCCTTTTTATTTCACTCACGTTCATAAAAAGAAAAATAGCCTTAATGCAATAGTCTATCGACTAAAGCAAAAAGGTTATTTTTCTTCATCTATAAATTTCCCTGTAAGAGTATTTAATTTTGTTGTAGATTTTATTTCAGTTTTAGGTAATAGTCCTCTATCAAATTTAGGGTATTTTGCTTTATCTAGTTTTTCTAGGTTAGGTCTAATCATGGGTATTAGTTCTTTTAATCTTTCTAATATCTCATCATTTGCTATTTCTTTGTTTTCAATTTTAGCAAGTTCTAACTTATCAATTAAATCAGCGATTCCACCTTTAATGGCAAAGTCAGTTTTTCTTCTTGTTTCTAATTCATCTAAAACATCAAAATAAAATTGTTCATAGGATTTAATTTGTTCTTGATAATCATTTGTAGATCTTCTATCAGTAAAATCTTTGCCCCAATTTATATCGACATCATCATACCCAGCCAGTTTCATAAGTTTAACTAAACTTAAACCTAGTGTTTCAGCAATACCTTTTAAATATAAAATGTTTGGTTTTAATCTTTTACCTGCTTCTATTCTTGACACCTCAGCACAATCCATATTAGATTTACGAGCAAGTTCTCTTTGAGAAATACCTAGTTTTTCTCTTGCTTCACTTATAGTTTTACCTAATTCGGTAGTGTTTTTCTTAGCCATTTTTGATACACCTCTTTTTCGTTTGCTAAATAAAGTATAACATATATTGTTGTAAAAATCAACAGATTGATAATTTTTATGTTGACAAACTCATTTTTTAATGATAAACTAGTTCTTGTTTTTGATGTAAAACTCATCAAACAGAAAGAAGGAATGCCTATAAATAAGTTTCAAGTACCAAAAGACGTTTGGAAAGATAAAAGAATTCCGAAAGAAACAAAATATATTTACTCTTATATTTATACAAAAGGTTTCGATAGAATTATCACCGATATAAATATAGGAGAAATACAACAAACCATTAAAATAAAAAATAAGGGTTTGAAAAAGAGTTTAGATATATTAGAACAATTAAAATATCTAGTATATCAAGAGTATAGTACAGGAATGTACACCATAACACTTAACTAAAAAGTTTATAGGAACGTAGTTAAGTAAGGTACAGTAAGATGAAAGGCTTATGTTAGTA
>CANCXL010000058.1 GCA_947381905.1 uncultured Clostridiaceae bacterium | reverse complement strand
TTTGCTTTTTCATTTTGAATTAAAGAACTTTCATCAAGCATCAATGTAAAATCTTTCAAATTTAACAAATCTTTTCTTCTAAAAACCAAATCATAATTTATAATTCCTACAATTGGATATTTAACTGGATAACCACTTTCATTAAATAAATGATGATAAGCAAGATAAGTTTTTAATTTTTCATTTTCTGTGAGATTATAAACAAGAACTTTATAATTATCTTCAAAATGTTTAATCCAATCCTCAATCTTTGATTTTTGACAAATAACTAAATTAATACTTGTTTTAAAACTAATCATCTTTTCAGAACCAATAAATGTTTTCCCCAATCCCATATCTAGGTAATAAGCACACTTGTTAAAATCTTTTGTTTTTTCTAATGCTTCAATTTGATGTTCAAATAGTTTCATAGTCATAACCTCACTTAAATTTGATCTACATACTCATAAAGTTTTTTAGGACTTATGTGGTATGAATATTTTTCTTTACCTTCTTTTTTAGTTGCAAATCCAAAGGGTGCAGTTCCTTGTTGAAGTGATACTCTAACAAACTGTTCAGATTTATGTAATAACCTTGCTGCTTCCTTAATTGGAACATTGTATAAAAATGTGTCTTTGCTTTCATCTTCAATTTGTTCATTGAAATATTCTAGTGGAACATCTAAAACTTCACAAATTTTTTCTTTAGTTGAATCTTTTGGAATATTAATTCCTGATAAATATTGACTAACTGAAGATTTATTTTTTCCAATTTTCAAAGCAAGTTCAACTGGTTTTATATTTCTTTCTGTCATTGCAAGTTTTAATTTTTCTGAAAATGTCATTTTATCACCTCTAATCATAAGTTTAAGAAATTAAACTTTTTCTGTAAAAAAATATACTGGTATTTCAATTGATAATATTTTAAGTAGCATACATGCTTTATTTATTAAAAGTTGATCCCATACTGCTTTATTGTTAAGTAAATTAGACAATTGAACACTTGAAATACCAAGTTCTTCTGAAAACTTACCTTCTGTTTTAAAGTATTCTTTTATTCTACCTCTTAACTTGTCATAATCAAAAATTGTCTTTTCAGTATTCATATTTTCACCTTCCTTGATACTCGTTTCAAGTTTAGTTTCTCTAACCTTGTAACCAAAGTTTAGCATATTAAACTTTTCAAGTCAACACTTTTTATAAAATTTCTTTAACTTTTTTAAAGAAGTGTTGAATTTCCTTAACTTTTCGTTTATAATTAGATATGTAAAGATGTTTTAAGAAAGAGAGGTTTTAAAAGAAAATGAGTAAATTTACTGATCGATTAAATCGTGCTATGACAATTAGAAATATGAAACCAATTGATTTAGCAAATAAATCAGGTGTATCTAAATCTAGAATCAGTCAATATATGAATGGATTATATGATGCAAAGCAAGATGCTTTATTTAAAATAGCAACTGCACTTGATGTTAATGTTGCTTGGTTAATGGGTCACGATGTTTCAATGGAAGTTGACTATAACACACTGCATAAAGAAATTGAAATTTGTGAACAAATTCAAAAAGTATATGGTGAAGATGCTTTCCAATTGTTATCAACATATTTAACTTTAAATAAAGATGGAAAACAAGCAGCAATAACAATGCTTCAAGGATTATCAAATAATGATAACTTTAAAAGTTAGTGTGCCACCTCTGTGTCATCAGTGTGTCATTACTTTTAATGAAGGTGTCACAATCTAAAATATAAGTAAATAAAAGAAAAATTTAAAACGCTGTGTCACTGTGCTATTAATATTTAATTTCTTTATATTTTACATTTATAGAGAATTAATAAATAAAAAATATAAAGAAAATAACCTAACACACTGACACAGTGACACAGAAAAATGAAAGGAATAAATAATGAAAATTATAAAAAAATTAATAAGTATATTTATAGGATTGATGAGTATTTCAAGTATTATTATTTTTCTTACTGAAAAAAATCCTACTTTAAAAATAATATTTTTTATTGAAACAATAATATTTGGATTAATAACTTACTTATTATTAAAATCAAAAAGAAAAATTAAAAAGGTTAATATCGTAACATCTAATATACCTAAAGAAAATCTAAATAATATAAAAGGTACTTTTAGCCAATATGAAATAAATAATTTATTACGAATTATTGAAGAATCATATAAAATTATGCAAAATACAAATGATATTAAAACTTTGTGTGAGAGATACGAACTTGCAATGTCAAAAATATACACTTTAAAAGAATTAGAACTTGCAAACGAATATAAAGGAAATCCAAATGCCGATTATTATATATCGTTGTTTACATCAAATTATTATCAATTAATAAGAAGATGTCATGATAAATTTTTAAAAAAGGTTAAAACAAAAAAAGAAAAGATAATTGAAGAAGATAATTTTTGGAAAGTTCTTTCAGAATATGTAGATGAATATACATTGCAAGATATAAAGAATTTAAACTAAAAAAATCTAGTGCTGGTAACACTAGACAATAACAATCACTTTCAAAATGATTATTACCCTACATTCATTTTATCATTTTGTTAGTGAAATTACAAGAAAGGAATTTGATAAAATGAAAAATCCAAATGGTTATGGATCAGTTGTTAAATTATCAGGTAATAGAAGAAATCCATTTGCAGTTAGAAAAACAATTGGATTTAATGAAAAAGCACACCCTATTTATTTAACAATTGGTTATGCACCAACAAGAGAAGAAGGAAATATCATGTTAGCATTATATAATAATGATCCTTATGATGTAGATGCAGTTAAGGTTACATTAAAAGAATTATGGAAATTATTTCAAGAAAAGAAACTTTTAAAATTGAATAAATCAACTAGAGGTTCACTAACTTCAGCATTTAAACACACTAAAAAATATCATGATATGAAGTATAAGGATTTAAAATCATTTCACATGCAAGATTGTATTGATAATTGTGGTTGTGGTTATTCAACACAATGGGCAATTAAAAATTTATTTGGTCATTTAGATAAATTTGCTTTAGAACTAGATGTTATAAATAAGTCTTATGCACAATTAACTACTGCTGAAAGTATTCCTGAAACAACTAAAATCCCATTCACTGAAGAAGAAATTAAGATATTGTGGGAACATGAAAAAGAAGAATGGGTTGATTCAATATTAGTATTCATATACACGGGTTTTAGAATTAGTGAACTTTTAAATATTAAAATTACAGATATAGACCTTGAACAAGGCACAATACAAGGTGGTACAAAGACAAATGCTGGTAAGAATAGGATTATACCTATTCATTCCAAAATCTTCAATATAATCAAATCTAGGGTGGAATCTGGACAAGTTTATTTATTTGAACTAGATGGGAAAAAGTTATCAAGTTATCTATATTATAAAATATGGGATGATTTAATGGAAAAATTTAAAATGGATCATACACCACATGAATGCAGACATACATTCAGAAGTAGATTGGATTCAGCAGGTGCAAATAAGAAATGTATTGATATGTTAATGGGTCACAAATCCAAAGAAGTTGGTGAAAGAGTTTATACACATAAAACACTTGAAGAACTAAAATATGCAATTGAACTAATAACAAGTTAGTAACAAAAAAGAACCCCAA
>CANCXL010000057.1 GCA_947381905.1 uncultured Clostridiaceae bacterium | reverse complement strand
GTAGCTATGATTATATCATATATGACTTATTTAAATAACAAATATATGATATAATCTATTTATTATAATATAGAAGGAGTAGGTTATGAATAAAGAAATAATTGCAGAAATTGCAGTAGAACTTAATGTAAAAGAAAATCAAGTAGAAAGTGTTTTAAAATTATTAGAAGATGGCAACACTGTACCATTTATTGCACGTTATCGTAAAGAGATGACAGGAGCATTAGATGAGGAGCAAATTAGAAGTATTAATGAGGTGTATGAGTACCAAGTTAATTTGCTAAAAAGAAAAGAAGATGTAATTCGTCTTATTGATGAAAAAGGAATGCTTACAGAAGAACTTAAAAATGATATTATGAGATGTACCAAGCTTGTAGAAGTAGAAGATTTGTATCGTCCATATAAGGAAAAAAAGAAAACAAAAGCGACAGAAGCAATTGCAAATGGATTAGAACCTTTTGCAAAAATTATAATGTCATTTCCACTTAATATAGATATAAATGAAAAAGCCAGAGAGTTTATAACAGATAAGGTTTTATCTGAAGAGGAAGCCATTCAAGGTGCAAAGTATATTATTGCAGAATGGATATCAGATAATGCAACTTACAGAAAATACATAAGAAATAATGTTTTTAATTTTGGTACTATTACCTCAAAACTAAAGAAAAAAGCAGAAGATGAAGGTATGGTATATAAAATGTATTATGACTATAGCGAAAAGATAAAATTTGCTAAACCTCATAGAATACTTGCTATTAATCGTGGAGAAAAAGAGGGAATACTTTCAGTAAATATAGATATTAATGCAGAACATATAATGAATTTTCTTGAAAATAAGAATATAAAAAAGCAAGAGAGTCCATGTGCTACTATTGTAAAAGAAGCAATTGAAGACTCATATAAAAGATTGATTTTTCCTTCAATAGAGCGTGAAATAAGAGGAGATTTAAAGGAAGATGCTGAAGAGGGGGCTATAGATATATTTGGTAAGAATCTAGAAAAATTGCTTTTAACTCCACCAATGAAAGATAAAATTGTACTAGGCTTTGATCCAGCCTTTCGTACAGGATGCAAGCTTGCAGTTATTGATACTACATCTAAAGTTTTAAATATTAGTAAGATTTATCCACATGAACCACAAAATAAATGGGATGAAGCAAAAAGAATAATTAAACAATTAATTGATACTTTTAATGTGGATATTATAGCTTGTGGTAATGGTACTGCTTCAAGAGAGAGTGAAAAACTAATTGCCCAGGTATGCAAAGAATATACTAAAAGAAAAGTAGAATATATTATTGTAAGTGAAGCAGGAGCTTCTGTATATTCAGCATCAAAGCTTGCAATTTCAGAATTTCCAGATTTACATGTTGAAGAAAGAAGTGCAATAAGTATAGGAAGAAGATTACAAGATCCATTAAGTGAACTTGTTAAAATTGATCCTAAAAGCATTGGTGTTGGACAATATCAACATGACGTTAACCAGAAAAAGCTTAATGAATCACTAGACTTTGTAGTAGAAAAAAGCGTTAACTTAGTAGGGGTAAATGTAAATACTGCAAGTCCATCAATACTTAAATATATATCGGGTTTGACTAAAACTAATATAGATAAAATAGTAAAATACAGAGAAGAGTATGGTAAAATAATGACTCGTGAAGAGTTATTAAAGAAAAAAGTTTTATCAAATAAAGCATATGAACAATCTATAGGATTTATGCGTGTAATTGATGGTAAAAATTTATTAGATAAAACACCAATACATCCAGAAAGCTATGAAGCAACATTAAAATTACTAAATAGTGTTAATATGACTGTTGAAGATATAGGCACAAACAAGCTAAACATTTTACTAGATAATATAGATATAGAAAAATATTCTAAAGAGAATAATATTGATACATTTACATTAGAGGATATAATAAAATGTTTAAAGCAACCTAACAGAGATTTTAGAGATGACTTTGAAAAGCCATTATTAAAGAGTGACATATTAGATATTAAAGATTTAAAAGTTGGAATGGAACTTCAAGGTACTGTTAGAAATGTAGTAGATTTTGGAGCTTTTATTGATATAGGACTACATGACGATGGTCTTGCACATATATCTAAACTTACAAAAGAATATATTAAACATCCATTAGAAGTATTAAATGTTGGTGACATAGTTACATGCTATGTAGATAAAATAGATTTAGAAAGACAAAAAGTTAATTTAACATTAATTAATCCTAACTAATAAAAAAGACAGGTGTAGCTAAACTTACACCTGTTTTTTACTATAAAAATTTTTTAAGTCCGTCAATATTTTCTTGTTGCAGAGTAATAAAGTCTTTTAAAACATTTTCTATTTCAGGATTTTTAAAATTCATATTATTTAGAAGTTTTGTTCCTTTAATTATTCCCATATCATTACCTTGTATTAAGATTTCGGCAAGTTTTGAATTTGATGCATTTGGTAATGTAGACATCTGTATTCCCATCCAAGCCATTGCTTTTTGTAGTGGTGGAATATCTTTGTTTTCTTCATTTAAATCATGTAGTAGTTCACTTGTTCTAGAGTATATATTTTGGTACTCATCTTTTTGATTATATAAAGTATTTTTTAATTTACTGTCAACAGCTTTTTCTAGAGTTAAATCTATTCCTTCCATTCCAACTTTTGCATTTTGGTTTACTTCTTTTAGAATTTCTATTTCATTCATATTTTAATCACCTAGTTATATTATTAGATATAGTCTATATAATATACATATAAAGTTTTAATGATTAAAATTTATTTAATGATGTATAATCCTTTACTTTACATAACAAAAATGCTATAATATTATACGTAGAAATATTATATATATAAGCGGATATTATTATTAATGCTAAATAAATTGTAGAAGATATTTCTAAATTATTAAAAAGGAGGAGAAAGACTAATGTCTAATAAAAGGAAATTAAGAAAATCTCAAACGGACAGAAAAATATGTGGGGTATGTGCAGGAATTGCAGAATATTTTGAAATTGATCCAATATGGGTTAGAATTTTATGGTTAGTATTATTATTTGTATTTTGTACAGGAGTTCTTTTATACTTTGCACTTGCTTTAATAATGTCAGACTAGATATAAACAGATGGTAAATATATTTTTACCATCTATTTTTTTATTATAATTTTTTGGCTATTTAATATTGACAATATAAAATTAATAATATATACTTAATATGTAAAAAATAGTAGGTGATTATTATGCAGATGAAACTTAAATTTAATAAGTATATATTAAATGATAGTTACAAGTTGAAATATACTTGTTCATTTGCAAAACACATAGAAATAATTAGATAAGAAGGTAGGATACTACCTTCTTATCTTTTTTTGTTTCTGCTATTGTTAGGTAAGGAGAGATGTTATATGTCAAAAGTAAATGTAGTTTTAGGAACTTTTTATGGAGATGAAGGAAAAGGAAAGATTATAGATTATCTTTCTGAAAATGCAGACGCAAGTATTAGATGTTCAGGTGGAAATAATGCAGGACATACAATAAATGTTGATGGAAAAAAGTTTGCATTTCATTTAATTCCATCAGGAATATTAAACAAAAATACAAAGGCGATTATAGGAAATGGTGTTGTTATAGATCCTAAAGTTTTAATTTCTGAAATAGAAGAACTAAAGGCTAATGGATATAGTGTGGATAATTTATATATAGGAGAAAAAGCTCATATAATTATGCCATACCATGTAGAGATGGATAAACTTCAAGAAGAGCTTCGTGCAGAAAATAAAATTGGAACAACAGCAAGAGGAATTGG
>CANCXL010000056.1 GCA_947381905.1 uncultured Clostridiaceae bacterium | reverse complement strand
AGCCTTTATTTTGTAAAAGTTCTATGATAGATAGTTCTAATGCGTGTTCGTTGAATGACATACTATTTTTCTCCTGTATTTACATTTTATAAAAATCTTGATAAGAATGTTTTATTCCACACAACAAGTTAAATTAAAATATTCTGAGTATAGTTTTGCATCTGTCTTTCTATACTTCTCATAGTCATCATAAGTCGAAAAATATCTTAACAAAGTATTAAAACTTGAACACTGATCATTATATACTACACGCCGAGTGCATTTGCGGTTTTGTAAAAAAGTTGTTCTAAATTTACAATGTATCTAATGGTCTATTACTGTAAATCTCATCGGTGTGCAGTATAACTCGGCAAGTCAACACTGAATTCTAAACTATTTTATTTAAGCTTTATTACTAAAATGCCTTCTTTTACCTTAATTACACAGTTTATTTGGGTTTACTGATTTTCTGTTGCTACATCTTTATTATAAAAATCTCCATAAATTGATAACTCATTTTTTAACTGATATTATATCTATCTTTTTTATATAAATTACTATAAAGCTAATAGGTATTAACAACTTTATATCTATTTTATCTGCTATCATATGGAAACTTTATACAATATTGCTTAATTAAACTAAATTAATTTTTCTCATTTTGAATAATTTTTTTCTCTATATAAAGTTTAAACTTATTTTTTAATAACATACGAGCTGGTGGCACATTATCCAAACTATCCACAATTGTTTTTTCCAACATATTAATTGCTTCAACAATTTTCATATTAAATTTACAAACAAGATAAATTACATAATAGTTTTTTAACTCAAAATATTCATATGTATATTGTCTATATATTTCTTCAATATTATAGTACAATCTAATACATTCTACTACTTTTTCTAATGTAAATTTGTCACTTTTAAATATTTCATTATAATATTCTTGAAATAATCTCTTTTTTTGATTACTCGCCCTATCAGGAAACCCAAATGCTGAATATAGGATTTGAGCAGTCTTCTCTTTAGATATCCTATACCTATATTCAATATTGTCCTCCCCTAATTGTCCAGCTTTTCTAATATATAAAATTTGTTCTTCTTTCAAATAATTCTCTATCTGTATCTGAATTTTATCTACTGACTTTAAGTCAGAACTTGCAATCGCATTTTGACTGTTTGTATATTCTGCGATTCTATTTTTCAATTCATCTTCAACAGGTATTTTAAATATTCTCACTAATACATATGTTTCTCGAAGATTTTTTATTATATTACTCCCACTATCTGAATTTAAGTAATTATATATTGCTCTAATAGTCTGTCCCCCATTAACAATTTGAAAATCACTTATTGTAAACAAATATTTATTGCCACTATTAATAGGTTCAGCATCAACACCTGTAGCCGTAAATGTTAACCCATTATTTAGCATAAAAAACTCTTTATAGTTTTGCTGCAATGTCTTTACAATATTAGCATTATAATCTGTTTCCCCTAAATAACCTCTAACATTATCATACAATAATGCATAATCCAATTGCTGATCTTTAACCTGCTGATCATCTTCCATATTATATTTGTCACCCAGTTCATCATTATTACATGTTATTCTTACCAAATCAACTAATGACATTTTTAATACATATGATTTTTGGGTTGACATATTATCTTTTTCAAATGATAAAAAGTCATTCGGGGTAACAATAAATCTACTTTTCTTCTCACTTCTACTAGAAACAAAATAGCCAACTATATCTTCTAGTGAAACAGTTTGAATTTTCATACCATAACTTTTTTCTAATATTTTAATGAAGCTATTTGTTTCCGTACTAAATCCATTTGCTTCATTTGAAATCATATATAAAATAATATTGCACATAACATTGCTATTAAGTAGTCTTTTTATTCTTTGTAATGAATATCGCACTTTATCATCAGGTAAATCATTTAATGTATCGTCTTCACTTAGCACATACTCTAAGTATTTTGTACTTCTGGATAGGCTATCCTCCTCTTTTGTCTTATCAGGATTAAACTTATTCCTATATTTAAAATTAAATAATTGTATCGTTGCTTCTCCTGCTTCATCATCTCCAACTATATTTACTGCATCCATACCTAAATCATTCATTACACTATTAAAAACAAGCTTATTATAGCTAGAATCAATTATTAGATCTTGAATTCTATCAACGTCCCTAATACCTGTTATATTTTCTAAAACAAGATGATAAAAACCTAATCTACTTTTTTCAAAATCATCACATATACTTTTAGCATTTATAAATTCAAACATTTTTTTACTTTTTAACGCTACTAATTTAAAATCATTTAAATTTGCCATTATTTCCCTACCTTACTCTATTTATACTACTCTATTCATAAAATAAAAATACTATGATACTTAAATTCAACTTATATATTTATCTATATAGTATGTTCCTATAAATGATAATTTAGCGACTTAATGTTGCAAGCAACATACTCTTGGCGGTTTTCAGAGAAGACATCTCCTGACAGTTAAGTGCTTGATTACGCTCTACGGCACTTGCGAGGGCATTGAATTTTTGGAGCTGTTCGTCTGAAAAACAAGGGATTTGGTATTGTATTATATGTTTTTTATCACCACGGGGCATTTTAGTACCTTTCGCTCCCGACATCACATATTCAAAAAATCCATCTTGAAATATTATGGATTTGAGAAAATACGAGTATTTCTTGTCTGATGCTCTAAAACAAAGAACATCAGCATTGCAACCACCTTCTGTTGTGGCAAACCACATTTTCTTAAAGTACGGACGGATATTGCTAACAAGAACATCTCCCTTACAAAAATGTATTACTCGCTCCGATGCAGATGTGCTTCCGAAGGAAGCAACACCCTTTTTATCGGGAAGAATGTTTTCGGTAGCTATATAAACAGGCGTTTCTATATCCGAAAAAGTAGCTTTTTCTGTGACATATTCACATACTTTTGAGAGAGAAGTAGTACCCTGAACCGATTGAGCCAGTTCGACATAAATGCAGTTTAGATACTCAGCTAAATTATCATTTACCTTCTGTTTAAGTTCAATTCTATCCTCCACAATCTTATATGTTTCAACAATTTTTCTTTGCTCTGAAATATCTGGAACAGGTAAATCTATATCACATAATTCGTTCCAATCAAATATTTCCCGAACACTACCATGTGATTTAAAACGAGCATAACGGTCAAACTCTGGTCTGCTAAACCACAACATTAAATATTCAGGACATAGTTCATTTTCATCAATAATTTCGAACACTGTATATATATTACTGACCAACCCCTCCTCATATTCCTCAAGCAATGCGATACCTATTTTTTCGCCTCTACGAGAAGTATCTGGAATATATGTAAACTGACCTTTTTTTACAACTTTATATTTCGTGAAGTCGGTTCCCACCGTATTTGCAATTGAAGGAATAAATACTTTTTGAACAGATACTCCTAACAGATTTTCTTCTTTTCCCCCTACATTACGTACATCTACCTGTCGAATAAATTTTCCCAATTTACTATAATTCGATTTCATACCCCAACTCCTTAAACACTTCTAACAACTCTGCTTTCGATTTCTCCTCCTCAATCAGCAATCCCTTTAACTCCGCTTGCAGCGTTTTCATCTTCGTATCAAAATCAATATTCTCATCCTGATTCACGAACTCAATATATCTGCTTGGCACAAGCGTAAATCCCTTTTCTTTTACCTCGTCAAATCCAGCAGAATAACAAAATTCCGGTATATTCTCATAAGTATCTTCATACCCTGCCTGTTGCCAGTTATGGTACGTTTCAACTACTTTTGCTCTGTCCGCCTCTGTCAATTCTATGTACTTCTTTTCATATGGACTTCCTATCTGCCGCAAATCCATAAAGAGTATTTCTTTTTCCCGATTGCGATAATGTTTCTTTACGCCATTCATATCCACTGTACGCTCTTTTTTATTCTTATTCAAAATCCAAAGCGTTACACTGATATCCGTCGTATAAAAAAGATTTCTTGGCAATATCAGAATTGCTTCCACCAAATCATTTTCAATTAATCTTTGTCTGATTTTCAACTCTGTTCCATCATCTGACAATGCACCATTGGCAAGCAAAAAACCTGCCACTCCGTTTTGTGACATTTTTGACACAATAT
>CANCXL010000055.1 GCA_947381905.1 uncultured Clostridiaceae bacterium | reverse complement strand
CCATTATCCATCGCTATTTCTAGGTTTGGGTTACTATCTAGGTATAGCATTATCAGCTGATGTATACATTATATATTACAAACAAGTGTTTGTAAACATTTCTGCTTTATTTTTTACCACTTTTCGTCGCAATTTTCGACAAAAAATCATTTTTTCCTAGTATATAAAATATAACTTATCCTACAAGTTTCCATAGTTTTTTGATTGTAAACTTGCTATCACTCCTTTAATAATATATATTTAAGCTCCCAGGTAATTAAAACACACTGGGAGCTTACTATATGTACTACTAAATCATATAATTATTGTTCAATTTTTTCTTTAGTTTTAGCAGCTTTACCTACTCTATCTCTTAAGTAGTATAATTTAGCACGTCTTACTTTACCAACTCTTTTAACTTCAATTTTAGCTATTTTTGGAGAATGAGTTGGGAATGTTTTTTCAACACCAACACCATAAGATATTTTTCTTACTGTGAAAGTTTCATTTAAACCACTGTTTTGACGTTTTATAACTGTACCTGTAAATATTTGGATTCTTTCTTTGTTTCCTTCTTTAATTTTTAAGTGTACATCTACTGTATCACCTATGTTGAAAGGTACAACTTCTTCTTTTTTGTATTCATTTTCTATAGCGTTTATTATATCCATTACTAATTTCCCTCCTTTATTTTGGAATTATTTATCAAACTCATCTAATAGATCTGGTCTAAATTTTTTAGTGATTCTAATAGATTCTTGTTTTCTATATTCTGCTATTTTTTTATGATGTCCAGATATTAATATTTCTGGAACAAGCCTACCACGAAAATCGTATGGCTTAGTATATTGTGGATATTCAAGTAATCCATTTGTATGAGATTCCTCATCAAGAGATTCTTGTGTAATAGCTCCAGGAAGTAAACGAATTATACTATCCATTAAAACTTGACATGCAAGCTCTCCTCCAGTTAAAACATAATCTCCAATTGAAATTTCTTTTACATTATATTCTTCAATAATTCTTTCATCTATTCCTTCATAGTGACCACATATTACTATGTAATTACAATCCTTAACAGATAATTCTTTTGAAATATTATAATTTAATACTCTTCCTCTTGGTGACATATATATTATTTCAATGTCTTTGTCTTCATGTTTTAGCTTATCTATAGAATAATCTATAGCTGCACTTAAAGGCTCTGGTGAAATTATCATACCACTTCCGCCACCATATGGCGGAAAATCTACTCTGTTATGCTTATCTTTTGTAAATTCTCTAATATCTACTACATCAATAGATACAATATCTTTTTGAATAGTTCTTTTAATTATACTAGTATTTACAAAAGGTTCAAACATTTCTTTAAAAAGTGTTAACACAATAAACTTCATATTATATTAATCCTTCCATAATTTCTACATAGATTTTTCTTGCTTTTATATCCACTTTCTTAATTACTTGTTTTATAGCAGGTAAGTACACTTTTGTATTTTGCTTTGTTGTTATCTCATACACATCATTTGCTCCTGTGTTAAAAACATAATCCAAAGTTCCAAAAGTCTCATTAGTTTTAGTATCTATTACCTCAAGACCAATCAAATCTTTAACATAATAACTATCTTCCTCTAATGTTTCTAATGTACTATCTGAAATATATATATATTTATTTCTTAATGCTTCTGCCTCCTCTACAGTATCAATTCCTGTAATTTTTACAAGAAGCATTCCTTTTTGAACTCTACATGAAGTTTTATATTCTTCTTTTAAGTTTTCATCTAAATATATTTTTTTCATCTTAACACTTAAATTATCCACATCATCAGTATAAGGATAAACTTTGACTTCGCCTTTAATACCATGTACATTTACTATCTGTCCAATTAAAACACTTTTCATTAAGCGTTCTCCTTGATTTCTTCAACATCGACAGATACTTTTTTAGATTCTTTAGCAGCATAGGCATATATAATCTCTCTAATAGAACGAATTATTCTTCCTTCTTTACCGATTATTCTACCCATATCTTCTTTTGCTACTTTTAGTTTTAAAGTTGTTTTTCCTTCAGATTCTATCTCAGAAATTTCAACTTTATCTGGACAAGCAACAAGATTTTTAACTATGTACTCTAATAAATTTTTATACATACTTACTGTCCTCCTATATTTCTAATCCTGCTTTTTTAATAAGAGCTGCAGCTGTTTCAGTTGGTTTTGCTCCTTTTTTAATCCATTCTGCTACTTTTTCAGTATCAACTTTAAGTTCAGCTGGTTCAGTCATCGGATTGTATGTTCCAACCTTCTCAATGAATCTTCCATCTGCTGGATATCTAGAATCTGCAACAACTATTGTATAATATGGAGCTTTTTTAGCACCATCTCTTCTTAATCTGATTTTTACCATTAAGTTTCACCTCCTTACAGTGAATTAAATTTATTTTTAACTATTTAAATAATTTGTTCATTCCTGGCATTTTTGGATATTTTCCATTGCCATTCATCATAGACTTCATCATTTTTTGCATTTGTGTAAATTGATCAATGAATCTATTGATATCTTGAACTTTATTCCCACTACCTTTTGCAATTCTTTGACGACGAGAAGCATTAAGTATTTTAGGATTTCTTCTCTCTTCCTTTGTCATTGAAGTTATTATTGCATCAATACGGTATAATTGTTTTTCATCTATATCTATGTCCTTAATTTCTTTTGGAATTCCAGGAATCATGGCAAGTAATGATTTAAATGATCCCATCTTTCTTATTTTTTTCATTTGTGAAAGATAATCATCTAAAGTAAATTCATTTTGCTTAATTTTCTTTTCTAGCTCAATTGCTTCTTCTTCCTCATATGCTTCTTCTGCTTTATCTATTATAGATAATACATCTCCCATGCCAAGTATTCTTGAAGCAAGTCTATCTGGATAGAAAGGCTCAAGATCACTTAGTTTTTCGCCTACAGAAGCAAATTTAATTGGCTTTTTAGTAATACTTTTAACAGAAAGTGCAGCACCACCTCTTGAATCTGAATCTAGTTTAGACATTGTAATAGAATCAATTCCAAGCTTATCATTAAAGTCTCTTGCTACATTTACTGCTTCTTGACCAACCATAGAATCAATTACAAGCATAATTTCATGTGGTCTAATAGCTTTCTTTAACTCAACAAGTTCTTCCATTAACGCTTCATCTATTTGTAAACGACCTGCTGTATCGACTATAACTACATTACATAGTTTTGATGTTGCCGCTTTTATACCATTTTTAGCAATTTCAACAACATTTTTATTTTCTTCTTCTGCATAAACATCTACATTTAAACTTTTACCAAGTGTTTGTAATTGTTTTATTGCAGCTGGTCTATATACATCACATGCAACCATAAATGGCTTTTTGCCTTGTTTTCTTAAATAGTTACTTAACTTTCCACAAAGTGTAGTTTTACCGCTACCTTGTAAACCAACAAGCATAATAACTGTTGGTGGATTAGAAGAAAAATTAAGTCCAGAATTTGTATCACCTAAAAGTTCAGTTAACTCATCTCTAACAATTTTTACAACTTGCTGTCCTGGTGTTAAAGACTTCATTACATCTTCTCCTAAAGCCTTACTTTCAATAGACGCCACAAAATCTTTTACTACTTTATAGTTAACATCTGCTTCAAGAAGTGCAAGTTTTACTTCTCTTAGCATCTCTTTTAGTTCTTTTTCTGAAATTCTTGTTTGACCTTTTAATTTCTTCATTACATTTTGTAATTTATCTGAAAGACTTTCAAACATTATATATCATCCTCGCTTTTTAGTAATTTCTTAAGTTGTTGTCTTTTTTTATTTAAGTCTTCGCTATCACAAAGATTATATGCTTTTTCCATTCTATCTAAAATCGATAAAGTGTGTGTTACCTTTTCAAAATTTAAAAGAGCATTTTCACTTGTTTTAATACTATCTCTTACTGCTTGATATGAAATATTCTTATTTTCTGCAATTTCTCTTAAAGATAAATTGTATAAATAATATTCCTCAAAAATCTCTTGTTGCTTTTTGGTAAGAAGTTTCCCATATATATCATATAACATAGAAAACTCAACACTTTTATCCATATAATCACCTTTCAAAATGTGTAAAGCTTAAAAACTTTACACTTATTATACACGCCCTTTATCATTTTGTCAACAATATTTAGAAAAAACTTACATTTATTAACGGTTTTAAAGAAAAAAAGAGTAAAGATTATCTCTTTACCCCTCTTAACTTATACTATACCATATTATTTTCTATTTTCCATATTTCTATATACTTGTTTATATCTTGTATGCAA
>CANCXL010000054.1 GCA_947381905.1 uncultured Clostridiaceae bacterium | reverse complement strand
AACAGCAAATTGGAGCTTTATTTTTAGAAATAGATAACCTTATCACTCTTCATCAACGTAAGTGTGATAAACTATTAAATTTTAAAAAATCTATGTTAGAAAAAATGTTTCCAAAAAATTCATCAAATTTTCCAGAAATAAGATTTAAGGGATTTACTGACGCTTGGGAACAACGTAAGTGGATAGATATGGTAAATATATCAACGGAAATGGTTGATCCAAAAAGTGGAAAATATGATAATCTTCCTCATATAGGACCTGGAAACATTGAATCTTTTACAGGTCAATTTTATGACAATATTAAAAAGGTTGGAGAAGAAAATTTAATAAGTGGAAAGTTTCATTTTTATCCTGAGGACATAATTTATGGCAAAATAAATCCACAATTGGGGAAATACGTTTTTCCTTTATTTGAAGGACTTTCAAGTGCTGATTCATATGTTCTGAATGCAAAGAATGGACTAAATCAAAAATACTTATATACTTTATTACAAACAACTGATTTTTATAAATATTCTGTTTCTGTATCAATGAGATCTGGTATGCCTAAAATTAATAGAGATGAGTTAAATGCCTACGAATTTAGTATGCCGAAAGGAAATGAACAACAGCAAATTGGAGCTTTATTTTTAGAAATAGATAACCTTATCACTCTTCATCAACGTAAGTTAGAAAAATTGAAAAATATTAAAACATCAATGTTAAATAAAATGTTTATATAGGAAGGAGAGGCGAAATGTATAATGATGAATTGCAATTTGAACATGATTTTATAAAATCTTTGCAAGAAAATGGATGGACAGATGGAGTGTTGAAAAATCCTACTGAAAAAGATTTATTAAATAATTGGTCAAAAATTTTATTTGAAAATAATAGACAAGTAGATCGACTTAATGATTTTCCATTAACTGATGGTGAAATGCAACAAATCATTGAACAAATAAATGAGTTGAAATTTCCTATCAAATTAAATAGTTTTATTAATGGCAGTACAATTAGTATTACTAGAGATAATGAAGAAGACAAAGTACATTTTGGAAAAGAAGTAAGTCTAAAAATCTATGATAGACAAGAGATTGCTGCAGGACAATCACGATATCAAATTGCAGAACAACCTATCTTTAATAAAAAGTCTTCTGTTTTAAATAATAGAAGAGGAGATGTCATGCTTCTTATAAATGGGATGCCTTTATTTCATATTGAATTAAAAAAGAGTAATATTTCAATCAAACAAGCTACCAATCAAATAGAAAAGTATGCCCATGAAGGAATATATAATAGTGGGATATATCAATTAGTGCAAATTTTTGTTGCCATGACACCAGAAGAAACAGTATATTTTTCAAATCCAGGACCTACAGGTACATTTAATCCTTCTTTCTATTTTCATTGGGAAAATTTCAATAATGAAATAGTAAATAATTGGAAGGAAATCACCAGCAAATTATTATCAATACCTATGGCTCATCAACTAATAGGTTTTTATACAGTTGCAGATGATACAGATAATGTTCTAAAAGTAATGAGAAGTTATCAATATTATGCAGCAAATAAAATAAGTGATGTTGTTTCAAAAACAGACTGGACTAATCCTAATACTAGAGGAGGATATATTTGGCATACAACAGGCTCTGGTAAAACTATGACATCATTTAAGTCTGCACAATTAATTGCTAATTCAAAAGATGCTGATAAAGTAATATTCTTAATGGATAGAATCGAGTTAGGAACGCAATCTTTGGATGACTATCAAGGTTTTGCCGATAACAAAGATGATGTATCAGGAACAGATGATACTAGGGATCTTATAACTCAATTAAAAGATGATTATAAGGTTTTAATTGTTACATCTATTCAAAAAATGAGTCTAATAAAAGACCTTTTAGGAATATATACACATGATTTAGAAACTATAAATAAAAAAAGAATAGTGTTTATAATTGATGAGTGTCATAGAGATACCTTTGGAACAATGATGGCATCTATTAAAGAAACCTTTCCAAAAGCTATTTTCTTTGGGTTCACAGGAACACCAGTGTTAGATGAAAATAAAAAGAAATTTAGTGTTACTGCTGATGTATTTGGAAATGAGTTACATCGTTATGCTATAGCAGATGGTATTAGAGATCACAATGTTTTGGGTTTTGATGTATATAAATGCCCTACTTACAAAGATAACGATTTAAGAAAAGCTATTGCTTTGGAAAAATCTAAATCTCAAACCGAAGAAGAAGCAATATCAGATCCTGCAAAGAGTGAAATTTTTTATAAATATATGCAAGATGTGGACATGGCTGGAGATTTAGATGAGAATGGTAATTATCAAAGGGGAATAGAAGATTATTTAAAATCAAACCAATACAATAATAATGTGCATAGGGAAGAAGTTGTAAAAAGTATTCTTTCTAATTGGAAGATAATCAGTCATAATAATGAATTTAGTGGAATATTAGCAACAAATAGTATACCAGAAGCAATAGAATACTATAGATTATTAAAATCTAAAAATGCTGGAGATTTATTTAACTTTACTTTATTAGTTGATCCTAATATTGATAATAATGATGGTGCTATCTTTAAAGAAGATGGATTAGTTGAAGTTATTGAAGATTATAACAATATATTTGATCAGAAGTTTTCTCTAAGCAGTAGCAAAAGTCTAAAAAAAGATATTCAAAATCGACTTGCACATAAAAAACCATATACACACATACAAGACAAAGACAAGATTGGTTTGTTAATAGTTGTTGATCAATTATTAACAGGTTTTGATTCTAAATGGTTAAATGTATTGTATTTAGATAAAGTAATTAAATTTGAAAATATTATTCAGGCATTTTCAAGAACTAATAGAGTTTATAATGCAACTACTAAACCATTTGGAATAATAAAATATTATAGAAAACCATATACGATGGAAAAAAATATAGAAAAAGCAATAAGATTGTATTCAGGTGATAAACCATTTCAATTATTTGTTCCAAAATTAGAAGAAAATATCAGTATGATGAACAAAATTTATAGTGAAATCGAAGAATTATTTAAGTCTGATGGTGTTGAAGACTTTTCGGTATTACCAGATGATAAAGAAACAAAAAGAAAATTTGTTAAATTATATAATGAGTTTAATAATTATTTAAGTGCTGCAATAATTCAAGGATATATTCCTAAAGATGATGATACTGTTGAAGAACAAAATAATATAGAAGATGTTGTATTATCTAAAGATTTAGGTAAAGATGAAGAAATTAAATTATGCAATAACATATATATGGAGCAGTTAATATTAAATAGTCATATTACAAAATCAAATATTAATGCAATAAAGCAAAGATATATTGATTTAGATAGAGAACATAAAAATAATCCAGATGATATTGGTTATGATATTGATGGTAGTTTAATAGAAATTGATAATGGAAAAATTGATTCTGATTATATGAATAGCAGATTTACTAAATTTTTAAAGGTATTAAATCAGCCAAACTACTCTCCAGAAGAATTGGAAAAAGCTTTAAATAGCTTACATAAGTCATTTGCAAGTTTATCACAAGAAAAGCAAAAATATGCAAATATGCTAATACACGATATAGAAAGTGGAGATTTAATAATAGAAGATAATAAATTATTTATGGATTATGTTACAGAATATGAAAAAAATGCTGAAAATGACCAAATACGAAAATTATCTAACGCTTTTGGGCTTGATGAAAATAAATTAAGAAATATTATGAGTTCCCCAGTTACTGATTCTAATATAAATGAGTATGGTAGATTTGATGAATTGCTAAAAACAATAAATTTAGTTAAATCTAAAAATACATTAGAAAAAATTTATAATAAACAATATAAAGAATATGAAGTTAATATTCAAGTTCATGAAATATTAAGAAAATTTATTTTAGATAATGGATTTGATTTGGATTCTCTAAGTAATAAGTAGATCAATAATTTGGTCTACTTTTTTTTGGGAACAACGTAAGTTTGGAGAGATGGCCGATTATAAAAAAGGACCTTTTGGAAGTGCTTTAAAAAAAGAAATTTTTGTTCCAAAAAGTAAAGATTCTGTTAAAGTATATGAACAACAAAATGCAATAAATAAAGATTGGAAATTAGAAAGATATTTTATCACTAAAGAATATGCAAATAAATTAAGAAATTTTGAAACACATTCAGGAGATATTATAATTTCATGTGCTGGAACTATAGGTGAAATATATGAATTGCCTTTATTTTCAGAGCCTGGAATAATAAATCAAGCTCTTATGAGAGTTAGAGTTGATGAGAAACAAATTAATAAAGACATGTATAAAATTGTATTCTCCAATATGATAGATGATTTTTCTAAAGAACATAGTAATGGATCTGCCATGAAGAATATTCCACCATTTGCAGATTTAAAACCAATGGAAGTTTTAATTCCTAAATCTTCCGAACAAAAGGAAATAACAGATTTATTTAATAATCTAGATAACCTTATCACTCTTCATCAACGTAAGTGCTTTTGTAAAAAATATTCTTG
>CANCXL010000053.1 GCA_947381905.1 uncultured Clostridiaceae bacterium | reverse complement strand
AACAGGACGTTCATATGGGGGATATGTTCCAAGCAAATAATATTCATGTGTATCATAAGAATATGAAAAAATGCCTGTTTCATAATATCCGCCATTCCCTGCCATACCACCCAATTCATTTGTTGGTTCAAAATTTACTACGATTTCTTTTGTTGTATCATTAGTCAAATCTATGATATCGGTTATTTCAAGCATGTACCCTAGTTTTGACCATTCATCATCCAAATACTCTAAAGAAAATGAATAAGAAAGTTTATAATTACTTCCAAAGCCTAGCAAATTAACTATTTTATTTAAAATATCATTATCCACTTTATCCAAAATTAATAATTGATTTGCAACTTTCTCTCCCATATCGCGATCAGCAGCTAGAACAATTATACTTTCATTTCCAAAACCATGCAAATCCTCTCTATGAATGCTAGATATAGTCAAATTAGATGGGAGTTGCTCTTTTATTCTGTTCATTGTTAAATCATCATCACATAAATCTCCAACCAGAATTTTTCCAAATATATACAGAAAAAACACAGCCAAAACTGATGATTTTTCAATTACTTCTACAACTATATCTATAAATATCTTTATAATTAAAAAAAATGAAATCACTTTCTTAATGATTTTACTGAATATTTTTTTCGTATTTATAAGAAGCTTTCCTAGATTTTTCATAATATTTTTCACATGTTTTCCTCCTTGTATTTTTAGTGGATTTTTCAATTTTACTGTTTTTGACAAAGATACTGCAAAATATAGTTTGTTAATTAAACTTTTTTTCTAATTCTTTATACCATTCTTCTATAGATTTTATAATTTCTTTTTTTTCAGAATCAAAGTAATCAAAATATTTAGAGGTTAATTTTTTCATTTGTTCTTTTCCATCATGTAGACCATCTTCATCAAAATAAGCGAGAAAATAATTGGCAATTGCTAATTCATAAGCTACTTCAGAAGCAGATTCTGTATCAGACAAATCATTATATTTTTGTAATAAATTGTTATATCTTTTAAAAATTTCATCTATTTCATCTTGATTTAAGTCAAGGAATAAAAAGATATATGAACCTTTTACTAAATCTAATGAATTATATTTTTCCTCTTCCATATATATGTATTTTTGAAAGTTTTTATAGGCTTTTTCTAAATATGTTTTTGCATTTTTTTCATCTGATATACTTAAAAAACAATAACAACGTGCCTGATCCTTTAAACTTTCATAATAAATGGTACTTTCAATATTAAAATCATAATTAAAAATAATATCATCATAAAGTTTTACAGCGTTAATGAAACACTCTTTGATTTCTTCATTTAATATATCTCTATTTTCTTGATTATTTGCTATAAGAGATATAGCAGATCTTAAAAACATATATGCAGCTTTTGATTCAATAAACAAGGCTTGTTGTTGAAATGATAAATCAGAATTATTTTCTTTGCGATACTGGGCTGTAGCAATAGTAAGATAATTTTTTGCTGATTGTAAGTATTTTTCATTATGTTCCATATAGTATTTTGTTTCATAAAACATTCCTAAGAAGAAAAAAACATCTTTATCATTAAAATCTGGTTGTTTGTTAATTAGACCTTCCAAATAATTTGCTATTTCTTGTAAATTATCATTGTACTTTTTATTTTCTAGAAATATATATGAAAATCCTAAATTTAAATTTAAAGTTATTCTGTCATAATCAGACATTATATCTTCAAATGATTTTAAATTATTTAGAAGATTTATAGTTTCTTCTAAATAATAAATATATTCATTACTATTTGTTGTAGAAAATGCTCTATTTATATAATATGCAGATTTTAAAAGATTTGTTTTGATATATGATATATCATTTATATTTTCATTTAGCATGTCATCGAGTTTTTGATCAGCAGCATTAAAGTCTTTGCTAAAAATTTTGTCAATAACATAATTATAATTATTGCTGTATTCTGTTATTGCTTGTATTTTTTGATTTTCTAGTTCTTTTTTTTGATCGAAAATATAGTAAAATGTGCTAATAATTCCTCCAAACAGACATACAAAAAATAGAATTTTATTTGCAAGTATAATATATTTTTTTTGTTTTCTTTTTGGTTTTTGTAATTGAAAGAGAAGACTTACAGTAGAGACAATAAGTGTAACCAGTGCTACAAGAAATCCTATTAAAACCATTTTGTACCCTTCTTTCTTTTTCTTTATAGTTTTTATTAATTTATAGTATGCAATGTTAATAAGACTCAAAAAATATACCTTAATTAATTAAATAGTTCAAAAAATATTTTGCTTATTTATAAATTGTTTGTATAATTTATTGGCAACCTCCTTTCTTTTTTTGTAGTTTTTATTTTTCATCTTATCAGAAAATGTTTAGTAGAAATACTTTGATTTGTGATTTAATTGATTTTATCGTGAAAGTACAAAATTTAGAAAATAATTTAAAGTATATTTTATGAATCACTCCTCCCTTATATTTTATATTCTAAATTATAGAATCTTTGTAAAAATATGTCAATATTTTACATATTTTGCTGAGAGAAATTGATAGCCATTGGATTCAATTTAAAGAATATAAATTATATTGAGTAATTAAGATAATTTATTAATATCACAATGTTTTTGGCAAGAAATTATAAAAATATTAAAAGACAATTTACTGTGAAACCAGAAAAAGCAGAGGAATTTGTGAAAGAAATGACAAAAGTAGCGACTCCCACGTTGCATAGTGATTTTCAACCTGAGTTGATTTATTTAACAAAAGAAAATGAATAGAAATATACTCTTTCTAAGGTATTGTCGAAATAAATGATAAATTTCAAAGTTTTACCATTGGGAGAAATTTTAAGAAAAGAGTATAATCAGAAAAAAATTGAAGAATCGTTTAAAAAGTTCTCTTGTCAACGTGAAACAGACTTAGAGGACTTTTTAATTCATAAAGCTATTCCATATGAAAAGACAAATTATGGAAAAACATATCTTATAATTGATGAAAAGAAGATATTAGAAGATGGAGATTTTGTTGTAGCTGCATATTTTACGATTGCTCAAAAGTCGATAGATATATCTAATTTAACAAAAAAGAGAAAAAGAAAGGTTTTAGGTGATTATCCAGGAAGAGATAGTTTGAATTCTATACCAGCTTATCTAATTGGGCAACTTGGAAGATGTGATACATATAGTAACGCAGATTTGTGTGGTCAACAAATTCTTAACCAATGTTATCATGCCATTAGCTTGGCAGCACAAGTGGTAGGTGGAAATTTACTTGTTTTGGAATGTAGAGAATGTATTCTTGCCATAATAAAAGGCCTCCTATGATTTTTATTTTATCATAGAAGACCAGTGATTTCTCTATTTTACAGAAAAAGTTTCACAGACTCTTACAGAATAATATTAGTAATTTTCAGTTAAAAGCCTTAATTTGCTTTGTACACTTCTTTAATCATGATTGGTAAATCATCTTCCGATTCAAATATGTTGTAAATACTAAGACGATTCTTTTTTAAACGTATTGCCAATTCTGATTGAACTGAAATATTAGATGTGATGTCACTAAATAGCCTTCTTACTGTTCCCATTGCATACCATCTGTTATAATCAATTGCTAAGTCCATTATCTGATATAAAATAAGTGACTTTACCTCTGCATCTTTTGACATAAGATATATCCTTTCTCCCAAGTCAGCAATTGTATCAATATAACTAAAAGGCCACCCTACTTGATCCCAGTACTTACATAACTCTTGTATCAGCTCTCTTGTTAGTACCAAACTGTCATGCTCTAAAAATTCATAATTATGTGCTGAAATATTAGAGAAGAAAATTTCAACTTTTTCTTTATCTTTTTCTTTAATAACTTGATTTGCAATATCAATAACTTCTGTTTGTGTAACCTGATTTTTTTCTAGTTTTAATAACAATTCATCTATAGGAGTAGTTTGCTTCCATCCCAATAACAAAGAATAATAAGTATCAAGAATATTTTTTAATTCTTCAATTTTGCCGAATCTATCATTTCTATCTTTTTTGGTACACTTATCAATAATATATTTTATATTTGGATCTTGTATAGGAATTGAATTAAAATTAGTTAAAATGTCTTCAATAATCATACCTATAGCATAAATATCAGTTCTGCAATCAACTGAATGCATATCTGAATATTGTTCAGGAGAACAATATCTCCTAGTTCCCCAATTAATACCTTTTGTTAATGTTGTTGAATCGGAATCATATTGGATGCCTAAACCAAAATCTGTTACAACAATGTCATTTTCGTTATTATAGAGAATATTGCCTGGTTTCAAATCTCTATGTATAACTCCTTCGGAATGTAAATATGCCACCCCATTTAAAATAGCATTAAGTATACAATATTGTGCATATGGCTCTTCAATGACTTTAGGTATAATTTGTAATAAGCTACATTTATACAACGGCATTATATAAAATTTTTTCTCATCTAATATATTATAAGTAATAACCTTCATAACATTAGGATGATTTAGTCTGCTTAATAATCGGATTTCACGTTCAAATCTTTTAATTCCTATATCTGTATTATTTTCAAGCATTTTGCAAGCAAATATTTGATTGTTTTCGTCCTTACATTTGTATACTTTTCCAAAACCACCTGTTTCACCAATT
>CANCXL010000052.1 GCA_947381905.1 uncultured Clostridiaceae bacterium | reverse complement strand
TAATTGTCGTAATTATCGTCGGACTCCTTATTGACAAATATAATGAAATTATGATATTATATTTAAGATGATATGCATAATTGTGTTACATTTGTGTTGCATCAGAGTCTATGCAACTACTAGCCATTAAAATACTGCAATATTTTAATGGCTATTTTTATTGTTCACATTGTTATTTTGTATTTCTCTTACAAAAGCAATACAAGCTTTAATAAAGATACCATCATCAACTTTAGATGATATCTTTAAAAGTCTAATAACATTATTTTTTCTACGACCAAGCATTTCCATATTATCAGACTCTATTATATTATTTATCCTTGCTTTAAGTGCAAGCTGTTTATAATCAACATCCAATGATTCAGAAAGTTTCACAAGAAACTTCTCATCATGCGGTGCTTTTTTCTTACCAGTTTCTATCTTTGATAAGTAGCTTGAGCTTATTTCTATCTTTGCAGCTAAATCCTTAACTGCAATCTCACGCTTGACACGTATAAGCCTTATATACTTACCAAAGTTATATTCATTATCCATATTTACCCTTTATTTCTTTTTATTTTTATAACTGAACTAAAAATAGATGTCAATAGAAAAATACCATAAAAGGAAATTTTTTGACTAAATTAGGAAATCTTTTTATTTATAAATATATTATAGATATTAACTTGTTATTATTATAATTTTTTCATATATTTTTGGCTTTTAAAAATGATTCATTATTATGATGAGGATAAACTTCTTCAGCTACTACTGGAATAGATAAAAGTAAGAATAAAATTGTAAATAGATTTTTTAAATATCACATCTTCATATATTATAATAAGAGGTGATATATAAAAAGAAAAAGCAGAATTTTTGAACCCTGCTTACCTATCAATTTTACTAGATATCCAATTTGAAATAACAGCCCCTAAAAGAAAAGATGTACATGCTGTAATAAGTTCATAAAAAACTTTTAAATAATTCATTAATAGACGACCAAAATCAAAAGGTAATTCTATTTTTGATAAAGGATAAACTATGACAGTAACAAAAATTAAACCAATTAATACACAAGGTTTAGTTAATTTTATTAATGAAGAATATATATTTTTTATAATTTCATGTCTAGCATACATATCTTCTTTTTTGAGAAAGTGTTCTACTTGATTCAACTCTATTTTACTATCAAGAATATTCAAATCATTACTACCAGATGAGTATCCAATATATGAACCAGTTAAGAAGTCAGTACCATTTTTATTAAATTTAAAGCGATCACTATCTTTACTTACCATAGTATTATACCTCATTATCTGGAGTTAGTGTTACTATCTTAGCAAATTCCCCTTTTATTAAGTCTTCATCTATATCCACACCCCAAAAGTCAGACATTTTATCAACTTTTGACCATGCACTACCATCTCTATGGGACCAATTAGATAACTGCTGAGCAGAATATTTACCAAAAGTATCAAGCACTTTATCTATCATTATATTTAAGTCATTATCATTAACAACTTCTGCACCAATCTCTCTCTGTCCTTGGAGCACAAACTCATGCTTTTTATAAGCTATCTGCAAGCTCTTAAATATTGGACCATATTGAAAGTATGCAGGAAGTTCATCAAATAGTTTATTATCATTAACATAAAAATATGCTCCATAAACTATATATAATAACTTATGTAATTTTGTAATACTTATATCATTAATTTCTTTTTTATAACATTTTTCAATAATTGCATTTGCTATTTTTAGGGCGTTATAACTCATACTACACCTCCATCAGTATATTATACATATAACACTGCCAATATATTACAACTATAAAACAAAAACTTTTAGATAAACTTTTTACTAAATTTGTTTGTTATTTTTTCATAATATAATATTTATTAAAAAATGAAAAACATACAATTATAATTATAACCATATTTATAAGGGGGTGAGATAAAAAATAACGGAATAGTGAGATAAGCATGTTGCAGGACTATGTAACTACTATACAATGACTATGCAATTTTTAAAAACTTAAAATGATTTTAACTTTTTTTCACGATTTTTATTTTTGCTTATCTCATCATTCCACTAAAAATTATCTCGCCACGATATATCAGAGATGAAGTTCCCGCATTATGCAGGCTCAAAGAAACCTACTGGTTTACTATCAATTAGACCTATTATATACAAATAGGCTTCAATAATTAGGCAGTATTAGTTTGTCTAAAAATATTTAATAAAAAGTAAAAAATATAAAAGCAAGATATGTCTTGCAAAGGAGATTGGAATGAGATTTACTCAAGAACAATTACAAAGTTTTTTTGGTGAGAATGTTGATGTTTCTACATTACCTGCTGTAATAACAGGCAGTAATACAACAGAAACATCAATAATAACTATTTTTTTAATAATGCTTGCAATAATTTTTATGATAAATATTACAAAATTGGCTGTTAAAAAAATAGTAGAATCTAAAGATAGAGAAAATTTTTCATCTTCAAGAGAGCTTATGATTTATAGTTCAAATCAAAATGAAGATAAGAAAACTAATCATAAGCAAAACATATACAATAAATATTATTTTAATGTGTATGTAAAACAGCCGTATGATAAAAATGGCAAAACCAATACTAAATCAGGATATAAAAATCAAAAAACTTATAAACAAAGTGATGATGATTTTATAGATGCAGAAGTAGTAACCTAAATTATTTCAGCTCACCATAATAGGTGAGCTTTTTTATGATTATTATTAAAATAAATGTTAATATGGTTGTATGAAAATTTATTTACTATCAGTAAGTTATAATTATTGATAGTTAAAACATAATTTATATAGACTGTTTTTGTTTAAAATAAAGCTATATTCTAAATATGATTAAAACTAATTACAACCTTCATATGTATTGTTTTCTTTAATTTACTTGTAGTTAATCATTTTTAGATATAATTTATCTTTAAAGTTCTTTTTTATATTCCAATCATTATCTACACATTGGTCATTTTGAATAAACAAAACCACTGATTTACCACTTCCAACAGAACTTTTATATATGATGCCATCTATTGGTTTATTATTTATTGTATAGTTATAACGCAAATATTCTGTAATAATTTGTGTTGGTATATATTCTAAGTGTTCTTCTTTTCCATCTCTGTCAATTGGTCTAGCAAACCAATCAATAAAAGATTGCATAAATATATAGTAAGGTCTTTTATCACCTTTAACTTCATCATATATTGAAGGAATTTCTAACTTTGATGGCAAGGAAATAAGATTTAGTGGTCTTGAAGCTATAAAAGTAGCTGTATGTATATAAATATTGCAATTATTTTTATTACTATTAAGCACTTCATCAACGGCAGTTTGTTCATCAAATGCACCATAGAACATAGCTATCCCAACAGGACTCATTCTATTAGCTTGTAATGCATATTCTATGGGTACTGTTCCCATTTCAGATGCTGAATTTAAATTTTGCTTGTTATTTGTAATTCTAATTCTATATATTTTATCATTACATATTTGTTCAAATTTTAAATCACTAATAATTTTTGCAACTTGTTCAATTGGATAATATTTATTATTGTTATTTTCACTAAAAATAGTAAAACGCAACTTATGTTTAACTCTATATATAAACTTATCCCATTCTTCTAATAAATGTTGTTCTTTGAAAGGCTCTGCAAAAGGTCTAGCCCACAAGTTAGTATTTATTGTTGAATATATATCTTCAAAAAGAGTTTGAGACACAGCATTTATAGGCTCTTGTTCACTTAATAAATCCCATATATCAAATTGATAATTATTTAAATATCCTCCTTCTGCACTTTCATATGGAGAGTTTTCAACCGGATCTTGCCATTCATTGCTTATAGAAGATATAATATGTTTTATTACTATTTCTAAATCTAAAACATCAGTCTTTTTACCACAATAGGAACATAAACCTTGTTTACCATTTTTCTTTATGAAGTTGCTTAATCCTTTTTCGTCAAAGCAATGATGACAAACATATTTATTTGGTACTTTGCCATATCCTCTAGCTTCATATTCCATCAAAAGTTTTTTTGCCAAACCCATTATAATATCCTCTATTAATATTTATACATTAATTAAATAAAATATTGCTCTTGACTTACAGGCACCTCTGTTGCTCATAGTGCAGTATAAAGATAGTTTAAAGTTATAAAGTATATATGGAAAACTGCTTTTACAAACTTTTATTATTTTCACAGGCTTTTGATTGTTTACCAATAAAGATACATTATCTTTTAAGATTCTATATTATCTTCTATTGTTTCCTTATTTTTAGATTTAATTTTATTAAGCCGTTTTTGCAATTGCTCTATAATTAAAGCAATACCTGGAATATTTGATAGATTATCTAATGATTTTTCTGATTTCATTATATTATTTAAAACTTCAATTAAAGGATGATCTGATTGGTCAAATCCTTTAATTAATTGTCCTGGATTATCTGATGTCATATTTATTATATTGTATAATAATTTAAGATTAAGTTCGCGTACATTATCACTATCTATTTGTTCTACTTGTTTAGATAGTCCTTCAAATGTTTTGCTTATAACTTCTTTGTGAGTATATTCTTCTATAAGTCGCTTAGAAAGCTTTGCTTGTTTATTAAAATTTATGGCAGCCCATAGTAAAGGAATATATAATGGAATTATCAAACTTACTAATTTTGGCATATAACCTATTATTTCATACATAATTTTTCCATCTTTGAATATAATATATCCAATAATTATTGGTATAAAAGAACATAAAGAAAGGAAACATATAGTTATAGAAAAAGATTTATTT
>CANCXL010000051.1 GCA_947381905.1 uncultured Clostridiaceae bacterium | reverse complement strand
TCGCCACCTCCTGAGTGCCCTTGCATATGTTACTAATTATTTTTATTTTCTTTAGATTTCTTACCGTTCTTACCAGATCTTCCATAGGGATTTCTTGCTAAATTCCTATTCTCATATTTAAATTCTTTATCTGGTATAACATTGAATTTATATTTTATTGTTATATTTCTTTCTTGATCAATTACTATTCGATCAATTAATAAATCATATAAATCCTTTTTTGATTTTTTTAGATTTAATAGTTCTTTTATTTGCTTGGTATAATCTGGTGTGATATCCTTTGTGTTTTTTACTCTATACCTTTCCATCTTTTGCAATTCAACTTTCCTATTAATTTCTGATAGTTTTTCATCATATTCTTGTGATAATTCCTTATACATATCAGCTGAAATAACTTCATTACATCTATCTTCATATAAAATAGTTAATCTTTTTGTTAATTTCTTTTTGTCTACTTCCAGCTGATTTATAATATTATCAATTTTATTTGTGCTCTCTTTTACATTTTTGGCAATCTCTGAATTTAATTTTTTTACATCTAATTTCTTTATATAAGTATTCACATCTTCATCAATTTTTTCAATTAACTGTTCTTCTAAATAGTTATATGGGAAGAAATGAGATGTACATCTTACTCTTAATGGATCTCTAGAATATTTGTTGCAATTAACTGTCCAATAATCATGATTTCTTCTATATGAAACGGTTAATTTATTTCCACATTCCTTACAGAACAGTTTTCCTTCAAACAATCTTATTTCTCTTTCTATTTTTACTTTATATTGTCTATTAAAACCTTTTCTTATAGCTTGGCAATATTCAAATGTTTCTTTATCTACTAAAGCTTCATGGGTATTTTCTACAATAAACCACAATTTTTCATCTAAATTTATTTTCTTTTTAGATTTATAATTAACTTTTGCTTGAGTATGCTGAACCATATCACCTGTATAAATTCTATTTGCTAAAATTTTTTTTACAGTAGAAATATTCCACTGATTACTATCTAATAATCTTGTTGAATAGGCTGTTCCTTTATAAGCACTTGGTGTTGGAACTCCTTCATTATTTAGCCTAGTTGCTATTTCAGAAGGACCAATTCCTTCAACTCTCCATTTAAATATCTTCTTTACTATGGGAGCAATCTCAGGATTAGGGATAAGATGTCCTTTATCTTCAGGATCTCTCATATATCCATAACTTGGTAAACTTCCAACAAACTTTCCTTTTTGCCTTTTTTCATTTAAAACATTTCTTATTTTAATTGAGTTCTGCTTACTATAGTAATCATTACATGCAATTATGAAAGTTGATGAATCATTACTTGCTTGATTTTTAAAACTGTCATAAGACTCTAATATTGAAATAAATCTAATTTGATTTTCAGGGAAAAAAGTTTCAATATAATATCCTGTCATAACATGATCTCTACCTAATCTAGATAAATCTTTTACGACAACACAATTTATTTTCTTGTTTTTTATATCTTCCATCATTTTTTGAAAACCAGGTCTGTCAAAATCAGTTCCAGAAAATCCATCATCTACATATTCATTTACTAAATTGAAATTATGATTTTTTACATAATCTCTTAATAATTCTTTTTGATTAGTGACACTTTCACTATCAGATTCGTATTTTTTGTCTTTGTCTCTATCTTCTTGAGATAATCTTATATATATCCCTACATTAAATTCAACATCAGTTAAGTAATTATTATTCATCATTGCCTCCATTCCTAATTACTTGACCAATAATTAAGACAAGTGAATAATAACACTATATTAGGATTTATACAAAACTGCGACATATAATTAACTTGTGTTTTTTCTTTCTAATATTTTTTCTATAAGATATCTCAAAATTAAATCTTCAAAAGATATTTTTTTATCATCATTCATATCTTTCACCATTATAAGATTATGCTACAAATACAATATTATTTATAGAATATCTATCCTTTCATTAAGTGTTTCTAATCATTTTTATTTTTCTAAAGTTTGATCATTCATTTCATCAGACCACGATGCAACTTTGCAACAACAAAAAAGAAATAACATTATAAATGCTATTCCTAAAATTATTAATAAAGATAACATTAGTCCATCTTCTCTTCTTTCTTAGGCTCGTAATCCATTATTTCTAATTTAATATCAAAATCTCCATCTTTAAATAAGGATGAGAAAGCAGTATGTTTCTCCAATTCAATCATTAATGCATCTTTAATAATAGTTCTAACCCTTTTATCTACATCAAATTTATTACTTCCAGATTGTAAACCTGTTCCTTCTAATATTAATTTATATTTTATTTTATATTCTCTCATAATTTAACCACAAAAAAACACATGTGTCCTATGTGTTTAATTTCCTTTCATAATATAAATTTGACTTTTTCCGATTTGATTATATATCTTCTTTAAGGATTGCCATATTCAGAGCCAAAGCAAATTTAATAATACAACTTTTCTTAATATGCTTTAAAGTCTTATCTGCACATTGAAGTTGCTCTTCCATTACAAGTTCTGTATTTCCCATAAAGAAGATTCCTTTAAAAAAGTGTTGTTCTTCCATAGTTAGATTATCCAGAACACTTAATATTATATTTAAATATTCTAGAAAGTCTTCTTCTTTTTCTATCTTCTTTAAAACATATCTTTCTACTGGTGAAGAGGTAAATCCAGATGACTGTACTTTAATCTCACTAAGATGAGATGTAATACTAGGTGGAAGTACACTAATGTATCTGAAATAATTTTCTTCAAATACTTCCATAAATTCATTTACCTTCGATCTTGTTTTTTGATAATCATATTTTTTAATTACTTCATTGCTCAATAATTTCATAATGACCTCCATAATCAAAAAAGAAGAGAATAAAAGCTATTTACTGCAATTACTTCTCTTCTTATAGTTATTTAGATTTAGGGGTGCTTTATCCTTATGAACATATTTTTCTGAAAACATAATGATATGTTTATTGCAAACAATTTGCACCATAAGAATCATCCCCAAACCTCTAAACAAAACCATTAAATTGTTATTTATTATATAATTTTTTGGGAAAAAGTCAATAACATTTAATGCAAAATAAAACAATCAGCAGATCTCTTTTGCTAATTGTTTCATTTTACTATATTTTATCATCTTAACTTTATTATTCAAGGGTATTTTTGGGGGTAAATTTGGGGGTACTTTTTTAAATTGTACTTTTACATCTATTTACTATATTTTCAGGAGTATTATTTTTAATAAAATCTACTAACTCTTCATAATAATTAGTAGCATCTATAACATTTTTATATTTTTCTAATAATAATGGACTTGCAATCAAATCTTTATCTTTTATATATAAATAAACTTCATAATCATTTGAATCAGTACACTCATTAAGCATTACACCAACAAAACCTTCCATAAAAGTGTTTTGTGATGTCTTATATATCGTTTTATCTTCTTTAGTGTTACTAATACAATATTTTTGTAAGTCCTGGATAACTTCTGCTATATTCATTTGACCCTCCCGTTAATTAAGTAAATAGTATTATAACAAAATAACAATTTTAATCAATCCTAAATACCTAATTATTTCTTTATAATTATATTATAGTCTTTTTTCAAAATTATGTATATCATTTTACATATTTTAGTATACCTTTATTTTTATAATATGAATCTATTAACCTTTCATAATGTATTTTCATTTCATTTATTATATGATAATACACTTCTAAAGGATTTTTATCTTTATTTTTTCTTTGAAATTTTTTAAGATTCAAATGAAAATTTTGAAATAAATACAAAGTAGAAAAATCATTAATGTTAGTCCATAAAAGTTTTTTTAAAAATTTCATTATAGATTCTAAGTCATTCTTATTATCAAGATCTAAGTTTTGCAAATTTTTTATAAAGGGTCTAAATAAAACCTTATCATCTATAAAAAGAATTGTTTCATAAAAATTATTTACAATTGCCTTATCCATACTATTAATAAAATATTGCATATTATCATTATCCCCCCAATATTTTTTACATAATAAAAATTCTGGGGTTTGATTTTCAAGGATAAATTCTAACATTAAATCTTTATGACATATTGTAGGAAATTTTGAATCAAAATAATAAATAAAGTTATTTAGCATATCAATAAATTGTTCATTTCCTGTTAGATAACCTTTTTTGACTAAAGAAGTTACAATTGTTGGTGTTTTTTCATCTGTAATTAGATCTATTGCTTTATCCAATATATTCTTATTAATTAACTGATAGATTCTTCCACCATTATCAGTTTTTTTCAACGCTAATTTCTTTAATTGTTCCTTCCTTGCTCTATTTTTCATTTAAATCACCTGTCGAATATCATTATAGCACAATTTTATCAAATGACCCATAGTTTTGCTAATATTGTTCGTTTTAATGGGAAAATTATACTGGTGAAAGATATGAATGATAATAATTTAAAATTTTGCAGGGAAGAACTAGAAATGACACAATCAGAACTTGGTCTTGTATTCGGAGTTACTGGATCAACAGTTTCTGGTTGGGAAAATGCACATGATACTATGCCACTCCCTAAATTAGTAAAATTCTCTAATTTATACCATTATTCACTTGATTATGTAACAGGATTATCTAGAGAAAATGATTATTCAATAATTGATAAATTAGATAAAAACAAAATAGGTTGTAAATTAAGAAAAATTAGAAATGATTTAGGATTAACTCAACAGGAGATTGCTGATGAATGCATGATATCTCAAACAACATATAGTAATTATGAAACAGGACAGTATTTAGTTACTTCATTAGTTCTATACACAATATGTAAAAAACATAAAATTTCAATAGATGAATTATTAAAATAGGTAGATGATATTCTACTTTTTTTTGGGAACAACGTAAGTTTGG
>CANCXL010000050.1 GCA_947381905.1 uncultured Clostridiaceae bacterium | reverse complement strand
TATGGGAATACTAGGGATGTTAGTTTTATTTGGACTTCAATTTGCACAGATATTTTTTGTTATACTTCCAGGTGAACCTTTAGAAATTCTTGCGGGAATGTGTTATGGTAGTATAGGAGGAACTATTTTTATTTTTGCTACTGTATTTATAATTACATCGTTTATTGTATTTTTAGTAAAATTTTTTGGAGAAAAATTTGTATATAGTATCTGGAAAAAAGAAAAAATAGATAAAATAAAAAAGAGCAAAGTATTTAAAAACCCTAAAAAAATACAAATACTTATGATAATACTATTTTTAATACCTGGTACTCCTAAAGATTTACTTGTATATATTGGAGCAATGCTTCCAATAAATGCTATAGAATTTATCTTGATATCTACTTTTGTAAGGTTTCCTTCGGTAATTTCTTCAACAATTGCAGGAGCAAATCTTGCTGTAGGAGATTTTAAAATGATGGCTATTGTATATGGAGTAACATTTATAATTACAGGTGTTCTTATTTTTATAATACGTCTAGTAGATAAGAATGCTAAAGAGGCAATAGATATAATAAAATAAATATAAAAGAGATGAATTGGTATAAGAAAAAATAACAATTTATCTCTTTAAATTTGTTTAATAAATATAAAAATAACATATAATAAAAATGAAAAAATATTTAGAAAAATTAAGATAAAATTTGTTGAAAAAATATATATGGTATGATATTATAATGTATGGATAATTTATATGAAATTGTTAAAAATTGTAAGGAGGTTTTTTAAATGGATTTTAAACAATGGACAGGTTTTGATAAATCAGGAGAATGGACAAAAGAAATCGATGTTAGAGGATTTATCCAAAGAAATTATACTGCTTATGAAGGTGATGACTCATTTTTAGAGGGAACAACCGAAAGAACAGATAAACTATGGAATAAGGTTCTAGCATTATATGACGAAGAAAGAGCAAAAGGGGTACTAGACGTTGATGCAAAAACTCCATCTGCAGTTAACGCATATGATGCAGGATATATAGACAAAGATTTAGAACAAATTGTAGGACTTCAAACAGACGCTCCTTTAAAAAGAGCAATTATGCCAAATGGAGGTATTAAGATAGTTGAAAAATCTTGTACTTCATATGGATACGAAGTAGATAAAGAAACAGATTATATATATAATTACTTAAGAAAAACACATAATGATGGTGTATTTAGTGTATATACACCAGATATAAGAGCAGCAAGAAGTTCTCATTTAATTACTGGTCTTCCAGATGGTTATGGACGTGGAAGAATAATAGGAGACTACAGAAGAGTTGCTTTATATGGTGTTGATGCATTAATTGAAGCTAAAAAAATAGATTTAACTACACTTGATACTGATATTTTCACTGACGAAATTATTAGAGAAAGAGAAGAAATAAGTGAACAAATTAAAGCTTTAAATGATTTAAAAGCTATGGCTTTAAAATATGGTTTTGATATTTCTGTTCCAGCATCTAATGCTAAAGAAGCAATTCAATGGCTATATTTTGGATATTTAGCTGCAACTAAAGATCAAAATGGAGCTGCAATGAGTATAGGAAGAACATCTACATTTTTAGATATATATATTCAAAGAGATTTAGATAATGGAGAATTAACAGAAAAAGAAGCGCAAGAATTAATGGATCATTTTATTATGAAATTAAGAATGATAAGATTTTTACGTGCACCAGAATATAATGAATTATTTAGTGGAGATCCTGTATGGGTAACAGAAAGTATTGGAGGTATGGGAGTTGATGGAAGAACTCTTGTTACTAAAAACTCATTTAGAGTACTTCATACTTTAGTAAATTTAGGACCAGCACCAGAGCCAAACTTAACAGTGTTATGGTCTAAAAATCTTCCACAAGGATTTAAAGACTATGCCGCTAAAATCTCTATAAAAACTTCTTCAATTCAATATGAAAATGATGATTTAATGAGAATGACATTAGGTGATGATTATGGTATTGCATGTTGTGTATCAGCTATGGAAATTGGTAAACAAATGCAATTCTTTGGAGCAAGAGCAAACCTTGCAAAAGCATTACTATATGCAATTAATGGTGGTAGAGACGAAAAAAGCGGAAAACAAATTACGCCAAAATTTGCACCAATAACTTCAGAATATCTAAATTATGATGAAGTTATGGAAAAATATGATAACATGATGGATTATGTTGCAAAAATATATATTAAAGCGTTAAATGCAATTCATTATATGCATGACAAATACTCATATGAAGCTTTAGAAATGGCTCTACATGATCAACATATTTTAAGAACTATGGCATGTGGTATAGCTGGACTTTCAGTTGTAGCAGATTCTCTTTCTGCAATTAAATATGCAAAAGTAAAAGTAGTAAGAGATGAAACTGGTCTTGCAGTAGATTATGTTACAGAAGGTGATTTCCCTAAATATGGAAATGATGATGATAGAGTAGATGAGCTTGCTGTAAATCTTGTAAAAACATTCTTAAGAAAATTACAAAAATATCAAACATATAGAGGCTCAAAACACACATTATCTGTACTTACTATTACATCAAATGTTGTATATGGTAAAGCAACAGGAAATACTCCAGATGGAAGAAGAGCAGGAGAACCATTTGGACCAGGTGCAAACCCACTACATGGAAGAGATACAAATGGTGCAGTAGCTGCATTAAATTCTGTAGCAAAACTTCCATATGAATATTCAGAAGATGGTATTTCTTATACATTTGCTATTACTCCAGCTACTCTTGGAAATGACATTGATACACAAGTAAATAACTTAGTTAATTTACTAAATGGATATTTCAAACAAACTGGACATCATTTAAATGTAAATGTGTTTGATAGAGCACTTCTTGAAGACGCTATGGAACATCCTGAAAAATATCCACAACTTACAATTCGTGTATCAGGATATGCAGTAAAATTTGTAAACTTAACTAGAGAACAACAATTAGACGTAATAAACAGAACAATACAAGAGAAGTTTTAATATATAAATATAATTAGTTAAATATGACACTAGGACTTCATTACTAGTGTCATATTAATTTTTAGGAGGATTTATGAAGGGAAGAATTCATTCTTTTGAATCTATGGGAGCAGTGGATGGTCCTGGACTTAGATATATAGTATTCATGCAAGGATGTCACTTAAAATGTAAATATTGTCAAAATAGAGACACATGGAATATAAAAAATGGTCAAGAGTATGAGGTAGATGAAGTGTTAGAAAAGATAATGAAGGTTAAAAACTATATTACTCCTGATGGTGGGGTAACAATAAGTGGTGGTGAACCATTACTTCAAGCAGATTTTCTAATTGAACTATTTAAAAAGTTAAAAAAACAAAATATTCATACTTGTATTGATACATCTGGAAATTTACCAATTACAGATAAAATAAAAGAGCTAATAGAGCTTACAGACTTATTTTTATTAGATATAAAATGTATTAATGATGAAAAATGTAAAGAACTAATTGGAAAATCAAATAAAGATGAAATTGAATTTGCAAAATATTTAAGTGAACACGAAAAGCCTATGTGGATAAGACAAGTATTAGTTCCAACTCTAACAGATGATGAAAAAGACTTAAAAGATTTAGCTTTATTTATCAAATCTTTAAAAACAGTTGAAAAAGTTGAAATTTTAAAGTATCATGATCTTGGAAGGTTTAAATGGGAAAATATGAAACTTAAGTATCCTCTTGAAGGATATAAAACTGCAAATCAAGAAGATTATATAAGAGCAAAAAGAATAATGAATTTAGATAAATAGAATATAAATTAATAGGAGGCAAAGATGAGAAAATATTTTGGGACAGATGGAATAAGAAGAATAGCAAATACTGAACTTACACCAGAGCTTGTATATAAGGTTGCTAAAGCAGGAGCATATGTTTTATCTAAACATACAGATCATACTCCAACAATTTTTATAGGTAGAGATACAAGAATTTCTGGTACATTAATTGAAAGTGCAATGATTGCAGGATTTTTAAGCTATGGTGCAAATGTAAAGACTCTTGGGGTTATGCCTACACCTGCTGTAGCATATCTTACACGTAAATTCAAAGCAGATGCGTCTGTTGTTATATCTGCATCACATAATACTTATGAATTTAATGGAGTAAAATACTTTAGCAATAAAGGAATGAAAATACCAGATAATTTAGAAGAAGAAATAGAAGAAATTATGGATTCTGGTAAACTTGACGAACTTACTGCAATAAATGATAAAATTGGTGTAAGTGAAAATAGAGAAGATTTACTTGAAGAATATGTATTTTTCTTTAGAAAAATATTCGAAGATAAATTACTTGATGTTTTAGATGATAACTTTAAGGTTTTAATTGATACAGCAAATGGGGCAACAAGTGTTGTAGCAGCAAAGGTATTTAAAGCTTTAGGTATTAAATATGACGTTATTAATGATACTCCAGATGGAATAAATATTAATAAAGGATGTGGCTCAACTCATATTGAAAATCTAGCAAAGATAGTTGTTGAAAAAGGATATGATTTAGGTATTGCATATGATGGTGATGGAGATAGATGCCTTTGTGTAGATGAAAATGGTAATATAATGGATGGAGATATTATTCTTGCAATTATATCAGATTATCTAAAAAAACAAGGTATACTAAAAAAAGATACATTAGTTGCAACTGTTATGAGTAATTTGGGACTTAAAAAGTATTGTAAAGATAATGGACTTGAATTTGTTCAAACTAATGTTGGAGATAGATATGTTCTAGAAAATATGTTAGAAAATGGATATAATCTTGGTGGTGAACAATCTGGACACATTATATTCTTAGATTATAATCCAACAGGAGATGGAATACTTACTTCTCTTATGCTTGTGGAAATATTACTTAAGTCTAAAATGAAAGCAAGTCAGCTTGCATCTAAAATTACAATTTATCCACAAGTACTTGTTAATGCTAAAGTACCATCAGATAAAAAATATGCATATAAAGAGGATGCAGTAATTAAAGAGGCGATAGAAAAAATTGAAGAAGAATTTTCTGGAAATGGTAGAGTTCTTATTAGACCTTCTGGAACAGAGCCTTTAGTTCGTGTTATGATTGAGGGAGAAAATCAAGAAGTATTAGATAAGAAAGCTCATGAACTAGCAAAATTAATAGAGGATAGATTAAATTAGTATAAGATAGATAGTGCGTTAACACAAGTTAATGCACTATTTTTCTACACTTCAAAAAATAAAGATTATCAAGAATATTCTAGTTTTGTAA
>CANCXL010000049.1 GCA_947381905.1 uncultured Clostridiaceae bacterium | reverse complement strand
AAGACGCGACCCTCTCAAGGTCGAATCATGGGTTCGATTCCCGTAGGGGTCACCAACATATAGAAATGCTGATAAGAGCATTTCTTTTTTTATGGAAAGGGATGTTTTAAATGGGAATATTTACAACAAAAGAAAAAGTTATTGTTGAAGATATTGGCTCAAACTTAAAAATGAGTAACCATGGTTTCTTAAGAATATTACAAGAAGCTGCAAATATGGCAAGTACACAAGCAGGACATGGATTAACAGACTTAGATAAAACTAATACTACATGGATTCTTTTAAATTGGAGAGTTAAAATATTAAAAAGACCAGAATATAACGATATCGTAACTATTAATACTTGGGCAAGCTTTAGTAAAAATATATATTCAATAAGAAGCTTTGAACTATATGTAAATGATGAACTTATAGCAATAGCAGACTCTAAATGGGTATATGTTAATGCTCATACTCATCAAATAGAAAAAATAGATGATGATTTAATTGCAAATTATGGACAGGAAGAAAAAAAGCTTTTTGATTTAGAATTCAAAGACAGAACCAAAATGCCAGAAAATCTTGAAGAACTCTACACATATACAACTATGAAAAGAGACCTAGATGTAAATCATCATGTAAATAATATCGTATTTTTAGATATAGCAAATGAAATAATAGATAATAATATTACAACCAACTCTACAGAGTTTTCGGTTGTATATAAAAAAGAAATAGCATACAAAGATACTATTTCTTGCTATAAAACAGTAGATGAAAATAACAACACTATTGTATTATTATATAATAAAGAAAAAGATATATTACATGGTGTAATAAAGATAAAGTAATACGATTTATAAAAATTATGTTAATAATAATATAAATAAAAATATATTCAAATTTAAAGTAAATAATAGAAATAGAGGTCAAATTAATTTGAACCTCTATTTTATTTTTTTATGATATTCGTAATTTTTGTTATCCTTTTTACTTGTAATGTTCTTACTCTTTTTTAGACTGAACCAGCAAATCATACAAGTAATAAATACAAGTATAACTCCAAGTAATATAACTCCTTCTTTATTTAACTTTATCCATTCAATTAAGCTAAATTCAAGTTTTTCTTCTAATTCTACATCATATGAATCAATTACCTTACCATTATACTTAATAGTAATTTTACCAATATTTTCACCTTGCTTTATTGTATAATCTAATGATTCCATACCTTCATATTCTATAGCTATTTTACTTTCATCCACATTATCTACATAATACAACGAATCTTGTTTAGCATGTATATCTATACTCTTTTGCTTGCTACAAGCTACTGGTATTGACTTTAGTACATCACTATTTGATACTATATTTTTAAGTGAATATTCATTAATAATTGCACTATATAAATTTTCAGTATCAATTACATTATATGGCATACTAGAATACATTGATGTTCCAGTTACAACTGAAATTAATCCTACTCCATCATCATCTGAAAAACTTGCAAGGCAAAGTCCTGCATCTCCTGTTGTTCCAGTTTTTCCGCCTAATATATGATTTATATCCATATTTGCCCTTTGTGCAGATCTATTTATTGTATTTGTTACAGTAATTAAACCATCTGTTGTTGTATAACTTTGAAGCGACATTATTTCCTTTAATTTATCATTTGATATAGCATACTTCATCATCTTAGCAACATCTTCTATAGTAGAATAATGATCTTGTGCATCAAGTCCGGTTACATTTGTAAAATGTGTGCTGTTCATGCCTATCTCTTTTGCTTTCTTATTCATTTCATCAATAAACTTCTGATCATTACCAAATACAATATTAGATAAATATATGGCACTATCTGCTCCAGATGGAACAAGCATTGTAGCTATTAAATCATAATATGATAATTCCTCTCCATCCCTGATTCCTGCTACAACTAGATCTGTATCCACTTTTCCATTTAATATACTATAATCTATTATATTTTTTGTATTTATATCTGGTATATTCTCAATTGCTACAATTGCTGTCATTACTTTTGTAATACTTGCAATAGCTATTTTACTTTGTGTATTCTGACCACAAATCTCTTCCATTGTATCCACATTATATACTCCATAATTTGGTGAGTTTAGCTCTGGTACATCAAGTGCAAATACATTATTTAAACTTATAAATATGCTAAATATAATTGTTAATATTATTATTCTCTTTTTCATAAGATAATTTTATCATAAAACTAATAAAATACAATACAAATGAATATAATTATATTTTTTTCACAAAATATTTCCAGGTGATTATTATGATACATTTAACACATAGATATGAAATGAGAGATGGAGTTGCACATATTGTAATTTATGCCTACACTCCAATAGATTATGAATTTGCAACAGATTTTGGAACTATCAAATATAACGCAGCAAACACTGCAAATAAGATACGTGAATATGCAAAAGATAATCTTAAAGCACCATCTAATCCTCCAGTAATGGTTATAGTAAATGGTGTAATTATTGGCAGTGTTCCATTAAGTTCACTAATATAGTTATGTGTAAATTTTGAGAAATTTTATGTTATATTGCACATAATGCACTATTATATGTTATACTAGTTAATAGTGAGGATAAAATGAAGAACGAAATAATATTAGAAGAAATGTATAATGATACTGAATTTCAGGAATATATAAAAGAATTAGATGAAAATGAATCAGTACAAAGCATGAAAAAATACATTCAACATGGAAGTACTACAACTTATGAACACTGCTTAAATGTTTCATATATAAGTTATAAAATAGCTAAAAAATTAAATCTAGATGCAAGATCTACAGCTCGTGCTGCACTACTCCATGACTTATTTTTATATGATTGGCACAAAACTACAGAAAAAAAGCCATTATTTAAAAAACATGGATTTACACATGCTAAAACTGCACTAGATAATGCATGCAAGTATTTTGATTTAAACGATATAGAAAAAGATATTATTGCCAAACATATGTGGCCACTTACATTTAGACATGTACCAAAATATAAAGAAAGTATTATTGTTACTCTAGTGGACAAACGTTGCTCAACAATAGAAACATTTGCTCCATTTTTTAAACATAGACAGGCTAAAAAAGTTACATCTAAATAAATTACACTATAACTATTGACATTTAAATACAAAAATGTTAAAATAAATACTGTTCACACGGGAGTGTGGCGGAACTGGCAGACGCACAGGACTTAAAATCCTGCGAGGGTTAAACCTCGTACCGGTTCGATTCCGGTCATTCCCACCAATATATTATTGGAAGAAAGAAAACTACTATATCATAATGATATAGTAGTTTTCTTTTATAATATAATGATATTATTAACAAAATTGAATAGAAATTAGTTCGTTATTTATTTCTTCTATTAATTCTATAATTTCACTATTATCCTTATCTATAACAGTTTTACAATTAACATTTAACTTTCCTTCTATACTAATATAATTTCCAAAAATATTTACAATATCCGGATGAATATATTCACTAAAATTCATATATATAACATAATACATACTCATAAAGAAATTTCTTTCATACTTTTTATCCAACTTTTGACATAATTTCCTTATATTCATACCATGCCAATTTGACAAATTATTTTCTTTATATTTAATTTTAAACTTCTCTTTGTCTAACCTCATTTTTTCTATGTTATCTTTATACACAAAGTTAATCACTTCAGAAATATCTTTATCTTCAAAATTAGTATATTTTAATCTAGTATGAACGTTATAATCAAAAAATCTTTTATATAATTTTGTTGGCTTAAGTTCACAATACACTATAGTAAGTAAAATTTCAAAAACTGTTCTAAGAAGAATTTTACAATCTTCATAAAAACCCGCTCTATCTAACATATATATCGCTTTTAATGATTTAGTATATTTTGCTAAGAGCCCAAGTCTAATATACGTATTCATATTTAGCTTTTTACCATTATATGAATTATTAATCTTATAATTTAATTTATAAAATACTTCTTTATATCTTTCATTTTTATTCAATTATCTTCACTCCTATTATAATTTTTTACTAGAAATAATTATATCATAAAGTAGCAACACACTTACTATGTCAAAACTTCTATTATACCTTCGGGTTATGAGGACAGAAAGTTTTTTAGAGAAAGCCTTTATTCTCAGGTGTTTGGAGATTTATTTTTTAGGCTTTCCCTTTATTTTCCCTTTATGTCGTTTTAAAGTTCCATTTAGTTCATATTTATATCAGTTAAATAATCTTCTAATCTATTCATTTGGGATAGTTTGACTTGTCCTAAAATATGAACATATATATCTGCTGTTGTACTATAACTAGCATGACCTAATATTTCTTGTAATACTCTTAAATCGATTCCTGCTTCAATAGATCTTGTTGCAAAAGTATGTCTTAGTTCATGTATTCCTACTTTTCTAAAATTGTTACTTTTACATATTTCCTGACAAGTTTTTCTTAAGTATTCAGATGTTATTGGATGATTACATTTTGTTTTAAATATAAAATCATCCTCTTTAAATCCTTCTCCTAATTCAGCAAGTTCTTCTTGCTCTGCTTGTACTTTTTTCTTGTATTCTTGTAGAATTCTTACTACTTTATCTAACATTGGAACAACTCTATAACTATTTTCTGTTTTTACATCTGTAACTTTTCTTTCTCTCTTTACTTTATTAAACTCATCATCATAAGTTGTTATTTTTTGCATACCTCTTCTTACATATAGAGCTTTGTTTTCAAAATCAACATCTTTCCATGTTAATCCACTTAGTTCTCCTGCTCTAAGTCCAGTATTAACTAATACTATATAAGCTGTTCCCATTCTATATTTTTTCATAAATCCTTCGAATACAAGTTGTTCTTCTTTTGTCATTATATTTAATTCTTTTCTTCTCATTGATGGCAATTTTAAATTCCTTGTTGGATTTAGTGATATGTGCCTACACATAATTGCATCATCAAAACACATTTTTAAAATACTATAATAATGTCTTAAAGATTTAGGCGATTTACCTACATTTTGTAAATCACTAATAAATTTTTGTAAATGATATAATTCTATTTTTTGTAATTGCATATTTCCTAAATGTTCTAATATTGTTTTAGATTTTTCAACATAACCCTGATAAGTTCTAGGTGATATATATGGCTTTTTATAAACTCTCATCCACTCTTTTAGCCATTCTTCCAAAGTTATGTTTTTATTCTCAATATAATAGTTGTCATCTCTCTTCTTCCTAAGCTCTTGCATTTTTTCTACAACTACTCGTTGGCTTTTATCATAGACTGAAACTTGTTTTCTTACACCATTTACCTCAACTGTAATCCTCCCTTCATATCCATTACCTTTTTTTCTTATTGTGCCTTCTCCTTTTACTCTCCTTGTATTATCATTTTTTGCTCTTCTTCCCATATCATTTCCTCCATAAAAATAGGATTCATAATATTACTAAGTAAAATATACTACCAATATTATAAATCCTTATCTTCGTAAATCCAAACCCTACACAATGATTCTTCCTGAATTTTTATTAAACCATTCAATCATCTGTGG
>CANCXL010000048.1 GCA_947381905.1 uncultured Clostridiaceae bacterium | reverse complement strand
AGCCAAATTTAGATATAGAAAGTACAAAGCATGTTATTCCTAAATAAACAAATTCTTTAAGTACAATCTTTTGTTTTTTATATATCATTGCAATAATTTGAGCTACTAATAGTACACTAATCGAATCAGTTAAGTAGTCCATATTAATTGCAGCTGTTTGTTGTATAAATATTGGAAATAAACAAACAATTAAAAATAGTTTTTTAAAATGAGGTACCTTCTTAATAGCAAAATAACAAATAATACTTGCTATTATAAAATTTGCAAGTCTTCCAAGTAGTAATAATAACAATGCTGGTGCTCCTATGTTTCTACCTATAAATACTATTATAGCAGTTGGTACATATGGAACAAAACTTAAATATTTAACATTTTTATAATTTGTATACGAATCGTTTAACTCATAATTGTTATTTCCAAATGCTTCAGACAAATATGCTGTTCCATATATTTTATTTTCAGTCATATGAAGATTATTTGTAAACTTATACCATAAATTATCTATTGCCTCTGGGAAATTAAAGTATCCATCATCTTCTGGTGTTACAATTAAAGAATCCTTATATGCTCTTGCAAAATGTGAAGCTTCATCTGGCACATTGCAAGGTGGTACCAAAAATATTAGTGTGATTCCTACAAATACGACAATTGCAGCATAAATGTTTTCAAATTTCTTTTCCTTTGATTTGCTTATACAATATATAACATATACAAGTAAAGCTATAATTGGAACTATAACAAATTCCTTTAATACAGAATATGATAAATAAAAACATGAATAATAAATAACAAATAATGTTAGTAGTGCTAATGGAATATTATACCATTTTATTGCGTCATTTTTTATTTTATCAAAGTAATTAGCTATTACTAGCACACATATAGTCATAAATATTAATGATATTACAAAATATATAAGTGTCATATTATTTATACAATTTTTTATACTATCAATTATTCTTATATAATTTGCATATACCCCATCTTCTATTTGCATCTCTTGACCATTAAAAATGACTCTTGCGCCATCTCCAAGAAATTTAATGTATATGCTTTCAACCACTGATGTATTTATGGTAACAGAATAATCTTCGTTATCTGTACATAACTTATAATCCTCTACATATGCATTTTCATCTTTTTTTAGTCTTCCTATTTCCATAGGACTATTTGCAACTAGTAATGTATCTAATTTAGTTCCTTTTGAAATATGTATTTCATATTCATTATTAGTTTTAGCATAATTATATATGCTAAAACTAATCGAACTTATTATTGATAATACTAATATTATTATATATATTGGTATATTTTTTACTTTTAATTTTAACTTTTCCATATACTCCCCCAAATTTTAGTAAAAACCTTTCATTATAAAATATAATGAAATTGTATAAATTATAAATAAAGAACCTGATATAAATCTTTCTTTATTCTTTACATTTAATCTTATAAAATCATTAGAACATGCTATAAGTATTAAGAATGTTGCAGGTAAAAAATACCTTGGTTGTAGTCCATTAACAGTCCATGATCCAACAGGAGTCCAACCTACTAGTAATCCAGTATATATAGCTGCAATTATTAATAACCCTACAAATAAAATTGATAGTCTATCTACAACTTTTAATTCCTCATTATTTCCAGCTATAGAATATAATATAACAAAAATAAATACAGAAATTGTAGAATATAAAGATGGTAACCATTTAGTAGATAATCCAAATCCATCAAATTGACCTGTAAAAATATCTAGTGGCAGTCTTTCAACTGCAGTATTATAGTATATCTGGAAAATTCTATATGGATGTTTTATCATATATGATAATGAATAGTATGGAGAATCTGTTCCTCCAAATCCAGAATTTTGTATGTAAGATAGTAGTGATGGTATTAATATTAAACATCCCTTATATAGCACTGCTTCGCTTTTAGATTTAAACTTATCATTTGGTATAAGTAGTACTAAAAGTAAGAATGGGAAATATCCAAACTTACAATAAGCAATTGCAAGAGCAATAACTCCTAATAATATTTTGTTATAGTTATTCATTTTTCCATCTTGCCATTTATATTTAAATACAAAAGCAGTAAATAATATTGTCATTATATTTGTTAAATAATCCATATTTATAGCTGCAGTTTGATGAAGTGTCATAGGTAATAATAACGCAATTAAAAAGATATTTTTAAACTTCGGTGTGTTCTTTATTGCAATATATCCTAAAACTATTGTTAGTATTAAATCTGTAAGCTTAACTATAAGTATTAATAATAGCGGAGATAAATTTAAAACTCTAGCAATACCTACTGTTATTGCAGATAACGCATAAGGTAATATGCTTAAATTAAATGTATTTCCATATCCTTTTTCATATTCACTTAATTTTGAGTAATTTCCATCTTCAAGTAAATCTGATAAATAATTTTTACCATTATATTTTATTGATCTATCTGTCATTCCTTGAATATATTTAAATGAAAAATTATCAATTGATACTGGAATATTCTCTCTTGAAGTTCCATTTTTTTCAGATACTGTCATATAATAGCTTTTTATAAAGTGTGCATACTCATCTGGTACGTGAAATGGAGGTATTATAAATAGCATAGTAATTCCTGCAATTATTACAATTGATATATATATATTCTCTTTTTTTTCTTTAAAAGTATCTTTTAAATACCATAATATAGCACCAATACATATAATTGGAATTATAGCAACATAATATCTCATTGCATACAATAATATGTAAAATGTACAAACATATAATATAAATATTGAAAGAGCTGTTAAAATTAATCTATATAATTTAAAATCTCCTTCTTTAAGCTTTGTTATAAATCTTATTACATACCACAACAAAATATAAAATACTGGTATAAAAGTAATAATAAATATAGCAGTATACATATTAATAGATACTTTGATATCATTAAGTATATTTGTACTATATGCAAATAGAGTATCATTAGACTTCATTTCTACTCCATCTTTAGTTACAAACATGTCTTTAGCATTGTTGTCATATTTTATAAAAATATTATCTATTACTGACGTCATTATAGTTATTGTCCCTCTTGTATCAGAACATAACTTCTCATCTTTTAATTTTATGTCATTATTTACATATCGTGTAAGATCAATTCTAGAATTATTTATTGTAATTCCTGTTATAGGACTCCCTTTTACCACATCAATCTGGTATGTTGTATATCCTTTAGCTTTAAGGGCAACACTAAACTGAAGTGCTGCCACAATTGCTAGTAATATAGAAAAAGCCAAAGTAAGCCATCTTTTCTTGTTCATTTTTTTCTCCATTCACTTTTCATTTGTTATCTTATTTATTAATATCTGTACACACATCAATATTGTTATAGCTGCAAATATACATGATACATAAAGCATCGCTTCTGCAGAAATATTCATTAAATATACTGCATTGAAAATATTTAATAATCCTAAGAATATATAATCTATTTTTTTAGATACAGCTATTATTAATATAACCAATACTAGTGATAATACAAGATAGAAATTTGGATATAATAACATTTTGTTCTCTATGCTGTTTTTAATATTCTCCTCAAATAGAGGTCTTGCAGCATTAAATTGTGTAACCAAATTTTCGTTTTCATTAACATCATCAAATGCCTCAACTCTTACATTATCTACTAAATTAGTTCCAACAGTTACATCTTTTATATTATTTACATTAGGTACAACAAGGCTTAATATAATAAATAATATTGTAGCTAAAACATATGTAATCACAAAAGATTTTATTCTTTTAGGTTTTACCTTTAATGAAATCATCTTATATGATATAAATCCAAAAGTTGCAAGTGATGTTAATATACCTATTGCTGGATTTAATAGAATTAATAGTCCAAGTATTATAGCATATGGTACTAATTCAAGTATTCTATATTTAAATTTCTTTTTTATACCTAAATACACATAATACATGTTAACTATACTTAATAATCCATATATGGTTGTACTATTTGGAATAATATTAACAAGTTCTAAAGCTGGTAAAAATGCTACTACAACTGTTAACATAAATTGTATTACATATAATATTTTTTCCCTAGTTTGAAGCTTAGTTGTTTGTTCTAGATTAAGCTTTATTGGTTTATATTCTTCTAAGTCAGAATCAACATTTGTTAATTTATCCATATAGAAGTTTAAATCAATGTTTCTAATCTTTGCTGAAACAAAAGTCCAAATTAAAGAAAATCCTAAAATTTGCCATACAGATTTAGAAGATATTCCTACAAATATTCCTACATCATCTATAGGCTTAATAGCAAACATTGCAAGAAGCATTGTTAAAAACATCGCTGCAAATATAGTTAAATCTCTATAATTGCTAAAAAACTTTATTTTATTCTTAAGACTAATGAAGAAATCTATTGTATATACCACCCATACCATATTTTTTCTCTTCATCTTTGTCTTAAATTTTTCCATCGGACTAATCCATGTTGCATCAAAATGATGTATCATAGCTGAATTATCCGTAAATTTATTATTTTGATAATCATAACTTAGTGGGTAAAAATATTCCATTGGATATATGTATACTTTATCATTATCAAATGTTTGTATTTCATCTAACTCTTTATCATAACCAAATTTTTCAAAGTATTTTGTTAATACTCTTGGAACACTTTCATCATATAAGTCTCCTGTTTCATTAAAGTGTTTTTTTGATTCATAGATTTTTACTATATCTTGTATATGAGGATTATGTGCTTCTTTTGCCCAAACAACAGCTGCATTTATCATTTTAGAGTCTTCCACTCCTAAGAATAAATCCTTATCTACAAATTCAGATATATCACGTGTTATCTCCATATCCGTATCTAAATATATTCCGCCATATTCTTCAAGTACTTTAAACCTTGTATAGTCTGCAACAAAAGCCCATTTTCTCTGTTCATATGCCTCTTTAATAAATGGACACTGATTAACATCAAATGTGTTTTCGTTCCATTCCATAATCTCATAATCAGGTAAGAATTTCTTCCATGACGCAATACATTTTTTAGTAAGTTCAGATAATGGATTACCGCCATACCATATATAATGAATTATTTTATTATTTTTCTTATCCACTAAATACCCTCCTATTTATTTAAGAATTCCTCTTTTAATTTTATTACCTCTTTTGAATATTCTGCTTTCCACTCTTTATATAAGCTCATTATCTCTTCTTTATTTTCAATAGCAATATTAATCTTTTCATAAATTTCATCAATACTGTCCTCTTCTTTTACTACTAACATATCATTTAATTTACTATTTTTAAAGAAATCAGTATTATTACCAATAACACAAGGTACACCAAGTTCAAAGCTTTCAAGTGGTATCATTGGAGAACATTCTGTAAATGTTACATATAAATTAACATCATTACTTGCCATTCTTTTTAATAACTCATCTCTACTTACTGCCATAGAAGAATTATTATCTACCATTTTTATATTCATTAATTTACAAAAGCTTGTTGCAAGCTTTGTATTAGGTATTACATCTACATACGCATCTTTTACCATAGCACAACTGCTTAACTGATTGTATGTATTTTTTTCCCATCTATCTCCAGATGAGTATAATCCAATTTTTAATCGTTTATCATTATTATCTTTCTCATATTTATTTTCTAAATTAACATCATTCATTAAAAGACATGAATTATATCCTTTTTTATTATAAAAGTCTGCCATTGCACTTTTAAAAAATCCAATTGTACTTACTATTCCTCTCTTTTGCAATTGTAATAGCTCTTCAAGGAATTTTTGCTCATTATAGTTTACAAAAAGTGAATGTGAACCGTGCCACATAAACTTAATTTTGATATTACTATTTAGCTCATGAATTTTTTCTGCTAAATC
>CANCXL010000047.1 GCA_947381905.1 uncultured Clostridiaceae bacterium | reverse complement strand
ACTACAATAAAAAAGCAACATTTATTCATTATTATTTAAGCAATGCTGTACTAGTACAACAAAAATTAAGTTTCTGATACATTTATTTCTAGAAAAGCTTGATTTATCAACGTTTGCAGATGTGTTCATGAATCAGAAACTTAATTTTTGTTGTACTACAGCGTGTTTGAAAAATATTTTCTGTCAGATGTACGCCCTGTTTTGTGGGAGATTTGTACCGAATAAAGAGTGCATAGTGTGCTATGTTTACTAATGACAATTTAAAATATAGATTGAGACAAATTAGATGCATAAGTTATTTAATACCATTTTTTTGTTTTATTATTATCAAAAGTTATGTATTTTTTATGATTAAAGACTTTCTTTCTCAGTCTTTCTTTAATTTTCATAATGTAATATATATTACATTATGAATTATATAATGTATTTTATGCGATTATTTTAATTTCGTTCCATAGAGTTATATATGTTATTGTATATTACATATTGTATTATATCATATATTATACAAGAAAATCTTTGTATTAATTTAATTTTTATATATCAAGTAATTTTTTTACAGTATTTAGTTTGTTATATGTATTATATAGTATCATATATTTAATATTATTAATTTATGTAATATATGTTAAAATACTCCTTTTATTTATCCATATTCTATTATATACTATTTTATATATTTTATTTTTTATTATATTATATATTGTATTATAAAAAATATTATTTAGTATATTTTATATTATACATTGAATTATTTATATACATAATATTATAATGTATAATTAAAATAATAATATGTAATAAATTATAAATAATATTTTATATTTAGTTTTATATGATATTTCAAAATACTTGTACTACTACACATATTAAATATTTTATTGGTTAGAATATACTATATATTATACATATAATTTGTAATACAATATAAAAGATAAATATATATTATAATAAATTATATAATATACTAAATAAAATAATTTAATATATACATATTATTATTGTATATAATAAACAATAAATTGTATAATAGAATAATAAATACATTATTAAATATAATTGAAAATATTTATAATGATATATTATACAATATTTTTTATAATGTAATTTATAATTCAATTACAAATAAACTATAAAATATATTATATAAGTTATTTAACATATATAATACCATAAAAAATATACTATAAAATTTAATCCTAAATAGTATTAATAATATTAATAAAAATATATTTTATTTTGTATTTAAAATTATAATATAAATATTAATAGTAATACTAAAATACATAATCATACCATATACAGTATAATTTACATGTACATATATGATATATTCTACAAAATACTTATAATATAAAATATACTTTAAAATATATATATATATAATATTAGAAATAAAAGTATATAATAAAATACAATGTAAAATATAAGATAAAATTTATGTAAAAATACTAATTATATAACCATTAATAATATTAATAACATCTATCATTTAACAAATAATGCTTGATATCCTATGCATTATATGATAAATTATTTGTATAGGAATATATTTAAAATACAAAATGTAATACATTGCACATTACAATTTATAAGAGGAAAGGTAACATTCATGAAATCAATAGCTTTTGGAACTTTAAAAGGTGGGACAGGCAAAACGACGAGTTGTTTCAATCTGGCAGGAGCTTTGGCTCTCAATCCAGACAATAAAATTTTACTCGTAGACGGAGATCCCCAGTGTAACCTCACGAATGATATTGGCATAGACTGTTCGGACATGGAACGAAATAATATCAGAACTATTTTTGAAAACAAGAAGATCGATCCGTCTGAACTGATCATGCATGGAGTGTTAGAACAGCTTCCTAATATAGATATCATTCCATCTAATATTTTGCTGATCAAGACAGAAATGCAGCTTGTCAGTATTGCCGGACGTGAAAAACTTCTCGCTAATTATTTTGAACGGAACAAAGAATTTTTTTCACAGTATACACACATTATTTTTGATACCAACCCGAACCTCGGAGTGATCAACCAAAATATTTTCTATTTTGTTGATTCTATCATTCTTGTTTCAGATGTGTCGTTGAATGCGATACAGGGTGCAGAACTCTTTACATTTTTATGGGAAGAAAACATTGAGGATTTGGGCATCGATAACAACATTAAAGCACTCATCATCAATAACTTTGATAAACGAATCAATCTGGCAAAGGATTTGCAGGACTATTATCTTTCAGAGGCAGAGTTTAAAGACATTCTTGTAGAAGTCCCCATTCCCGGATCAGTAGCAATGAAAGATACTTCAATCAACCATTTACCACTTGTAGTATTACAGCCACATCACCAGGTTGCCACCGCGATCAAGAGAGTTGTAAAAGATTTAATTGTACGGGAGGTTTTTTAAATGAATCAGTTTAAAAAAGCAAAACAACTTAGAAGTGAATCAGGCCAGGCAATAGAAAGCATCACGGACCTGAAAACAGCTGGCGTAACCCAAAAAGTAGAAAATACAGAACCTTCTATAACAGAGGAAAAAAAAATTCAACCAGATAATACCAGTACTGATACTTTGTCCGATTCCAGAATAATAGAAAATAACACATTGACAACAAACGCAGAATCAACGGCAGATAACACCAATACAGGTATTGACGCGAATATACAAACTACCGTCCAATCCATTACAGAAACAAAAACAAAAGAACCAGTATTACTTTCTGCACAAACGCCAGACAATACAATAACTGCTGCACCAGTAGCAATCGAACAACCTGTAACAAAACTAACTGAAACAATTACATACAATCACCCAGTTCCTCAGACAGAAGAAGCTGTGATCGAACAACCTGAGACTTCTTATGAGACTGTAACAGAACATATTATTCCTGCAGCCACGCCCGAACCATTGAATACGCCTGATATACCAAATGCAATTTCACAAACTGTCAGTGCACCGGTTCCAATTACCAGCCAGCCAGCAATGCCGACTTATACAACTCCGGCAGAATATAATAATATTTCACAGGCTATTCAGCAGCCTTATATTGAACCTCAACCTTCTCAAGAAACGGCGGCAATAAAACATAACAAAAGCAGCAGGAAATCAGTACCTAATATTTTTGCCCCTAAGGGTGAGGCAAAATCAATGCGAAAATCACTTGTCCTGAAACCTACTTCTGTGAAAATAGCAGAAAATTATTGTGAAAAGAATGGCGGCTCTTTCAATGAGCTGATCCAGACATTGCTTGATAACTTTATAGATGAATATGGATTATAAAAAAGGGCTTTGGAGTCCTTTTTTATAATCCACTTTTTCTACTTAACAGTAGATATCCATACAATCCCATTTAATTCAACCATATGTTTCCCAGATGAATCATTCCAGTCAATAAGGCATGAAAAAATCACTGTTAATTGCAATTTTTTCTAGTTTCCAAGACATTTTCTATAATATAGCTTATAAAAATTATTTTATATTATTTTCTTCACCATAAGGAATGAAAAAATGACGGTTAATAATCACATGAATACTTTGACCATTTAAGTCACTATTTTAGTTCCAGATTTTAAAAAAGCTTGATTTTTCGACATTTTATTATAAGATATAAAAAATTCACTGTTAAAAAGACAAGCTATGAATTTTTCACTGTTATTTCTTGCAAAATTATACTAGACCATAGAATTTGAAAATAGGAATGAAAAAATGACGGTTAGTTTATATGTTTATAGTACAAAAAATTTACACATTTAAAATGACCTAAAACAAGAAATGAAAAAATGACGGTTACAAATATTCCCAAATAAACAAATTAAATCTAAAATCTGAGTATTATATACCCGATTTATGTAATTGAATACTTAAAATTTTCTTTTTTAAATGAATATCAACAACATTTATGTATGAAGTAGTATAAAATAAGTATGATAATGTATAAATTGTATGAATATGTATGAGAGATAACCAAAAAGCCCGTGTTTATGCCTGATACCGCTATAGTTCCATGAAAGAATGACTGTTGAGCAATGAAAAGATAACGGCTATCCTATGATGAAATAACTGCCAAGAGATGAAAGAATCACGGAAATGGAATAAAAGAATCACCGTGGAGAGGTATAAAGATGACGGTGATCCTATGAAAGAATGACTGTTTTTCATAATATAGCAGTCATTCTTTCATGTCATGGTAAGGAAAAAGTACGTAAGTTCGATAATTTATCGCCGTAATTATTTGTAGCTATGAAAAAATCACGGTTATATTGTATCCAATTCGCCGATGAAAGCGTGGACTTTGTCGATCGCAGTCCGCGAAGCCTTAATCGGAGACATCTGAAATACATGCCATAGTCCAGGGAAAATATCCAGCCGGGCATATACGTTATATTTTAACAAATGATTATACAGCGTCTGCGAATCGTCCAATAATATTTCATTATCACCCACTTGTATATAGACAGGAGGGAATCCGTTAAAGTCTGCAAAGATCGGTGAGACAAAAGGGGAAGTCGGGGGCGTATCCTGCAGATAGCATTTTAGTGCTTTTTGTATGTAATTGTTGTCGAGGACAGGATCCAGTAATTCCTTGGAATGGTAGCTTTTTCCGGAAGCGGTCATGTCAGTCCAGGGAGAAAATAAGATAAGGCATTTTGGCATCTGCATTTCGAGCTGTTTTAATAAAAGTGTCAATACCAGACACAGATTACCGCCAGCGGAATCTCCGGCAAATACTACATTTTCCGGCTGATATCCACAGGAGAGAATATACTTCCACGCAGATAAGGCGTCTTCCAGAGCAGCGGGGTATGGGTGCTCCGGGGCAAGGCGATAGTCAAAGCTGAAGATTTTGCAGGAATTCTTTCTTGCGAGTTTTGTGGTAATTTCACGGGCATACATGCAGCTTCCAGTCATATAGCCACCGCCATGACAGTAAAAGATGATTTTGGAATCATTCTCGACTAGTTTGGGATATACATATTCTGTCCATTCGCAATGTATTGTATTCACATTTACAGGAGTAAAACGAAATCTTTTATCATTTTCGAAAACGGAACCCAGTTGATTCTGTGAGTTGCGTTGTTTCTGTAGATCGTCATTTTCAATTAATCCGTGAACACGTTTTACAATGTGCATCAAACGTTTGTTTCTCTTTTCGTTCATAAAAATAACCTTTCTAAAAATTTCTCTACAAATTTAGACGTTTTTAGTTTATAATAAAAAAGTAATACAAACATTATCTAAAAAAAATATTGTTTGGTCAATATGTAATTTGAAAATATATTGTTACCAGTGTGCAAATTGCTTGTTGATTTTGTTAGAGAGTATTGAATATTTTGCCAGTCTGCGAGGCGGGGGGAGAGAGATGTAATGGTGATTGATAATACTAAAAGACATAATCCTTTAGCAGATGGTGAAACAGCAATGTTCTTTATCATAAACTAAAAATTTCCTTTTGGGAATTGCGTGTCTGCTGAAAATGAATTTGTATATTACATTGCAAAAATTAGGCAAATTCTTTATAATTAGCATATTCAATTAGAATTTATGGAGGTATTCATTTATGGGTAAAACTTTTGCAGAAATGGAAGATATGTACAAAGAGGTTGTTCAAAGATTTAATAAGATTGAGTTGCAGGAGTGGAAAGCAGAAGGTGCCATGATCGAATTGGTAAAGCAGGTCGGAGAATTGGCTAAGCAAGTTATGATTAAAGAAAGATATTACGCTTTAGAAGGGGAAGTATTCAATGTTGACGAGCGTTTAGGTAATGAGATGGCGGATGTAGTTGCGCAAATTATGAGATTGGCTGATCATTACAAAATTGACTTGGAAAAAGCATTCATTGAAGCAAGAGAAGATGAAGATAGATACTTAAAATCAAGAGGTGTTTAACTTCTATCTTAATCTCCCAAAATAATTATACACAGGTTGAAGCTAAAAGCTGATC
>CANCXL010000046.1 GCA_947381905.1 uncultured Clostridiaceae bacterium | reverse complement strand
ACACTATAACCTACACTCTTTCCCTACACGACGCTCTTCCGATCTAATACTCCTTATTATTTGATAATGAGTTAATCATACCATAAACTAACTTATCTGTTTGGGAACAAGTTTGGTCATTTAATATTATTCTTGGCACAGCTATAAAATACCTTATAAAAGCCATATATCCCAACTTTAAAATATAGTTTCTAGTAATTTGTTAAGCTACTTTTGGGCGCAATGTCCCTAGGAGGATGTTTTATATCTATCCCCCAAAGATATTGTTTTGATTCATTCTATATCTTATAGAATAGGTACTAACATAAGTCTTTAATCTTACTGTACCTCTTATAACTAACGTTCTATAAACTTTTTTAGTTAAGTGTTATTGTATACATTCCTGTATCATATTCTTGAAATACTAGATATTTCAATTTCTCTAATACTTCAAGATTTTTTCTTAAACCTTCATTTTTAATTTTGATAGTTTGTTGTATTTCTCCTATATTTATATCTGTGATAATTCGTTCACTACCTTTAGCATATATATAAGAGTAAATATATTTTGCTTCCTTTGGAATATTTTTATCTTTCCAAATTATTGTTGGTATTTGAAACTTTGTAATCTTCATTCATATCTTTTCCTCCTCTCTTTTTTGATGAGTTTTACATCAATTTCAAATTGAGTATATCATTTAGTATTGAGTTTGTCAACATAGTAATTACAATTTTGTTGACTTTTTCATCACTTTATGATATATTTATATCAGTTGAAACGAAGAAAGGTGGTTACTTTAATGAAAAAGAATGCTACTGAATTAGGAAAAATTATAAGTGAAGCAAGAGAAAAAGTAGGCATCTCTCAAAGAGAATTAGCAAGGCAAGCCAATATGGATTGTGCTGAAGTTTCTCGTATTGAAGCTGGTAAAAGATTAAAACCTAATGTTTTATATTTAAAAGGAATTGCTGAAACATTAAATTTAAGTATGGTTGATTTAATGAAACTTGCTGGATATAATGATATAGAAATAAATTGGGGTCAAGATTTTTCTGATAGAAGATCTACTGCTGACTATCAAAAACAAATAAAAAGTTATGAACAATTTTATTTTAATATTTTAGAAGAATTAGAAATAAGAAGAAAAACTGATTTTGCCATAAAAGGAGGCATAGCTGATTTAATTGATAAATTAGAACTTGCTAAAATAGAAAATAAAGAAATTTCAAACGAAGAAATATTAGATAGACTAAAAGAATTAATTCCTATGATTAGACCTAATTTGGAAAAATTTGATAAATCAAAATATCCATCTTTTGATTCTGGTGTATTTCCTAAAACGGAAATAAAATCTACTACAAAATTAAATACTCTAACAGGAAGATTTATAGATGATGAAAAATAAAATTACGAACACGTTTTGTTTTTACATTAGTAAAAATGAAAGTGGAAAGAGTAATTTTATTCATCCTTACTTTTGATTTATCAAAAGAAAAAATAACTCTTTTGCTTCAGTCGTTAGACTTTAACATTAGAGTTATTTTTATAAAAAAGGCTACTTCGTCTTGTTTGCTTTAGCAAATAAGTTTGTAGTCTTTTTGCTTTTTATTTAAACTAGATTTAAATAAAAAGGCAACAATATTACATTGCGAAACTTTGTAATATGTTGCTTAAATGGGGTTTCAAAAGGGATCTCCCTTTGCACACATCGTTATTGGCTCTGCCAATATCGTAGTGTGTTACTAAAATGTCATTTTAGTCATTTATGAAAATCTATTAGTTGTAAAAATCATTTATAATTATCATTATAATATTTTAGTTATAATCTTATATAATTAGTATAAATTTTCATAAACTCTGAATGTGTTTCAATAACTATTTCATAAGTATTAGAGCCAATTTGAATAATTAAGCCATCCTTTGCCTCCTGAATAGATGTAACCTTATCATGTGGTTTATCAAAACTAACATTTTGTGATGAATAAATTAATCTCTTTGTTGTTAAATATAGCGTACCAAAATATTTGGTCCTTTGAGTCTCCCTAATAGCTCGACTACCACTAGCACCAGTTCTATATGAAATACCTTTTGCTATTCTTATGCTTATACCATTATTTTTCCCTGTATACCCAGTGGTAATAGTCTTATCTTTAAATGTATAACCTTTATCCATATAACAACAAAAATCATCTTGTTCAAGATTTAAATTTGGAGTATTGATGCAAGGCAAATCTCCATCATTTATTTGTTTAATAACATCATAGCTCATCAATGAACCAAATCCACCTATATGAAACAAGTCTTTACAAGAAGTTATAACATCTTTAAACCATCCTATAAAAAATATTCCTCCAGTAAACAAATATAGCAATCCCATACCAAATTCGCCATTAATAAACTTATGAAGCCCAAAAGGTCCACCAAATAAAACAATAAAAAAATCTCTTAGTTTTTTCATTAAATACACCTCATTACTATTTACTTTTTTCTTTCAACAAAGCAATTAAATCTTGTTTCATACCAGCAAAATTATCAATAATTTTATTTAGTTTATCTTCAATTCCATCAATAAGAAATTCTGTTAATTTTCCATTTTTGTATGCAATTAGTCTTTCCCCAATAATATGATAACTCCAACTACCACCATTATTTTTAACAGCAAAGCCAATTGGAAGTTTATCTTGTCTCATACCAATAGATATAAACATGGGAGATACTCCTAAATAATCACCTGCAATCTTACAAGTAACTTTTTTCATATTTCTTATATCATCATCTGAATATTTTTGCATACAATCACCTTATAATTGTTTTAAGAAATCATCTTCGCTGATTATTTCAATATCTTTACCTTTTTCTTTTAATTCCATAGCTTTTTGAACTTTACCGCCATAATTTCCAAATTTCCATGCATCGCTTCCAGATCCACCAACTATTAAATAATTTGTTTTTGAAGTAACACCTTTTCCACAAATACCGCCTTTTTGATTAATCTTTTCTTCAATACTATCTTTAGAGCCAAAATTAAATGTACCAGTTAAACAGAATATTTTGTCTTGAAAATTCAGACTAACATTTATTTTTTCTTCTTTTATAGGGTTTATAAAATCATTAAAAGCTTGCATTAATTCATCATATTCATTTGTAGATACTGCACCATCTTCTAACACATCTTTTACGATAGAATAAATTTTATCAAAAGGATAATTGCCAATTAATTGTGTATTACTATCTAACCATTCATTCAATTCATTAATCTCATCTAATTCAATTTTATTATCAGTCATTATAGATTCAATAATTCTTTTTAAATTTTGTAATCCCTTTGTATCGTCACTATAAACTATTTTCATGCCTGTAGAGTGATTTCTACTTTCAGTGTAATTATAATCTTCAATATCATTTTCATCCAAATCATATTTATTATTTAGGTATTTAAATATTTCAAGACTAGCTATAGTATCACATAAAGCATTGTGATGTTGTTCTAAATCTATATTGAGATAATCACATACTTGATCTAATTTATAATGACTTATATCTAAATATTTTTGCGATAATTTTTGCGTGCATATAACTTTTAAGGTAGGTAAAGTAATATTATATTTCATTAAGGCTTTGGAAATGACACTTAAATCATATTTTATGGCATGACCAATGATAATACTATTTACTAGTATATCTTTATTATTTTCCCAAAATTTATCAAAAGTAATAGCATCTTTTACCATATTAGGTGTTATTTTATTAACTCTCATATTAATATCATCAAACCTATCTTCTGGATTTATTAATGTATATTTTTTATTTATAATGTTTCCATCTTTAACCTGTATAAATGCTATGGAACAAATGGAATCAGCTTTAGTATTTGGATTTTCAATATCCAATACCACATAATCCTCTAGTTTAATACCTGTTTTAACCATACTATAATTCACTCCTCTCAATTTATATAAAAGTATACCTTGGATCTTTTTTCATTTTTTCTATTTCCTCATCTGTATAAAACCAATCTGAAGTATCAATTCCTCTTTTTTCACAACTTCTTGCTATTTCATTAATTGTGTCATAAATTTTTCTTAATTGTTTTCTTTTTTGTGCAACAGTCATTTGAGGAATATGTACAATAACAGTTGAATTACCAAATTTGTAAACTTTTTCTTCTTTTTCTTGAATTATATCATCATCTTTCATAAAAAGAACACTCCCTATATACAAGATTATACCATAAAACATCCCTTAATTATGGCCGAATATAAAAATTAATAATCTAAACTTAAAAAATTACAGAAAGAATTAAATAGTTTTATCCTTTTAAGTTTTTTTATTAGTAGAAATAATATAACCATTTCTATAACTAACATAATAATTGCTACCTCTATCGCCATACCTGGACTAACAATAGTTAAAGCAAAATCTTTTGGAATATTTAAAAATTCACAATAACTAATCCCAACATTATAATTAAAAAGAATTAGAAAGAATAATCCTAAAAAAATCAATGTTAATAAAAATGCTTTTAAACAAATTAGACAAATATCTCTAAAACTTAAATACATAATCATTCTCCTCTCAAAAAAATTATATCATTATTTTGGTATATATTCCATACTTTTGGTATCAAAAACTATTTTAATGGGAAAATTAAAATGGTGATTGACTATGTTAGATAATAATTTGAAATATGCAAGAGAAGATTTAGAAATGACACAAGAGGAATTAGGTTATGTATTTGGTGTTAAAAAAGCAACTATATCGAATTGGGAAAATGGATACGATATAATTCCTTTAAATAAACTAATTAAATTCTGTAATCTATATGACTATTCTTTAGATTTTATTGTTGGATTTACTAGAGAAAATAAAATCTATCCTAAACTTGATAAAATAGATAAAGTTAAAATTGGTAAAAAACTTAAAGATTTACGAAAAAATCTAGGGTTAACGCAACAGGAAATTGCTAATGAATGTTCTATATCTCGTGCTACTTATTGTCATTACGAATTAGGTATGAATTTAGTATCAACACTAACTCTTTATACAATTTGTAAAAATCATAAAATATCAATGGATTCATTTTTAAGGCAACAAAAAAAGTGAGAATATGCTAACTAAATAACATATCTCACTTTTTTACATACCAATTTCAAAGTCATCTTTTTCTTTATCATTATAAGTTTCATCGCTTTTTAAATAACTAGGTACTCCTGCATAATCAAATAACTCATCTTCTTTAGTAGTACCTTTAGAAATATCATAAACATCATTTGTATTAAAGTCTTGATTATCATAATAGTCCTTTATTTCAGTAGTAGTAGCCTCTTTTGTAGGTTCATTACCAATTTGTAGTAATTCCCTAAAAAAGTGTTTTATTGCCTCTAAAATGGCTTTTAAATAAGTTTTAAGGTTATTATTTTCTTTGGTTAAGTTTTGATTTCTTGTAGTAAGTGCCTTAACTTCTCGTTCAAGATTTTTCTTCTCTTTTTCTAGTGTTTGATGACTTTTAGTATAAGTATCTATTTCATTAAACAAATCATTTATCTTAGGTTGAAATTCTATTGCTTTTTTAGTTTCTTCAATAACATTGCTCATACTATCAAAAGTATCTTTTCTAACCTTTACATATTCCTTATCAATAATAGTATTTTTGGTAGTTTTCATTTTTTCTTCAAAGTCATTCATAGCATTATCAAGATTCTTATTGATAGTTTCAACTTTATTTTCATAATATTTTGTTGTTTTTTTAAATTCTTTTATTTTAATATGTTTTCTATCACTACCCTTAATACCTCTTTCTAAATCAAACCCAGCTTCTCTTAACCTTAAATTATAAATATCTTGTAATTCTGATAAATGAATATTGTCTTTGATATATTGTTTTTTAGAAATGGTATATCTTTCAGTATTTGTTCTTTTATCTAATTTTTTAACAAGTGGCACAACTACACAATGAATATGTGGTGTTTTTTCATCTAAATGGA
>CANCXL010000045.1 GCA_947381905.1 uncultured Clostridiaceae bacterium | reverse complement strand
CCTAACATATTTTTCTTATATGCTTCAACTCCAGGTTGGTCAAAAGGATTAACACCTAGCAAGTATCCACTTATTGCACAAGCTTTTTCAAAGAAATATATAAGCTGACCAACATTATACTCTGTTAAGTCTTCTATATTTATCACTAAATTTGGAACATTTCCGTCTATATGTGCTTTAAGTGTACCTTTAAAAGCTTGCTTGTTTATATAATCTATTTCTTTTCCTGCTAAATAATTTAAGTTATCGAAATTATCTTCAACCTCTGGTAAATATATTAAGCTTCTATCTACATCTACATTAATTACAGTCTCATAAATATTTCTTTTTCCATCTTGTATTAATTGTCCCATTGAATGAAGATCAGTTGTTAAATTAACTCCTGCAGGAAATATTCCTTTTCCATCTTTTCCTTCACTTTCACCAAATAACTGTTTAAACCATTCTATAAAGTATTGAAAACTTGGTTCATAGCTTGCAAGTATTTCTATATCTTTGCCTTGCTCTCTTAATATATTTCTATAAGCTGCATATTTATAACAATCATTATTTGATACATCTCTATTGTTAAATACAAATGATGCAAATTGTGCTCCATCTAGAATATCCTCAAAATTTATATTTGCTACGGCCATTGGTAATAGTCCAACTGCAGTAAGAACAGAATATCTTCCACCAACATCACGAGGTATTTTAAACATCTCATACTCATTTTTTACAGCCAAGTCATGAAGTATACCTTTTTCTGGATCAGTTGTAACATAAATTCTTGAAGCAGCTAAAACATCACCATATTTTTTTTCAAGTAGAATTTTTAATGTTCTAAATGTTACAGCAGGTTCAAGTGTAGAACCAGACTTAGATATAACATTTATAGCAAAATCTTTATCTTCTAAAAATTCAACTAAATTTCTTAAATATTTACCGCTTAAATTATTTCCAGCAAATATAATTTGTGGATGTTTCCTTTCGGAATATGGTTGTAAATTTGAAAATGTATTATCAAAAAGATCGATTATTGCTTTGGCTCCTAGATAAGATCCGCCAATTCCAATTACAACAAAGACATCTGCTTGTTTATTAATTCTATCAGCACATTTCTTAATTCTTTCTATTTCTTCTTCATCTCTATTTGCAGGTAAATTAATCCAACCTAGCATCTCTTTGCCTTTTCCATTACCTTTTTCTAAACTATCATGTGCACGTTCTACTTTTTTACACATTTTCTCATACTCTTCTTCAGTAATAAATTGTTTTATTCCCTCATCATCTAAATATAATCCTTGCATAACATCTACCTCCTATATTACTCATTTATATTATTAACTTGTTCTAATTTATATTTTAGTTCATCATATTTATTATGAATTTTTTCATTAGAATATTTCATCCATTCTTGTTTATTATCATCTGTTAGAAAGCCTCTCATTTTAGTGGCAGAAATAAGTAGTGAATTTCTATCTACATAAACCTCGGATAAATTTTTTACTGTTTCTTTAGCAAAACATTTAAATATATCTTTATCTTTACCATATATTATGCAGTTAGGCTTCTGCCCTAGTACTTCTTTTGCATTATCTAATACATACTCACCCCATTTTGGAGACAATACACTACTATCCTCCCAATCATTAAGTGGTGCTATAACTAACTTTCCTTTTTCTATTTCATCTTTATATATAGTTTCTATTAAAGATTTTCTATATTCATATGTATATGGATTTCTTACACTTGGTTTTTGATTTGCAGATCCAATAAAAACTAATAATTTATTACATAGCTTAAGTCCTATATTAATTAGTTTTTCATGACCTATATGAATATGTTGAAATCTTCCTACTATTAGTCCAAATTCAAATATTTCTTCTTGCATATAACTTCCTCCTGCTTACACATATATAATATCATAAAAATAAAAAAAACTATAGTTTTTTATTTTTTTTCATCAAAATATTTACAACTGTTAATTTTTTTGTTATAATAACTATTGTATTTGGAAGTCTCTTTAGCTCAGTTGGTAGAGCAGCTGCCTCTTAAGCAGTTTGTCCGGGGTTCGAGCCCCCGAAGGGGCACCAAAAAGATAACTTATGGTTATCTTTTGAATTCAATTTTCATTCTATTTGAAAATTAGAATTCTACATGCTTTAATTTTTCGGTAAATAGGACTATGAATTTAATTCATAGTCCTATTTACTTTTTACAATATATCATGTTTTTTAACTTAATTATAAGAATAAGTTATATTGCTTATAAATTTTAATAGTATTATAACTATGCTATTATATGAATCCTTATTATACTATTTATATCACAATTTTTAGTGGTTATTGCAAATTTTGCAATAATCTATTTATTCTTTATAGAACTTTTTCATATAATACAAAAAATTATTGAGTAATATATACTTACATCTTTTTTGCTTGAATTTAATTCTACCTTAAATCTAGTTAGTAATCATATATAAATTATAATATTAAACAATTCTAATAAATCTTCTTTTCACCTTTTTGAACTGTCGCAAATTTTGCGACAACTCAATTACTAATTTTAATTTTTTATTTAGCTATGTTATTTCATCAACTAAATTAGCTTCTGATTATTTTCTAAATTTAAAAATATCATTATTATAATAATTTATTTTTTAGTAAGAGTATGCATATTATATTTACCTTTTTTCTATTTTTAACAGTATTTTGCTTCTTAACCAGTACAAAACATTTGAATAAACTTAAACGTAAAAAAAGATGGCTTGTTTCCAAACCATCTTCTTATAACTTTTTCTTTTTTGCCTCTTTATCTTTTCATCATAATATCTTTTGCTTTTTGGCTATAACTTTGTGCAAGTTCCTTATCTCCAAGTTCTTTATACACATATGATAATCTTTCATATACTACATCTATATCCTCTTTTACTGTTTCTTCTGCTTTAGTAAGTATTTCCTTTACTTTCTGTATATTATATTTTTCTTTATTCTTCTTATCGTCATACCAATCAGCCATTTCAATATATCCCCATACCCAATTAGGTTTTAACTGTAAATATCTCTGTATTATTCTTATTGCTTTATCCTCGTTACCTAATCTAAATTCAGCTTTAGCTCTTGCTCTTACCAATGTTTGCTTTAAGAAGAAATCTGACTCTAAACTCAAAGTTATTTCTATATCGCTACATAGACTAATAAGTTCACGCATATCCTCTTCTTTATCACTATATTCAAGTATATTTTTATAGTCCTGAATCCAATCAGAAAGATAAAAACATGACTCATATTCTTGCTCATAATCTTCAATAGTAGTTATCTCATTTTTATCGCATAAAGATTTAACATTTATCCATGCAAGTTTTAATAATTCATGAGCTTTCTCATCTTCACTCATATCCAAATACCACTGTGCTTTTGAAACAAAAAAGTCAATACGTTCTAAAGTTTCAAAAGTATAAAAATCATCTCTTGCGATACGGCCTTTCTTTTTTCTTTTATTTAATACACGTTTATATTGCTCATAATATCTTGACTCTTCAAATTCTTCATCAAATTTATTAGTAAAGCAATCCCATGTTTCAATAATTCTTATTGAGTCATACATATACTCATAAAATGGTTTAAATGGATACTCTTTTTTATTTATTGTATAATTATCATCTTTAAAAATAGTTTTCAAATCATCAATTTCATCTTTTTGTTCTACAGCATTAAATGTTTTTTCTATTATATCCTCTAGTTCTATCAATCTTAGATTTTTAGCATCATTAAATATTTCATAATAAATATATGAATTATCTTTTGCTTTTTTATTCTCAATTAGCTTTCTATAATAATTTACTATAAATTCTCTATCCTTTACTCCATTTAAATAAAGAATTGAAAAAGCTTGTAGCACACTACTTCTAACAAATTGGTCTTTATTATTATCCTCAATTATTGAAAATAATGCTTCATCATCACCATTGTATATACTTGCAATAATTCTTGGCAAATAATCTGGATAAGAATCACCTAATATATAGTCAATTATCTCTTGATCTTTATTTAATAGTTCTAGCATATATTTAAATGCTTCATTTTCCTTAAATTCAGCAAGTAAAAACATTGCATAAGAATATCCAAAAAACTTATCTGTACCACTACAAATCTGTTCTATATTCTTTGAAGCATATTCTAGCATTTTTAATAATTCTGGTATAATTTTATTTTTTTGCGCAATTGCTTCTTGTAACGCCTCTTTAGGCATTTTTCCATTACAATATTTTAATTCATTTACTATCTCTTCTACATTCATTTTAAAAACCTTCTTTTTCTTACTATACCAGTTATATCACAAATAAAAAAATTTTTCATCTTTTTTTGCCAGCATTTATTTTTGTCTTTTTATTTTCTTTTTTATTTTTGCATTTTCCTCTTCATAAGTTCTTGTACTTATTAATATATTTGTATCTTGTAATTCTTTTTTTCTTATTATTTTAAAGTTAGTAGATTTAGAAAAATCATTTTCTTTTATTTCAATTTCTTTAATTACCTTATATGATGGCATCATTCTATTAATTCTCTTTATTTCAGCTAAAATAAAAGTATATAATTCTTTGGGTGTTGGATTTTTATCTTTAAATTTAACTTTAATTTCTTCATTATCTAAACGTATTCTTGCTGTAATTATATTTTCTTTAGACTTTGTATTTTTTCTTGCATATACCATTGATTGTTCTATTAAAGGTAATCTATTAAGAAGTCCTTCTAATTCTTCTGGATTTACTTGTTTATCCTCAATTTTTATAACATTCTCGATTCTTCCTATAATGACTAAGTTTCCCCTTAAATCATAGTATCCAAGATCACCTGTATATAGCCAGTCTTTTTTTAATACCTTTTTACTATCTTCTCCCGCATTAAAATATCCAAGCATTACATTTTGACCATTCACAATTACCTGTCCAACGTTACTATTTTCGTCTACATTCTTGCTTAAATCTATTCTAATATCCACACCATCAACAGCTTTTCCCACTGTACCCGGAATATATTTATCCATACTTGTAGATGATATTAATGCTGTAGCTTCTGTTTGTCCATAGCACTGAATAAAATTAAATCCATAGCTTTCTAATTTATATATAAGTTCAACATCCAGTTGAGAAATACCACATATTATATATTTAAGTCTTCCTCCAAAATTTTCATGTACTTTAGAAAACAAATGTCTTCTAAAGTCTACCCCAAGTTTACTTATTCCCTCTGCAAACTTTTTTAAGACTTTAACTTTATTTGCACTATCATTTTCTATAACTTGTTTTTCTATAATTCTATTAAATTTATCTGCAATTGCAGGAGCAATAAGCATAAAGTCTGGTTTAATAATTTTAATGTCTTGGCTAAAGTTTTCTAAGCTACTACAAATCCCAATATTCCCACCAATAGCTGTCATATATAAATAGTCTATAACAAATTCAAATGTATTACTTATTGGTAATACTGACATACAAGTATATTTGTATAAATTAGGAAAGTTACTTGTGCATGAATATAAGTTACTACAAAAATTTTTATGAGAGAGCATTATACCTATACCATTTTCTTTGCTTGAGGTATAAAGAATTGCACTGCAAGATTCATTATCTATATTAGCATTTATATAATCGTTATTACCTTTTTTTATAAGATCTAGTCCACTCTCTATTATTTTATATAATGAAAGTTCTTTTTTAGTAGAAACATTAGAATTCATATTAATGTAAATGATATTACTATCAAGTTCTTCTTTTATATTATATATTTTATCTTTAACACTTTCAGAATATATAATGCAATCAATATCTGACTCATTTATAATTTGAGAAATATCATTTTCTATAGCATTTTTATCTATTGGGCATATTATTCCTACACCACATATAACTGCCATAAAAGATATATACCACTCAAAAGAATTTTCTCCAATTAGAGCTATTTTTTTGCCTTTTAAATCTAGTTTATTCAAAAGATATGTTCCCAATGCATTTATACTATTTTTTACCTCATCATATTTAATATATTTATATCCTTCTTTATCATTATTTCTTTGAATAAATGCAGTTTTATCCAAATTTAAATCTAATCTAGTATTTACTATATCTTTAAGAGAATTTAATTGTTTAATCTCTTCCAAAATACCACCTCACGAAAATTATTTTATATAATAAATTATATATTTAACCAAAATAATTGTCAATCTAAAATAGGAGCTATTAAAATACTGTTATTTTAGTTTTTATAATTATCTCTTTATTGCTTTTATATCTTTTAGTACTATTATCCCTATGCTTCATATAATATATGTCAAAATTGAATTTTAAGCCAAAAATGGTATAATTAAGTTAGGCAAACTTTTTTTTTTGAGTTTGAAGTAATTACTTCAACTGTAGTTATTTTAAATTCAATTTAAGTTTTAGCAAAGACACTTTAAACCTTTATATAATCTTAAATTATAGATTGGCACTTAAGTTAATACTTGGTAGATTATAGAAAGGAGAATGCATTATGGATAAAGAATATCTATTAGAAGTTCTAAATTGTGTCTTTGCTACAAACAGAGACGCATTTATTTCTTTTATTCAATGTGAATTAA
>CANCXL010000044.1 GCA_947381905.1 uncultured Clostridiaceae bacterium | reverse complement strand
ACACTATAACCTACACTCTTTCCCTACACGACGCTCTTCCGATCTATAACAATGAAAGAGGTTATATATGAATATTCTTTTTGTAGATAGTAGTAATAATAAACTTAAATTTGGATTTGATATAAAAAAGATTAAAGGTAGAAAAATATACTCATTAAAAATAAGTAATAATATAAACAAATTAGTTTTAAGACTTATTAAATTGTATTTTAAAATTGCACTTAAAAAGAAGGTTACATATATTGTAACAAGTAAGTATTTTAAATATGATTTAGATAAAATAGATGAAAATTACATTAATGTAACAGAACAAAATAATCTGCTACTAAATGATATAAAATATATTAATGAATATATAGAAAAAGAAAAGCTAGATAAAAGAGATATAAAAATGCTTTTAATATTTGATGAGTTTACAGATATAATAAAAGAAAAATTAAATTATTATATAGAAAAATATAAAATAGTGGACGTTTTGGCATTAAGAAATACTAAAGAATTATATAATTATGTAAATAATTTGAACAATAAAACTGGAAGTGTAATAGAAATTCTTGACAAATTCAAAGAAGAGGACTATAATATACTCCTTGTGTTTTCAAATAAATACAAGGTAAGTCAATCAAAACGCTCATTTTGCTTAGACTATAATAATAGTGAGTTAGATGTAAAATCTAATACATACTTAATCTATCAAAATAATAAAAATATTTATCTAAAACTTTTTAAAGATTTAAATCTAGATATACAAAGATTTAATAAAACAAAGTTAGGTAAACTTTATATACACACAAGTGGAATAATGCTTGACAAATAGTGTATAATATTATTGTTAATTTTAGGAGGGATATTTATGGAAGATAGAGAAATAATGTTAACTGAAGAAGGATATAAAAAGTTAGTTGATGAACTACAATATTTAAAAGGACCAAGAAAAATGGAAGTTGCTGAAAGAATAAAAATTGCAAGAGAATTTGGAGATTTATCTGAAAACTCTGAATATGAAGAAGCAAAAAACGAACAAGCATTACTTGAAGCTAAAATCGTTGAGATGGAAGCAACTATAAGACATGCTAAAGTTGTAGCTGACCATGAAATTTCAACTAAAACAGCAGGAGTAGGAACACAAGTTACAGTTTATGACTATGAATTTGATGAAGAAATTACATATAGTATAGTTGGAGGAAAAGAAGTAAATATTGCAGAAAATAAAATCTCAAATGAATCACCAGTTGGTAAAGCTTTAATGGGTAAGAAAAAAGGTGAAGATTTTGAAGTTGAAACACCTGCAGGAATTGCTAAATATAAATTAGTAGATATTAAAAGAATATAAATTAAAGTTAAGGAGTGAGCGCAAATGGGAGATATTAGCGAGTTAAAGAGAGTACGTTTAGAAAAGGAAGAAAAGCTAAAGGAATTAGGAGTTAACATCCATCCAGAAAGATATGAAGTAACACATGCACTTAAAGAGGCAAGATTACTAGAAGACGGAACAAAAAATGTTAGAGTTGCTGGACGTGTTATGTCTAAAAGAAAAATGGGAAAAATTAGTTTTATGGATCTAAGAGATATCGAAGGAAAGATACAATTAGTAATAAAAAGAGACGATATCGGAGAAGAGACATATAAAATATTACATTCAACTATAGATGTAGGAGATTTCATTGGAGTAGAAGGAGAGATATTTACAACACAAGCAGGAGAAAAATCTCTTCAAGTTGCAAAATATGAATTCTTAGGAAAAGCAATTAGACCATTACCAGAAAAGTTCCATGGTATATCTAACCAAGAATTGATGTATAGAGAAAGACATCTAGACTTAATTATGAATGATGATACTAAAAAGAGATTCTTACTAAGATCTAATTTTATTAAGTTAATGAGAGAATTCTTATGGGAGAGAGGATTTATTGAAGTTGATACACCAGTACTTCAAAATACAGCTTCTGGTGCTACAGCTAGACCTTTTATAACTCATCACAATACATATGACGCAGATGTGTATTTAAGAATATCTCCAGAATTAACACTAAAAAAATTAATAGTTGGTGGATTTACAAATGTATTTGAAATTGCCAGAGACTTTAGAAACGAAGGAATTAGTGTTAACCATTTACAAGACTTTACTATGATTGAAGGATATAGTGCATATTACAACTATAAAGATAATATGAAACTATTAAGAGATATGGTTATATATATTATCTCTAAATTATTTGATGGAAATACAACAGTAAATATATCTGGAACAGATATTGATTTTGGACAAGAATGGGACGAGGTTTCATTTAGAGATTTACTTATTAAAGATTGTGGAATAGATATAAACGAATATCCTACAGCAAAAGAATTACTTGAAGAAATTAGAAATAGAGGAATACAACTTGAAGATGATAATATAGAAAATCTTGGAAGAGGAAACTTAATAGATTTACTATACAAAAAAGTAAGTAGACCATATATTATTAAACCTACATACTTAACTGGTCATCCAACAGATTTATCTCCACTTGCAAGAAGCAATGATGATAACCCAGACTATGTTGATAGATTCCAACTTATTGTAAATGGACAAGAAATTATAAATGGATACTCTGAACTTGTAGATTCAGAAGAACAAGAAAAGAGATTTATTGAACAAAATGCTCTAAAAGAAAATGGCGATGAAGAAGCTATGAGTATTGATCACGAATATATTAAGGCTATGGAATATGGTATGCCACCTATTTCAGGATGGGGTCTTGGTATAGACAGATTTTTGCAATTCTTAACAAGTAGTTATAATATTAGAGATGTTGTATTATATCCACTTCTAAAAAGAAGAGATAACGTTGAAGACGATGAAGAACAAGTAGAAGAATAATATAAAAAAGCTCCTGGTGTATCAGGAGCTTTCACTATTTCTATACATTTTTTTCAATTGACTTTAAACTGTACATATGGTATCATTATAATATATTTAAAAAGGAGATTATATAGATGAATAATAAAAGACCAAACAAAAAAAATCAAGTAAGAGTAGAACTTGAGATAAAAGATATTAATGATGATTTCTCAAAAGAGGTAGAACAAAGAAAAAAAATAATAATACTTGTAGAACACTCAAAAAGCTATGCAAAGGAATATTCATTTAAAGCATATGCAAATAAAAGATTTAATTATAGAGGAGATAAATATGTTATTGCTATGGCACATTTAGATTTTATTCCGCTTGAAAATTTAAAACCTAATGTGTTATTTGATATATTAAAAAATGATTTAAATAAAGTATATAGTGACTTTGTATCAAAATATCCTGATGCTTTACTTGAAAAACCTTTCTCATTTAATTATGCTTTAGACTATAGTGAGAAAACTAATAAAGCAGAAATTATGGCTATAGCTGTTATGAGAACATCAGAGGAGTTTGCAAGAGTACAATTTTCTCCAATAGTAGAGATTACAAAAGAGCAATATGACATGATACTTGGCAGAGTTGATACAGAAGAGGGAAGACTACTACACGATATAATGACAGAAAAAAGAACAGGTATTGAGCAATACGGAATAGTTGGATATTTAACTGATGGAAGAGTTAAGACACACAACATGTATATGGAAGTGTTAAATGACTTAATACCAGATTATAAGAATGTAGATTGCTTTAGAACTAAAATGTTAGAATACAAAAACTATAGAACAAATAAAAGTGCTTATCTATTTTCTATAAAAACAGAAGAAGAAAAGAAAGCTCATATTGAAGAAGAAAACGAATCAATTGTATAAAAATAGGACAATGCATTAATTTGCATTGTCTTTTGTTATACATATTACATTAATAGCTTTGGGTATTATTTGAGCTTTTATTCTATTTGTAAAGATTATTTCACCATCAATTGCAAGTGGAAATTTTTTATTTGATACAATTGTCATATTTTCTATATCATTATCTATTGTTACTTTAGATATATTTTCATGTTTACATTTTTTGTATTTAGGTAATAAATATAGTTTCTCAAAAAATGATGTTCCTCTAGCTAAACACATATTTAATTTACCATCAAAAACATTTGAGTTTTTACATGGAATTACGCCTCCACCATAGCTTTTTGCATTTGCAAATGCAACAAGTGTAAATTTATCTTTATATGTATTATTGTTTGTCTTTATTCGTAACCTATAGTTTCTATTAAAAAATAATGTATATAATATAGAAAGATTATATTTGCCAGTGCCAGATATGAAAGGAACCCATCTAAATTTATTCATGTTATGAGCAATTAAGGCGTCAAATCCGGCATTTAATATATTTATACAGTATTTATTACTATTTAACTTAATAATGTCTACTTTGCTAGATTTAGAATTAAGAGAGGTAAGTATTATTTTTCGTAGAGAGGAATATTCATTAACACATCTTGAAAAGTCATTTCCTGTTCCACATGGTAGTATAACAATCTCAGAGTTAGTACCAATAATACCTGACGCAATCTCATTTAGTGTTCCATCACCACCAATTGAATAAAATCTTGCATCTTCATTGTGAGATATATCATATGCAAGTGTTCTTAACTGACCTGCATAAGTTGATGTAATAATTTGCGAATCTATATTATATTTCTTAAGCAATTTTTGTATAACTATTGCATGTTTATATCCTTTTTTTCTACCAGATACTGGATTTACCATTATTATATGTTTCATCGTATCACCACATTAATTATATCACTTATGTAAAATATTGACAACAATATCAAATTGACAAAGATTTTTTGCAATGGTATAATTTTAGAAGCAACTATAGATGTGTACATTATATAGTATGATAATTATAGGGGTATGAGAACATGGAGTATGTAGAATTTGAGGAATGGAAAAAATTAAAAAAAGAGAAAAATTATAAGGAAGCTTGTGAAAAATTAGCAAACGAAATAGCAATAAATTTAGTTAGAGTACATAATTATTATTCAGATGTAAAATATGACGAAGAAACTCAATTAGGATTGGCATATGGAAGCATAGATTATGCAAAAAATAGTAAATTTAAGTTTATAGAAGAAATGACAGAATTTAGCAAATTATCGTCAGAACTATCAATGCTAGATTTAGCGTATTGGGATGTTGTAGAAGATAGTATATGGGGAACATTTAAAGAAGTTTTAAAAGATGGAGAAAAGTTGAGAAAAAAGGTAATGAAAGAATTTTTAAAAATAAATATGGTGAAATGATTATAGGAGTGTGAGAATATGGAGTATGTAGAATTTGAAGAATGGAAAAAATTTAAGAAAGAAAAAAAATATAAAGAGGCAACAGAAATTCTAATGGATGAAATAGCAACAAATTTAGTTAGAGTACATAATTTTTATTCTGATATAAAATATGATGAAAATAAGAATATTGGAATTGCTTTTGGATTTGATTTTTTAGGCAAAAAGAGTAATGGTGAGAATATAGAAGAAATGACTCCATACAGATATATACGTATTGACTTAAGACTTTTATATAAATCGTATTGTGATATATTAGATGATGGTATTTGGGGTTCTTTTAAAGATTTATTAAAAGATGTAGAAATATTAAGAGAAAAAGCAATAAAGGAATTTTTAAAAATAAAAGAAATGTAGTAAAATGATTATAGGAGTGTGAGAAAATGGAGTATATAGAATTTGAGGAATGGAAAAAGTTTAAGAAAGAAAAAAAATATAAAGAGGCTGTAGAAACGCTTGAAGATGAAATGGCTACTAATTTAATTAGAGTACATAATTTTTATTCCGATGTAAAATATGATGAAAAAAAGGATTTGGGCATTGCATTTGGAACTATAGATTATGCTAAAGATAGCAAATTTAAATTTATAGAAGAAATGACAGAATTTAGTAAATTATCTTCAGAATTATCTATGATGGATTTATCATATTTAGATATTTTAGAAGATAGTATATGGGGCACTTTTAAAGAAGTCTTAAAAGATGGAGAGAAGCTGAGAAAAAAGATAATAAAAGAATTCAAAAAAATACAAGAGGTATAATATGGTAAATGAAATTAATAGAATTAAAGAACAAATAAAGAAAAATGATTATGGTAATGACAGCTTAGAACTTAGACATTTAGAACAGAAAGAATTCTTTAAGCTTCAAGAAGAATTATATTCTCAATTTAAAAAAATATATGGCAAAATAAACAAAAAAGATTTTGAAGAGTATGAAGCCGATTCTACTAAAAAAATCTAGAGAAAATAGAATTTATCAATTAAAAGAAGAACTAGAATATTATTCAGACTATTCAGATTCATCTACTATTGAATATGTAGAATCTCTTGCATTATTTACAGAAATGCTAAATAATATGGCACATACAATTGAAGATGGTATTAGAAAGAACAATTTATTTAAAGATAAAGAAATAAAAAGCATTAAGAATTCTTTCTATGATATTAAAACTATAGGATTAGATAAGATTGCCAAGATAGCTTTAGATAAAGAAAATGAAGGGATTATTGCTGGTACCGAAACAGATGATTATAAATCTGTAAACAATAAGGTACTAGTTTTAGATTTACCAAGATATGGACAATTATCATGGCATTATAGTGATAAAAGAAATATTCATGAAACTAAAAATTTAGGCAAACTCCCAACTTATAGATATGAAATACAAAAGGGAGTAATGGATTCAAGAGAAACATCTTTAAATT
>CANCXL010000043.1 GCA_947381905.1 uncultured Clostridiaceae bacterium | reverse complement strand
ATATTCCATTTCATCTGGTTTATTATTGTTTTCTTCATAACAATTTTCAAGAATTTTTTCTATTTTTTCATCTCTACCAAACTCTAGTTCATAAATACATTTAAACGCATTATCTCTTGCTTTCTTTCTACTCATTTTAATAAACTCCTATTCTTAAAATCTAATGTTATTTCTTATCATCATTTTCTTTGTAATAGTATACTTCTTGTTTACCAAAGCCTTTACCATTAAAGAAGCCTTTTATTCTTTCTTCATTATCTTGTATCTTTTTACCTACAAATACAGCTCCAGCTATTAGAGCAATTAATATTACTACTTTAGTTAAAAAGTCTACTATTCCAAGTGCATAAAGCACTACAACTAATGTTACACAAATAATTACATATTTATTTTTTGCAACATAATCAATAAAATCTTTCATCTAAATCACTTCCTTAACATTTAGTTTGTTTTCTTTTGTGGTTCCATATATACGCCTTTAATTTTAACATTTGCTTCTTTTATCTCAATTGTTGTTTGTTTTTTAACTGTAGTTTTAATATTTTCTTGTAATTTGCTAGATAATGTAGGAACAACTGTATCTGGTAAAATTAAACCATAAATATTTGCTTTAACTCCATCTTCTGCAATTGTAACATCAACTTTTGGACTAACAAGTTCTGGATAATTTCTTGCAACTGACATAATCATAGATTCAAATGTATCTCTATTTAAAAATACTGTACCAGCATCATTTTTAATAGCTAGTCCGCTTTTTGAATCATCTGATGAATCAGATGAAGAAAATAGTCCAACAAGTCCTAGTAATGATACTATTCCTCCTACTATAAGAACCCATAATTTATGTGCAATTAAAAATTTTACTACAACTGTATAAAGGTCTCCTACTTGAATCATGCTAGTTGATACTAAAATAATAAATACAGAAAGTATTATCATTATAATTGAAAATAAACATAATATAAATTTTTCAAACCCTCTCATATTTTTCATCTCTCCTTATTTATATAACACATAGCCCAAACTATAAGTTTTAAGTTCGGGCTAAAATGTTAAGTACTTTTTTTATTCTTCTGTTTTATCTGTTTGCTCTGCAGCTTTTGGTTTTTCTTCTTTATCAAAGATAATTCCTTGAACATTAATATTTACAGCTGCAACTTCAAGTCCAGTCATATTTTCAACTGCATTTTTTACTGCTGTTTGAGCAGCCCATGCAACATCTGGAATTCTTACTCCATATCTTACATTAACAAAAATATCAACTGTTACTTTCTTTCCTTCAAGTTCAATTTTTACACCTTTAGAATATTTTTTGTTTCCACCAAGGATCTGATTGATTCCATCAACAAATCCAAGTTGCATTCCTGCAATACCTTCAACTTCTGATGCTGCAAGACCTGCGATAATTCCAATTACTTCTTCTGAAATATTTAGGTTTGTCGCTATTTCAACTTTTTCCTCTGCTGTTTCAGTTGTTATAACAGCCTCTTCTACTGCTTTTTCTTCTTTTTTACTCATACAAAAATCCTCCTTTGTAGATAAATCTACTTTAACTACTAATATTATATCCCATTTATTTTTAAAAGTCACGTAAAAACTAAAAAAATCACTTTTATCACAAATTATTCATGTGCAATTTTATTTCCTAGTTTCTTTCCGCCTATTAAATGATAGTGTAAATGTTTAACTTCTTGACCACCGTCTTCTCCACAATTGCAAATAACTCTATATCCTGTTTCATTTACTCCCATTATTTGAGATACTTTTTTAAAAGCACTATGTATATGTTTTACATATTCAATATTATCTTGTGTAATATGTTCTAAATCTTGAATATGAATTTTTGGTATAACAAGTACATGAACTGGTGCAATTGGATTTAAGTCTTTAAATGCACAAACATACTCATCTTCATAAACAATTGTACTTGGTATTTCTTTATTTACAATCTTGCAAAATATACAATTTTCTTCCATAATCTGCCTCCTATTTTTTTATTTTATATTTCTTTTGTAATTTATCTTTTAATTTTTGAACAATTATACTATAATCTCCTTCAAAATTTTCTTTTTTACAAAGATATGCTTGATTTGAAGATATGTATAAGTATATGTAGTTATTTGTTTCAAGAACTTTATATATATCATCATATGTTATGATTGATTCTCCAACCTTTTCATCATTTTTTAAAGATAGTAGTTGCATTTTTTCATTATAAAAATTTACCATTAATTTAGCATCTGCCACAATCTTTGATGTTTTATATGCCTTCTTTGACCATAAAGTTGGAAGTATCGAAATTTCAACAACCCAAATTATACCTATAATACCACAAATAATTCTTAAATAACTATCTGTATTTATTCCAAAAATTGAATATAGTACTAATATAGCCGCAATAATAGTTACTATTATATTTCTAGGATTATTGTACATATGGCTTCTATTAAATTGCTTTATAGCATCATAATCATATTTTGATTCACACTTACAAATTAATTTTTCATCTTCCATTCGTATCACCTATTGTTCAACAAATACAGCTTTAATTCTTCTTACTCCTGCAGATACTGCTTCTTCTTTTTTTATTTTTATATGTGGTAATTTTGATGTATTTTCAACATGAGGTCCACCACAAAGTTCAGCAGAAACATCTCCAATAGTATATACTGTAACTCTATCTGGATATTTCTCTATAAACATACATTCTGCTCCAGACTTTACTGCATCTTCTTTATTCATTTCAGTTTTTACCACTGTAAGACCTTCATCTATCCATTTATTTACTAATTCTTCAGCTTGTTTCTTTTCTTCATCTGTTAACTTATGATCACAAGTAAAATCAAAACGCATTCTTTCAGCTGTAATATTACTTCCTTTTTGATGTACATCTGGTCCAACAACTTTTTTAAGAGCTGCATTAAATAAATGTGTTGCTGTATGATACATTGTTTCATTTTCACCAGTAGATGCAAGACCACCTTTAAATTTTTCTTTTGCTCCTGCTCTAGATAATTCTTGGTGTGCTTTAAATTTCTCTTTAAAGCCTTCTTCGTCTACTTCTATTCCCATTTCCCCTGCAAGTTCAACTGTAAGCTCAATAGGAAATCCAAATGTATCATATAATCTAAATGCATTGTCTTTATCCATTTTTCCATCTTGAATTTTAGAAGAAATTTTTTCAAATTCTTTTAATCCTTTTTCAAGTGTTCTATTAAATTTGATTTTCTCATTTTTCAATACATCAAGTACTACTTGTTTATTTTCTTCTAATTCAGCATAATATTTCTTGTATTTATTAATTATTAATATTGCAATCTCCTGCTCCCAATCACTATTAATATCTATATTTAATTTTTTAGCATATCTTATAGCACGTCTAATTAATCTTCTTAAAATATATCCTTGATCTGTATTACTTGGTTTTATACCAGCAGGATCAGCGCTCATAAATACAGCGCTTCTAATATGGTCTGCTATAATTCTCATAGCTTTTTCATTTCCTGTATATGTAAGAGCAGAAATTTGCTCAATTTTTTCAATTACATCTGTCCATATAGATGAAGCATAGTTATCTGTTACTCCTTCTAATACTGCAGTTATTCTTTCAAGACCCATTCCTGTATCAACATTTTTCTTTGGAAGTTCTGTAAATGTTCCATCTTCATTGTGATTATATTGCATAAATACATTGTTCCAGATTTCTACCCATCTATCATCTTCTGGATCGAATTCTTCTGGAATTTCATCTTCACTTCTAAAATAAAATATTTCTGTATCTGGTCCACATGGTCCTGTAAGTTCCATATTTGGCCACCAGTTATCATCTTCTCCTAAATATTTTATTCTTTTTTCTGGAATTCCCATTTCTTTCCAAATATTTGCTGACTCTTCATCTGCTGCAACAATATCATTTCCTTTAAATACTGTTACTGCAAGTCTTTCTACTGGAATATTAAACTCTTTTGTTAAAAGTTCAAAGCTCCATGAAATACTTTCTTTTTTAAAGTAATCACCTAAGCTCCAATTTCCAAGCATTTCAAAAAAAGTATGATGTGTAACATCTCCTACTTCATCTAGGTCATTTGTTCTCATACATTTTTGATAATCACAAAGTCTAGTTCCATATGGATGAGGCTGTCCCATTAGATATGGTACTAAAGGTTGCATTCCTGCTGTATTAAATAATACAGAAGGATCATTTTCTGGTACAACTGGTGCACTAGGTATTTGTTTGTGTCCTTTTGACTCAAAAAAACTTATATATTTTTCTCTTATTTCTACTGAATCCATATTGCATATCCCCATTTCTTTTTTTATTAAAAAAGCACTTAAAAGTGCTTATAATTAGCCATTTCATTATATCAAAAAAATTGCTTTAAGTCAACGAAAACTACTCATTCTATCACTTTTTTAATAAAATAAAAACAAGGTAGATATTACTCTACCTTGATGCATAGTATCATAGTTTTTTCTCTCCTATTATGTATATAATCGAATGAATTATATAAAAGGGGGAAACTTTTATAAAATTACTAAATGCCTAAAATGTCCTTCAAATTAAGAACTCTGCCTTCAATTGCATATAGTAAAACAGACTTTTCCCTACTTGATGTAGTTAAATTTCTTTTTTCTACTAAATGCACTAAAGCATATACGTTTTCTTCGATTTTTTGCAAATCTTCGATACTAATGCCTACCACAGCGCTAGTATCCAAAATTTCGTGTTTCTTCATTTTAGTCACCTCCTCATTATATGATATAAGGAGATATGATACTAGCACTGGTTTAATATATACCAAAAAAGATATAATTACTCTTTTTAGTAATTATACCTCAAAATTTAAGATAATATATTATACTATTATTATACCACTTTTTATCTAAAAATACAAATTGGAGTAGACTTTCATCTACTCCATGAAAAAACACGAGTATATAGGTCTATAAAGTGGTAATTCCTATATACATTTTTATTATATCACTTTTTATCTAAAAATACAAATTGGAGTAGATTTTCATCTACTCCTTGAAAAAACACGAGTATATAGGTCTATAAAGTGACAATCCCTATATACACTTTTATTATATCACTTTTTATCTAAAAATACAAATTGGAGTAGATTTTCACCCACTCCATGAAAAAGTACATAGTATATAGGTCTATAAAGCAGCAATCCCTATATACATTTTAATTATACCATTATTTTAAAATAAAAACAAGGTAGATATTACTCTACCTTGATGCATAGTATCATAGTTTTTTCTCTCTATATTTTTAGTATATATAAATGTTGATACTAACACTGTTGTAAGCGTTAGTATCAATGATTTAAATAAAATCAAAGAGAATGTATATGCTTTAGTGCATTTAGCAAAAAAAAGAAATCTAACTACATCAAGTAGCGAAAAAGATATTTTACTATATGCAATTGAAGATATAATTCTCAACTTGAAAGACATTTAGATATCCAATAATATCTACATTTCTATTATACAATTTTTTATCCAAAAATACAAGTTGTAGTATATCATAATGTTGTATTATCTTGATTTTTAAGTATATTTATGTTAAACTAAATCTTGTTATTATGGAGGAATAAAATGCTACAAACAATAACTGGTCGCCTAAGACGAGCAATAGATGATTATAATATGATTGAAGAAGGAGATAAAATTGCAATAGCTCTTTCTGGTGGTAAAGATAGTATTACTCTCCTTTATGCACTACATACATTAAGACGTTTCTATCCAAAACATTTTGATATTATAGCAATAACAATACATCCAGATAGTGAATCTTTTAAAACAGATAAACTTGAAGAGTTATGTAAAAAACTAAATATCGAATATATAATATATCATTCAGATTTATCTAATATTGTATTTAATATACGACAAGAAAAAAATCCATGCTCTTTATGTGCAAATCTAAGACGAGGTATGTTAAATACAATTGCAACAGAACATGGCTGTAATAAATTAGCTCTTGGACACCATTTAGATGATGTTATAGAAACTCTATTTATGAATATGTGTTTAAACGGAAATATTACTACTTTTGCTCCAGTAACAAATTTTGGTAAAGGAAGTCTTACTGTAATTCGTCCTATGATTTATGTTTATGAAAAAGAAACACGAGCTTTAAGTAGAAAAATGAACTTTCCAGTAATGGGAAAATGTTGTCCAAAAGATGGATTTACAAAACGAGAATATATGAAAGAATTAGTATTTAATTTAAGAAAAGATATTCCTAAAGTTAGAGAAAATCTAATAGGCGCAATAATGCGTTCAGAAATTCCTGGATGGAAAAAAGAAAACGGAAATAAAGTAATAGATTAAAAAGTATCAAGATATAACTTGATACTTTTTTTAATTATATACGTTCAATTCTAATTCCTATTACACCTAGTTCTTCTTGCTTTTGTTTTGGATAAAAGCTATTTAAAACCTCTATTAGTTCCTCTTTGGTTGTTTCCCCATCAGAAAAATAACTAATCGGATAATCAGCAATAATATCTTCAAGCAAATTAATATTATTAAAATTTAGAACATAATCAGAACAGCGATGTATTTCTCGCATATCAGCCTGTCTACCTATCCATCCGGCACCATCCAGAAAATTAATATAAATAAAACTATTTCCTGAATCCTTATTACGTTTTTGAACTTCCTCTGTTTTTCTTGCGGCATTTTTTTTGTCGCCTTGTGCACTTGATGTAGTTACACTATATGAAACGTCAATAATAATCTTGGGGTCTATTGCATTCTCCAACACAAAACTAACAGCCCTGTCCAACATAGGAACCCTCACGTTCTTTTCGTAATCAAGACCGTACTTTATTGACAATTCTTTTATTTTCTCTTCGATGTCTGCGAGTATGAGATCTCCAATATTATTGCTGTATTTTCCTTCAAGTCCACGTTTTACAAACAGCCTTA
>CANCXL010000042.1 GCA_947381905.1 uncultured Clostridiaceae bacterium | reverse complement strand
TTCATACCCAGTGGGTCGAGGGTTCGAATCCCCCTCTCGCTACCATTAAAAAAGAACCTTTTTCAAGGTTCTTTTTTGTTGCTCAATGGGCTATATCTCATCTGTTCTACTAATCGCATTTCTGCTACATAGTGAACATATTTTTGGGTCATGGTTAGGGTTGTATGACCTAATATTAGTTGTAGTGATAGTGGGTCGCCCCCATTTAGTAAGAACATAGTAGCAAAAGTGTGTCTAAGTAAATGTGGGTGCAATTTAGGCATATCCAAAGTTTTTCTCATTCTTCTAAAAAAAGATTTTACACATTCTTGATTTATTGGAAATCCATTATTGTCAACAAAGATTTGTCCCAGGGGTGGAAATTTAAATTCAAAAAATTTTAAATATTGATTATATGCAGATAATATCTGTTTTGTTAATGGGACATATCTTTGTTTTTGACCTTTTCCATTAATTCTTATTAAATTAGTTTCAAGAAAAAAATCAATTAAATTCAAGTTTAATACCTCATTTAAGCGAAGTCCACTGTCTAGCATAAGTACTACTATTAATTTATTTCTTGCACCTTGAAATGTATATGGGTTAAAGTAATCTAATAATATATCTATATCTTTACTAGATAGAATTTCTATAGCTTTTTTCTTGTATCTAGGTAATTTTATTCGTGAAAATATATCTTCTCGTAAAAATCCATTTTCGTGGCAATAATGAAAAAAAGTTTTTAAGCTTTGTGCATACGAATGTATAGTTACGCTAGTAATAGCTTTGGAGCGAAGATATATAATATAATTTTCATAATCATTATAATTTACATCTTCTATAGATGAATTATCTTTATATGTAATAAATTGATTAATATGTGTTGTATAAGACTGTATTGTTTTTTGAGTATTTCCAATAGAAAGTTGATAATTTATAAATTTATTTAATGTTTCTTGTATTGTCATATTATATTACCTCTGGATAGTCAAATGGATTAAAATCAATATACTTGTCCTCAAAATTTACATCAAATTGTTGTGAGAAATCTATATTAGCTTGTTTTAAGCACTTAATATACTTGTAATAGGTAGTTTTTCCTGTGCGTTTTTTGACACTATCTAAGCCATCTACACAAATAGATATATAAAAGTTGTATAAGCTAGTTGCTAGAGCTGGCTTGTACATTGTATTTAGTCTGCTTTCTACTTTTCTTTTGTCTTTTACTTTTTCTAAATCTGTTTCAAAAAATTTAATTAATTTCATAAATTCATCACTCCATATTTTATCTAATTCTTTATAATTTACGTTTCTTATTCTTATATATTTCTTATTATATATCTTTTCTAATTTCTTTTTCTTAATCTCACATTCAAATCTAACAAAGCCATCAATTAATTTACTAAAATTTATTACATTAAAGCCATTATCTAAAAGTTTCTTATAATCATGTTTCTTGAATTCAAGTACTTTGTTATATATTTTCAATGTTGTACTAGTACCACTCATATATATACTTTCATCTTGATAATGCTTTATATTCCTCCTGGGATAACTGCAATGTGATAAATTATTTATATAATTTCTCACATTTTCGTTATCTTCAAGGTCGAAGCACTTTGATATATCTACCCTCTGCAAAAACCAATGTTGAAATTTTGGAAGTTTTATATTATAATATTCCTCAACTAATTTAATTAATATTTGAGATACATTATAAATATTGTAAAATCCATTTATTGCATTATAGCCCTTGACTATCTTGTGAAGGCTTCCTTCGATTTCTATATAATAATGATTTAAAAAATTATATTTAGCACCTGTACCAACTCGTACAGAGATACTACTTGAAAATGAGCCTTCTAGTTTATCATTTACTATTTCGTAAAATATTTCTCCTGTAGATTTCCTATAAGAAGTTTTTACAATAGAAATATTTAAGATTTTGTTATAAATTTCTTTTGTAATCATTGTAAAAATTTTAATAGTATCTATCATATTTTTACTCCTAAATTATAAAATTAGTTCGCGAGGCGAACGTTGGGAGGGTGTTACTAAGAACCCTCCTATTTTTATTAGCAATCTCATTTGATAATTGCTAATTATTTTTTATTTCATTTTAACAGTTTCCTTTTTCGCCACCCCATTATAATTTTAAGTAGTATTTTATTTAAAGTTGTATTATAGATTTATTCCAATTCCTCCTTTACAACGAGCCTCTAAAAAAGTATTAGATGTATAGAGAGCCCCTACACCAGTAATGAATGTAATCCGTTGTAGATGTGACTAACGTCTACATTTTAATACTTTTTTCCTCATTATAAAGGATTTTCTCGGCATAAAAATAATACAAATTTAATAAAAAAGAAATATATAAAAAGGGGTATCCGAACCAACCCGAAAAAGACTGTTAAAATGATGATATATATTTTATTAATTTTTATTAATTATTTTTTAATTATAATTATTTAATTTATTTATTATCTTGTTTAATATCAAATTTTTCTGATAATTTTCCATTTGATGCTTGATTTAAATAGTAGCTTACTACTATAAACATTGTTACTAATCCTGCTATATATCCTAATAAAAACATCATTTTATTTTTCCTCCTCATCTTCATAAATATATTTTACAAGTAATTTTAAATAAGACCTAATATCAGTTAATACTGAAAAAAAAAGAAGTGATATTGAAACAAAAGCAAAATAAAATAATAATAAAAAATATGACATAATAATAATCCTTTCTTAATTAATTTTCTTTACTTTTTAATGCGTCTATAAGTAAGTCTGTTAATTGTGACTCTTTAGACTTACCAAGCTTTAGTTCTTTCATTATTTCTTCTGTATCATAAGCATTTCTTATTTTATCTACTGCTATGAATATTCTATATTTTTTAAATTTACGTTTACGTGGTCCTTTGTCTTTCTTCTCATCATTTGCCAAATATTCTTCTGTGTAATAATACTTATTGCTACAAAGTCTACCCATAAGAAAAGATTTACAATCTACAACAAAGTTTGTTTGTTCTCTAAGTGTTTTATCTATTCTTGTAAATACTTGACTACTTGCTACTATTTGTTTATGCATTTTTCGTTGTTGGCTGATATAATAAAGCAAGTCATCTGGTCTTGATTTCCAATTATCTGAAGAAAGGGTCATATGTATTTCATCAAAGCCAAATACTACACCATGATTTATGATTTTATAATATTTAAATATTTTTTGTATTTCTCCTGTTTCTTCATTTAAACATTCTACTTCTTTTTTATAGAACTCTTTTTCTTCTTTTCTAGGTTTTAAAAAACATAATCTTTTATATTCACTTTCATCTATTTCAATAGTTTCGTAATTTGTTATATTTATTAAATCTGACCAATTTTTTATTATTCCATCTCCTTCTGTAAAATAGAAGTTTGTATATATTTTTAATTTTGGATATTTTCTACGTAATAATAATAAATAATTTACTATTGAAAGAGTTTTACCACTTCCACCTAGTCCACAATATAAGTGAAAGCCATATCCTCTAAATTCTTTTTTATTAAGTAATATAAAATCTTTTATAGAATATGGAATTGCAAATATAAAAGTTATTATAAAATTATGCAAATATCCATTTGATTTTAAATCTACAAAGAAAAATCCTATTAATATTAAAAGTATTATTATTTTTATTATCATTTGTTATTTAATCCTTTCGATAAAATCTTTTCAAAAGCGACATAAAGTCGCTTTTTTTGAAACTAAGATTTTGTTATATCTAGACCAGCCTTATTTAATAATATTTTTGCTACTTTATAAGACATAGTTCCAGTAATTAGAAAAACTACAACTCCAAAAGCTTCTACTATTGGTAAATAATAATTAAAAGAAAAAATCATTCTAAATATTTCTGGTAAATGTGTTAAAAGCCATACTGGTGTTTCTATTGTTGGAATTAAGCTAAATACAAAGGTTAAAACTGTATCGAAAGCCTGTAAAAGTTTATATATTATCATAAAAACACCTCCTAATCTTTTAATCTATTTCCAGCTTTTAAGTTGTCTGCTCCGTTAGAACCATCTACATTAGCCTTATAATCTGTAACAAGTTTAATTATATATACAAATGCACAGACATATACTATTAAAAGAAGTAGTCCTCTTATTTGAATTCTATAAGGTTCATAAGCTTCAAGTACATCTATATATTTTTTACTTTCTGTTTGTCCACCAAAGTACTTAAATGATGGGATTTCTATTATTAAAAAATCATTTGTTAAAACTGCTGTATCTTGAGCATCTATTAAAGTCGATTTTATAAAACTCCAAAATGGTATATGATTTTCTATTGTTATACCTAAATCTTGATAGCTTGATTTGATTTCTGCCCATTGTTCTGGTGTAGGTAAAAAAATATTTTTAAAAAATTGTAATAATTCTCCAAAAAAATTTAGTACAAATTTAGATACATCTAATAAGAAATCTAATATATCGCCCAGGAACTCCCATAATTTTTCAAAACAAAATGCAACTGCTTCTGCAAAGCCTGTAATTCCGTCTAGAATACCTTGAAAAAACGATTTTAATGCTTCTGCTATAAGTGATGGTATATTACTAATTTTATCAAGAATGGACTTAACAAAGCCGAGAATACCAGTATCGCTATCGGTATTATCGTCGCCAGTGTTTCCTTGGTTGTCTCCTGGATTTGGGTTGGGTATATCTGTTCCAGTGCCAGGAACCCAATCTGTCCTACCACTGGTTTTTGAAAAACCAGGTTATCATCTAAATATAAATCTTGTGTAGTTGTTACTATATCTGCTAAAAAAATATTCATATAATCACAATAAATATCACTAGAAGTATCATAAAAAGAAGGCTTTTGAGTAAAAGAAAGTTCGTTTGTAGTTCCTATTGTTGTAGTTCCAACAGTATAATCCATAAATAAATCTTTAGTTCTTGATGTTTTTCTTTCTATATTAAATCTAGCATATTCGTTATTAGTTCCATAATAAGCAAGTTTTAAATAGTCTTCTTTATACCAATAGACAATTTTAAATTGAACTTTATCTTCTCCATAATAATTTGAGTAAATTAAATAATTATAGGTAGAAGTATCAAAGCCAGCTGATGTTTCTTCTTTAAATTTATAGGTATGTTCTCCTACTGTAAAATTTACTGTAGCATATGAATTATTTTTTTGTAATAGAAATAGTGCTATTATTATTAAAAAAGTAATTAATATCTTATTTTTTAGTTTCATAATTTTTCTCCTTTCTCTTAAAAATAAAGAGAGTTACAATATTTTTAGCAACTCTCTTTTGTGATTACGTATTTAGTATTTTAGGCATACATACTTAAATATTATAAGAATGTATAAATTACTCTTTTAACTATAGCAATACCAATAAATGTTGCCATAATACCAATACCTATTGGCATTAATACTCCTAATGCACTTGTAATTGATGTTGTAATTGGAGCAACTGTATCTGCTGTAACTTTGTATAAAACTTCATTCATAGCATTTTTCTCCTTTCTCTTTTGTAATTTAAATTTTTATCTTTTGTATATTTTGATTATGGCTCAAAACTAAAAGCCTTTTTTTGCATTTAAAGGGGTAAACCCCTTTCCTTCGCTACGCTCACAACCCCAAAGAACTTGCCCTCGCTCCTTTCGCTCGGGTGGGTCATCCCATTTTTGCTTTTAAAATGGAAATATTTTAGAATTCGATGAAACTTGAAATAAAGCGATACATTATATATATTGCTAATGCTACAGCAAAGCAAGAAACTGTGATAATACTTAAGCTATAGTTATGTTGCTGATAATAAATTACTTCATCTAATTTATTTGTGATTTCTGTATATTCTGCTGATATTTCAATTTCTTCTGGGATTTGATTTTCTTCATTATTTAATTCTTTTTCTTGAATTTCTTCATTATTTTCCATTTGAAATCACCAAATCTTGTAATTGTACGTTCCAATTTTCTCTAAAATATGAAACGTCTAATGTTGCTATTACTTCTTGATAGCAATTGAAACTTGAATTAATTAATTTTTTAAATAATTCGTTATTAAATACAAAAAATCTACATAAATTTTTATTGTCGTCTAGTAATGATACTATTAAATAGTTTTTGACTGGTTCTCCATCTTTTGGTCTTGTTTGTCCTTTTTCAATTTTTAAAAAGTTGAATTTTCCTACTAATTGCATTTTTCTTTCTCCTTTTTCTTATAAAATTTACATTCTTCATCTTCGCAATATAGTTTTTTTAGGGCTGAACAGTAATGCCCGACTGTTTCTGTTGTTCTATATGCAAAGCAGTCTTTTTTCTCTTGTTCCATAAAAATTCTCCTAATTATGACATGATGTCAATAAAATAATAGCAAAAATGTGACATGATGTCAATATACAAAATAAAAAAATCATATTAATATAATAAAGAGGTATTCAATTATGGAAGATTTTAAAAAAATAAGAATTAAAAAAAATATGACACAACAGCAACTTGCAGAAAAAGCAAATATAAGTTTAAGACAACTAATAAGAATTGAAAAAAAAGAATGTTTTCCAAATCTAGAAACAAAAATATTATTATTTAAAGCCTTAGAAATAAGTGAAAGCGAAATAATTGAATACATAATAAAAAATTATATAAAAGAAAAAGGAGAATAAAATGGAAGAAAATTGCATTTATTATGACAAAAGATATGAAAATAACTGTATACTAAAAGAAAGAAAAGAATTAGAAGAAGATAGAATATGTGAATTTTGCATAGCAAAATATATATTAAATGAAGGAGAAGAAACAATAATAAATACAACTGAAAAAATAAAAAGAGAAAATGGAAAAATAATAACAATTTTAGAAGATTAAAATTAAAAATTTGACATATAATAAAATATAAGCTATAATAAGTGTAGCTTATAAGTAAAACAAGTTGTGCAATAATTTGTTTAAAAAGACTAGGAACTGAACCTTCCTAGTCTTTCTAATTGTTTAATCTTCTTTATTGTCTAATAATTTATAGATAATAAGAAGAATTAAAACTTTGATTAAGTTGTGCATATAATTTGCCTCCTTCCTTAAAGATTTCCTTTTAGAAAGGATATTAAGAGTATAATATATATTTTTATAAATTGCAACAAATTTAATTCATACCCAGTGGGTCGAGGGTTCGAATCCCCCTCTCGCTACCATTAAAAAAGA
>CANCXL010000041.1 GCA_947381905.1 uncultured Clostridiaceae bacterium | reverse complement strand
ATGAAGATAAGACATTACAGATGTACATATTTATAACAGAAGAATTAAAGAAAAATATAGATTTAGTATTTTAATAGAGGGGGATAAAAATGGAAAGAATAGATAAAATAAACTATTACTTAGAAATTGCAGATACAGTACTAAAAAGAGCAACATGTCTTAGACGTAACTATGGAGCTGTAATTGTAAAAAATGATGAAATAATTTCTACTGGATATACAGGCGCTCCAAGAGGCAGACAAAATTGCATTAACCTTGGATTTTGTGCAAGAGAAAAATTAAACATTAAAAGTGGAGAAAAGTATGAACTATGTAGATCTGTTCATGCAGAGCAAAATGCAGTTATTTCCGCTGCAAGAAAGGATACAATAGGCGCAACACTATATATGGTTGGACGTGATGCTAAAACTGGAGAAGTATTAGATTATATAGATTCATGTAGTATGTGTAAAAGAGTTGTAATAAATGCAGGAATAGACAAAGTTATAGTTAAGGACAAGAATGCTAAATGTGGTTATAAGGTAATAGATGTAAAAGACTGGATAGATTATGATGAAGTACTAGAAGAAAAAGTAAAAGCAATAATGGAGGGAAAAGAATAATGGCATTAAATATAGTATTAGTAGAACCAGAAATTGCAGTAAATGCTGGAAATATTGCAAGAACATGTGCGGCAATAGGTGCAACACTTCATATGGTAAAGCCATATGGATTTGATACATCAGATGCTGCAGTAAAAAAGAATATGAAAAGAGCAGGACTAGATTATTGGGATAAAGTAAAAATAGTTGAATATGAAAATCTTAACGATTTTAAAGAGAAGACTAAAGGAAAGAAAGTATATTTACTATCTACAAAATCTAAAAAGACATATTCTGAGGTAGAGTATGAAGATGATGCGTATTTAGTATTTGGACCAGAAACAAGAGGACTTCCAGAAGATTTTATTTTAGAAAATTTTGAAAATGCAGCAAGAATACCAATGAGAGATATCATAAGATCTTTAAATTTATCTAATGCAGTAGCAATTGTTGCATATGAGGCAGAAAAACAATTGCACTTTAAAAATTTATTAGAAGAGAGTCCATATTTTGACGAAAAATTAAAATGATAATATTTTTAAAATACTTATTGACAAGTAGTAATTAATAGTGTATAATAATTCTCGTAGCTTGAAACTTAAAGATGGTTTTTAAGTTACGTTTGGCGCCATAGCTTAGTTGGCTAGAGCGTTCGGTTCATACCCGAAAGGTCATAGGTTCGACTCCTATTGGCGCTACCAGTATTTAATAAGATTTCTTGATGAAATCTTATTTTTTCGCTTAAAAAAGAGTAGTAAAATATTTTACTACTCTTTAATTATTATTAAACATCTTTAAATCCAGATCTACCCCAAAGCCAAAGTGGAGTATGAATATCTATTGGAGCATATTTAGTACCTTTAAGAAGCTTATTCCAATTGTTTATACAAGTTAATTGTCCATTTGAAGATTCAAAATCTTTTTGAGTAATTACACCAAGTTTTACACTAGAGCGCATTACATGTATATCTGGTGCAATAGTTAATTTTTCTCTATTTATATATTTTGTATCAGTGTATTGGTAAATAACATACATCCAGTAATTACATAGTTTATTTCCAGATAAGTATGGAAAATCTTTTTTATGTTCTATTTGCATGTAGTTTCTAATTTTTTCAACATCATTATTACAGAATTTAAACAGATTTCTTATATCTCCATCTAGAAGATTTTCTATAGTTTCACATAGTTTAATCCATATTTGTGTTTGTTTTTCTTTTTGTAGAGCAACTCTATATTTTATTAAAGCTTGTTGTACATTCTCAAAAGTAGAAGAGAGAACCTTTTTAGGGTCAAATATAAATGAAGTACTAGGATCTTCATATGTAAGTTTTGCTGCTTCCCATAATTTATATGAATTTCTTTGGTAATTTAGTGCCATAGGAAGAGTAAAGTATAAGTAATTTTCCATAGATGATTTTTCAAAACCAGGGTTTGCATCTTCTGGCATTATTTCACCACCAAGTTTTCCTTCAATATATGCTTGATGTAGTTTATCTATTTTTTCTAATTTTTCTTTTTTAGTCATTATTATCACCAGTTAGAATTATACCATTATTTACAAAAAAAGAAAATGCTTTGTTTAAGCATTTTCTCTACATTCTGGGCAAATCCCGTGAAACTCTAATGTATGACCTGTAATACTAAATCCTGTTTCTCTTTTTATTTTTCTTGCAATTTTATCTAAATCGCACATATCAGTTGGATATGCATTGTTACATTTATCACAAATAAGATAATGTTTATGTTCGTCATTTGCAAGCTCATAGTATGCAATTTTGTCTTGACGAACAACTTTTGTAACTAGATTTTTATCCACTAAATTATTTAATGTCCTATAAACAGTAGATAGATTAACATCTATGTTTTGTGAAACATCATTGTATATTTCCTCAGCAGTTAATGAATTTGTCGAATTTTTTATTACATCAAAAATAAAGTCTTTTTTCATATTTATTATATCACCCTCAATACTATATCTATTATAATTCCACAAACAGCACCAATAATATATACAAGTCCTAAAATCTTTAGATTTTCTTTAATATTTTTATTTGTCTTAAATAGTATTATACTACCAACTCCAGCACCAGTAGAAAGTCCAGCAATTATTGATCCTAAACTTAAAGTACCTTCTATATATAAAGAAGATAGAAGCACAGATGCAGCACAGTTTGGTATTAGTCCAATAATACTTGCAACAAAAGGTTGGAATATTGATCCAGAAAGAATGATTTTTGAAAAGTTTTCTTCTCCAATAAATTCAACTATTAAATTAATACCAAATGTAATAATTAATAAAAAGAAGAAGATACTTAATGTATGACGAATAGTAGATTTAATCATTCCATGCTCACAGTCACAATCCTTACATATTTCATGGACATGTTCATGCATTTCATGTTCATCATATTTAGATTCTTTCTTTTTTCTTTTGTTTAGTACGCCATCAATTATGCTACCAGCTATAATTGCAATTAGTAGTTTAACTAGAAGTATTATTACCAAGTCTTTTGTCATTTCTGGATGAGAAATCATAATAGGTATAAGCTCATCTGATGTTGCAAGAAATACAGATATAAGCGTTCCTATTGTAATCAATCTTCCAGAAAAAAGATTTGCTGCTACAGCAGAAAATCCACATTGTGGTAAAATACCTAGTAAACCACCAGCTACTTTACTATATTTACCAGAGGTAGATAATGCTTTTTGTAATTTTTGAGACGATTTATGTTCTATATATTCAATTAATAAATAAGATAAGAACAGAAAAGGTAGTATTTTTATACTATCAACAATCGTTTCAGTAATTATATCTAACATTTTATCCTCCTAAAAAAATACGCAAATCATTTGCGAGTACACAATGATATCATTTTTCACTCTATTTGTCAATATATAAATTAAAAAATATTATAAAGTTTACAAAATAATATAAATATTATATAAAAAAATCGCAAATATATAGATCTGTCGACCACTTGGTCAATTGACAATGAATAATAACTAATAGTATAATATTAAAGGATTAAAAAGAGAAAGGGAGTACATAAAATGAGTTTAAGAGATTTTAAAGTACCAGATTTTAAATTTCCTAAATTTAAAATGAAGAATATAGAAAAAATAGATGATTTAACAGAGGAAGCAAAAAAGAAAGGCAAACAAAAAGAATATAAACCAGGAGATCCAATACCACCTGCAACTAGATACGAAACTATGCAAGATTGTTTTAAGGATGTAACTGAAAAATTTAAGGATAATGTATTAGTAACAGAAAAGTTTGATCATAAAGGCAAATATGAAGAGATAACATATGGAATGTTTAGAGAAGATGTATTAAGTTTTGGAACAGGATTACTTGAGTATTTAGGCTTAAGAGGAAAAAGGGTTGTAATAGTAAGCGAAACAACTTATGATTGGTATGTTTCATATATGACATTATTATGCTCTGGTATAATTGCAATACCAATGGATAAAGAACTACCATCAAATGAGTTTGAAAATCTTGTTAAAAGATCTAGAGCATCAGCGATTATCTATTCAAAAAGAAAAAAAGAATTAGTAGATAGTATAAGAGATAAAGTAGACACAGTAGATTACTATATTGAAATGTATGCAGATAACGAATTAAAAGGAAAAGATGTAGGCTTTAATAATATTAAAAGTATTGGTAAAAAGCTATATGAAAATGGCAATAATGCAGTTTTAGATACTAAAATAGATAAAGACGAATTCAAAGTATTAATATTTACATCTGGAACAACATCTGCTGCTAAAGGTGTTATGGTATGTAATAGAAACTTAACAGAAAATGTATATGCATGTCAGTGCTATGTATATCTAAAACCAACAGATAGACTATTTTCTGTATTACCTCTTCACCATACATATGAATCTACAATCGGATTCTTATATCCGTTTTCTCAAGGTGCATCTGTTGCAGTATGTGAAGGATTAAAATATATTGTTCCAAATCTTAAAGAGTCTAAACCTACTGCTATGCTTGCTGTACCACTTTTAATAGAGAGCTTATATAAGAAGATAACTCAAAACATTAAAAAGAGTGGTAAAGAGACTTTAGTAAACTCAATGATCCATGTAACTAATGCGCTAAAAATGGTAGGAATAGATATTAAAAGAAAAGTGTTTGCAGAAATTCATGAGAATTTAGGTGGAAACTTAAGAATAATAGTTTCTGCTGCAGCTCCAATAGATAGAAAAATAGGAAAATGGGTTGAAGATATTGGTATAACTTTCTTACAAGGTTATGGACTTACAGAAACAGCACCAATTGCAGCTCTTACTCCAGAAGCAGATCCAAGAGTAGGATCTGTTGGAAAGCCAGTAGTTTGTGCAGAAGTTAAAATTGAGAATCCAAATGAAGATGGTGAGGGTGAAGTTTGGATTAAAAGCTCAACACTTATGCTTGGATATTATGAAAATGAAGAAGCAACTAATGAAGTAATAAAGGATGGTTGGTTTAATAGTGGAGATATAGGATATCAAGATAAAGATGGTTTTATTTATATAACAGGACGTTCAAAAAATGTTATAGTAACAGCTAATGGTAAAAATATATACCCAGAAGAAATTGAGTTAATTCTTCAAAAAGATATACCATATATATCTGAATGTATGGTATATGGTAAAGGAGAAAAAGATGATTTAACTGTTTCTCTTAAGGTAATACCAAATTATGAATATATAAAAGAAAACGTAAAAGATAATATGACAGAAGATGAAATATATAATCTTATCTGGGATGAAGTAAAAAAAGTTAATAAAGGACTAACATCATATAAGGCAATTAAATATTTAGAAATTAAAAAAGATGAGTTTGAAAAAACAACTACTATGAAAATAAAAAGATTTGCTGAACTTCAAAAAGATAAAGAAAAAGAAGAAGCAAGTAAAAAGCAAGATAAAAGTGCTAAAAAAGAAAAGAACACAGACAAAAAATCAAAGAAATAAAAATTGTGTAATAAGTATAATCCTTTCTATGGAAGTAATATATTCCATAGAAGGGATTTTTTTCTACAATAGTAAAAATTATGAAAACACTAGTTATGTAAGGCGAACTCAAAAGTATTTACATTAAAATAAGGAGTAATTATAATCATTATTGTAATAAGAATAGCTATTGTATTACCAAAAGGGAGGTATAATAAAAATGTATATGACAGAAAGAATACTTGAATACTGGGCAAAAAAGTATGATGAAGGAATAAAAAGAGGAGATAAATATGATATAGCACAAAGAACAGTATGTATATTATTAACTTGCTTTGATATAAAAGAATTAAAAGAGATAGATGAGTTTCATACAAAATGGAATATAAGAGAAGAAAAACATTCAGATATCATATTGACATCAAAACTTGAATTTCATATAATTAATTTAAATAATCTGGATAAAGTTATAGATATTAGTGACAAAGAAAAGGCATTATTAAACTGGTGTAGATTTATAACATCTCCAGAGAGTTTGGAGGAAAGTATTATGAAAGAAAACGATAAAATATTAAAAGCAAAAGAAGTATTAGATAGATTAAATGATAATGAAGAAGAAATAGAAAGAGCATACCAAAGACAAAGAGCAATAAGGTACCAAAATGCATTAAGAGAATCAGGCTATGACGAAGGGATAGAAGATGGAATAAAAAAAGGTGGTGAACAAGGCAAAAAAGATGTTGCTAAAAAAATGTTAGATAATAATATTGACATCGATATGATAATAAAAATAACTGGGCTTACAAAAGAACAGATAGAAAATATTAAGTAAGTTATTGATGATGTATTAATGATAAAATGTATATAAGGGGTTATGTATGAACAAACAAGATTTAATAAAAATTGCTAGAAAATTTAGTATCGATGGGAATATTACTAATATTGATGAATGTAGTAGTGGGCATATAAATAAGACTTACGTTGTAGAATATAAAACGGAAAATAATAAATATAAAAAATATATATTACAATACGTAAATACAGATGTTTTTCCTAATTTACCAGAATTAATGAAAAATATGAAAAAGGTTACAGAGTATATAATAAAAAAAGCAAAAGAAAATAAAGAGGCAACAGAAAGAATTACTATTAAAGTAATAGGTACAATAGATAATGCGCAAGATGATATATATAACAAAAATTGGAGAATGGAAGAATTCATAGATAATACTACAACATATCTTACAACAGAAAGCTTAGATATGCTTTTTGAAGCAGGAAAGGCTGTGGGAAAGTTTCAAAGATATTTGGATGGATTTGAAGCTCAAAATTTATATGAGGTTATACCTAATTTTCACAATACTCCAAATAGAGTAAAGCAGTTAAAAGAAGCTTTATTAAATGAAGAAAATTTAAACATTAGAAAAGAAAGATTTAATTTAGCAAAAGATACAATAGAGTTTTTAACACAAGAAGAAAGACTTAGTAAAACAAGTATAATTATAAATAAATTGCAAAAAAATGTTATACCTTTAAGAGTAACACATAACGATACAAAACTTAGTAATATTCTTTTCGATAAAGATACAAATAAATCGGTATGCTTAATAGATTTAGATACAGTAATGCCAGGATCTCTTGTATATGATTTTGGAGAAGGATTAAGAACAGGAATTACTACTGCAAAAGAAGATGAGGAAGATTTATCTAAAGTACTAATAGATATTAATAGATTTGAAAGTTATACAAAAGGATTTTTAAGTCAAACTAAAGATATAATTACAAAAGAAGAACTTAATTTATTGCCCCTTGGAGTATGGATGATGACATATGAAAATGCAATAAGATTTTTAGCAGATTATCTAAATGGAGACATATACTTTGGAGTAGATAAAAATATAGCAAATCATAACTTAATAAGGGCAAAAGTGCATGTTGAATTACTAAAGCAAATGGAAGAGCAAGAAGATGAAATGATAAAAATAATTGAAAATATAAGTGAAAACAAGAATATATAAGTTGATTATATATGTAAAAATAATATTTATAATGTTGGGTAGCTTTAAATAAAAAAATTAGAAGGTAGCCTTTTATTGACTACCTTCTTAGGAAAATTATTACCTATTTTTTGACACCTTTCCCTTAATGTGTTATAATTATATTGTAGTATTCTACTTAATTGTTAGTCTTTTAAAAGACCATTTGTTGTCTTAAGTAGTTCTACAATTTTAGAAGATGCGTCTGGAGCATCTTCTTCTTTTATTCTATTAAATATATATTCCAGCTGATTATTAATTTCAGTTTTATATATTTTTCTGTCAGATTCTTTACATGCTAACATGTATATACGTTCTGTTTCAATAAAAGATAAAAAATGATCGGCATCTTTTTCAAAGACACCATATAGAATTTCGTATAAGTAAAAAAAGTGTAAGCAGTAATTAAGCTTACACTAATATCAAGAAATAAAAAAAGAGGCTAAAAGCCTCAAATTATGGTTGCGGGGACAAGACTCGAACTTGTGACCTTCGGGTTATGAGCCCGACGAGCTGCCAACTGCTCCACCCCGCGATTCTTAACGCTCTTTTATTATAATACAATAGTTTATACTTGTCAACCCTTTCTATATTATTTTATGCAAATTGTTTGAATTTATTAGTAATATTTGACAATTTTTCTACTATTGATATAATAATAGTGGAGGCGAGAGTATGGATATTATACTTGCATCATCTTCAATTACAAGAAGAAAAATAATGGATAGTATTAACTTAAAATATAGTGTAGTAGTAAGCGATGAGGAAGAACATTCAAATAAAGAAAACCCAACAGAATATGTTGAAGAGCTTTCAAGAATTAAAGCTTTAAATGTATTAAAAAAGGTAACAAATTTAGACTCACTAATTATTGCTGCAGACTCAATAATATATAAAGATGGGAAAAAATATGAAAAGCCAAAAACAATAGAGGAAGCAAAAAATAACTTAATGGAACTTAGTGGATCAAAAAATCAAGGGATAACAGGAGTTACAATTATAGATAAGAAAAATAATAAAACCGTAACATTCTCTTGCGTAACAGATGTATATTTTAAAGAGATTTCAAGAGAAGATATAGATTGGTATATACAAAATGAAAAAGATCTTCTAAAAAAGGCAGGATATTCGCTTGAGGGGACAATGTCTTTATTCCT
>CANCXL010000040.1 GCA_947381905.1 uncultured Clostridiaceae bacterium | reverse complement strand
AAAAACATTAAAGATTGTATTATAAATATTCCATAGCAAATTGAACTAACTACATTCATACTTGTTGGTGCCCAATCGCCATTCGCAGTATCAACATACCAAGAAGATTCTCTAAAATAATCACCTAAAGATGAAATCGTATCAGATGCACTAGGTACGTATTTGTCTTCACCTTCATAAATATACTCATAATATGCACCTGCATACAATTTTTGTAAATTAAGAGCAAATATTTTAGATTTTAAACCTTTTTTATCAGTGCCATCTTTATTTAAATCTGCTTGAGCTTTTATTAATTCCCTGTCGCAATCTGCAATCATCTTATTATAATCTTCAGTAGAATTAATTAGTGCATATAAATATCCTTTTTCAGCATCTAGTTGAGACGCATTTGCTTGAGTATCTAATGAAGACGTATCAGCACCATCAGGAAGATCTTCTCTTTTAACAGCTTCAGCTACCGATTTAAAAGGCTTACCATCATCACTACCTTGATAAACAACAAGTTGAACAGATGTAAACAAAGATCTTAAAGCTTTATATCCAGTATCAACAATTCCTAAGCAATCATTACATGTAATAAGTATATTTTTTCCAACACCAACAAGCCCTGCTTCTGTTATAGAATTAGTATCATTTCCACTTATCCAATCTAAATAGTTTGCTCTATAATATTTATTTTTCAACATATATGCTGCAACATCAATTCTCTGTTTATGAAGTTTCTCATTACTCGTATCTCTAAAATAATTTAAATAATCATCTTTTTCTGGATACATCGTATTTAAAGTATCTACACTTATTTCATCTTCTGTTGTTTCTTCATCTTCACCTTTTATCCAGCTCCAAATTTTTCCTAAAGCTTTAGCTATTCCTTTAACAAACTCCTTAGCAAATCCAACAATCTCTCCAATAATTGGAATAGAATCAATTAAGGCTTCTTTTTCACATATTGCAAGGAAAGATTCAACGACAGCCTCATTATTTTCATCTGCTTGTACTTTTAATTTTTTAACAACAGAATCACTCGCACTTTCCAATACATTATTAGCTATAGTGCTTGCAGCTTGTACTAATTTTTCATTTAAATAAAAAGTAAATGATAAAATATAATGTAAACCAAATATTAATATTAAACACGTTAACCATCCTACGATAGCTTCCTTTAATTTTGCTTTATCTGCAGCTATAGATGCAAATGCTAATCTAATACCTGCAATTGCAATTACTATACTTAAAAAACCAATAGCAATAGCCATACTAGTAAAATATATGTTTCTAATTATTGTACCTACTGTAGTTTCCGTTCCAGAAGCAGACTTCATTAAAGAACCTGGAGCTGGATTAATAAAATTTATATCAAGTATAGGTATGGTATTAAAAATAATTTTGTCAGCCCAAGGGAAAAACTCTTTTCCTGTAAATGCTTGTACAATTTTTGCTCCCATATTCTCTATACCATAACAAAACGTATAAACTATTTCCCCTATCCATCTTAAAAGAATAGATGAAGAATCTATAGAGCCTTCAACATCTTCATTAGTTTCCATATCATAGTAGTCTTTATTTACGGAAGCCATAAGTTCAATAGAAGGGGCCAAAAAGTTTAAAAGAATAATTATTAATAAAACAATTGCTATATTTCTTTTTTTCACATTTTTTCCCCCTTTACTTATTCACTTTGTAATGCTTTTTTATTTCTCATTGCAGCAATTTTCTGTGGATTAGTTTCAACAAACTCAAATTCTCTTTCAGTAGGTCGTATAGCAATAACTGCTGAACTATATCCTATTTTAATTAATCCTTCACCTCTAGAACATGTAATTAAAAAGTTTGCTTCACCTTCACTTAATTTAAATACTTCTTTTAAATATTGAATTTCAGCTTTATCTTGTGCAAGGAATAATTTTGTTTCTGCAGATGTTAATACTGCTTGACATGCTTTATTTTCATAGAAATCTTGGAATTTCTGTGAAACAACAGTCAATGAAACATTTCTTTTTCTAGCACGCCTTGCCATTGTATTTAAGAAATCTACAGCTTCTGGATAAGCTAAAAGCATCCATGCTTCATCAATTAGAACTCTTTTAGATCTTGCTTTTTTCTTATCTTCACTATTCTTTTTAACATATTTTTCCCATATCCAAGAAAGAAGAATTTGTTGCGCAAGTGGTCTTGCAAATCTTTCTTCAAGTTTAGATATATCTATATTTATAAATGGACAACTTTCTAATAATTCAAATGTAGATTGTCCATCAAAATATGCCATTTGACCATTAAATTTTCTACAATATTGTTTCATAACCTTTAATAAGTAATCAAAGTGATATTGATATGTCTCAATTGTATTTTCGTCATTTTTTCTAACTAATCTTTCATACCATGAGCTTATTGTTGGCATTTCTTTTTTAGCTCTTGCAAGACCATCCTCTTGTATATCTTCATATAAAGAATCTGGATCTGATGTAATTCCTCTAGATTTATATTCTTCAGCAACAATTTCAGCTATTATCTGTTTTGTTAACTCATTAACTTCCTCAGATTTAGTTGCTCCTCTAGCCATAGTAAGAAGCGCTTGTGTTACATCTTCAACTTTATTTTCAACATTTAAAACAGTAACCTCTCTACCAGTTATTTCATTTTTTACAACTTCAGTTTCAATATCAAAAATATTTATTATTGTAGTAGAAGTAGGAGAAATCTCAACATTAATTCCTCTTAATGCGCTTGCCACAATATTATACTCGCCTTCTGCGTCAAGTACCATATTTTCTACGCCCATTAAAACAGAAGATCTAGCCATTATAGTTTTTATTGTAACAGACTTACCAGATCCTGATTTACCAAATATAACCATGTTATAATTAGTTAGTGAACTACTAAAATTATCAAAAATTAAAGGTAAACCAGTTTGTTTATTAATTCCAATTGGAATACCAGTATTCATACCAGCATCAGCGTTTATAAATGGAAATACTGTAGCCATTGAGCCTCTATCAAAAGTATGTTTTCTTGAAATTCTATTATCATTTAGTGGTAAATTTGATTTAAAGCCCTCTTCTTGTAGAGCCCATGCTGTTTTTAGCCCAAGTTGATTTTTAGATGCTTCCATAGTTAAAACTTCAGAATATTTATCTAATTCAGCTTTACTATACGCAAATAAAGTACAAATTATAGTTGCATCAAACAATTTATTGTACCCTGCTGCAATCTGATCTCTTAAATCTTCTGCTTCTGCCTGTTTTGTTCCTAATACAGATAATCTATTTATATCTCCTCTATTATTTGCAACCATTCTTTCTGATTCAAGATCAACTATACTCTTTCCTAAATCTTTAATAGAATCACTTTCATTTATTGGATTAATATACACAGATGTGTTTGCATCTCCAAATTCATATAATGGTGCTAAAAAATAAGGAAAAGTTGCTTGTCTAGGTATTGTAGTTATATAAAAAGTTCTTGCAAATCTTGAAATTTTAGAAAATATTTCAAGATAATCAAAATGTGAACAATCAATTCCAGAAGGTGCAATCAAATCATGAATTGATGATTTGTTTTTTTCCAAATTATTAACTTCTTTCTTTTCTTCTGTAACTAAATTTTCTTTTTGTTTTGATTGTTCTTCTAATTTTCTAAGTTCTTTTCTAGATAACTTTTTTCCACTCATATCATACATCTCCCACTAAAATATTAAACTATACTCTCATCTTCTTCATCAACATTATTTAAGTCATATATGTTTGGGACATTTGCTGAAGAATTATTAGTATCATTATTTAAATTTGCCTCTATATCAACATCATTAGTCGAATTTTCATTACTAGCATTAGTATCACTACTAATATTAGTCTCTTCTTTATTTTTTTCTTCTTCTACTTTATTGATATTCTTATTTTCGTATTCTTTAACTCTCTTTTCTATTGATTCCATTTCTTCCAAGTCTTTTTTTGATTGCTCTTTAAAGATTTCCTTTTCACGAGCATCTTCTTCTAATAACACTTTTTTTGAATTTCTAAAGTCATCAAGAATAACTTTGTTAACCTGTTTTTTAAATCCAGGTTCATAATCTTCATGATTAATCATATTTGTTGCTCTTCTGCTTGTCTCTTCTTCTTCTTCTAATTGTTCCATTGCAGGAGTTTTATATGTATTACTCATAACAGCTTCTTTTATTGCTTCAAGAGCTTTTAATCTTGCCCTATCATCTAAATATTGTTCTAATTTTTCTTGCTCTTTAGTAAATGCATCTTCTGACACAGTATATAGTCTATAGAATCCCGAATCAAGACTATCCTTAATATTCAATAAAGAAGCGTCATCTCTATTATATGCATTATATAATAATTGAGCTAAATCGTTTGAATCAAGTATACTACCACTTACAGAACAAGAAGCAAGTGCCCCAAGAATGGATTGACATCTTGTTGTAAGTTCAGTAGAACACATTTCTATAAGTTCACTCTTGTTAAATTTTTCAACAGATGTTATTTCAGATGTATTATATGAAACTAAAATATAAAAATTTCTCTGTAACATCCTTTTATTTCTGTTCATTTTTTCAACATTTTTTATCATATCTGCTGCATATTCGTACACGTTAGATATGCTATCTCTTTCTTTTGAAACTCTTTGTAACTCTATTTCGTCAACATCAAAAGCACTAGCAATCTTAGAGTATTCACTATTAATATCATTATATTCATTTTTTAATCCTTCAACATTTTTTTCATATACTCCAATTGTTTGTCTTAAGTCAATATTTTGTGCTTGTACATATAGTTGAATTGGATATTTCAAAGTATTTAAAAAGGTAATAAAACCTTCTTCTACAGCTAATTGTTCAACCTCTGACATAAGATCATAGTTAATTCCTTTACATTTTATTGCTTTAGTAAATCTAGACCCATTTTTTTGTACAATCATGCCATCAAGTACTCTATCAAACTCCATAAATTTAAATACATCTTCTCTTTTAATTGCATCTTTTGCACTTTGTTGTGTAGTACTTGCTGAAGTCTTCTTTTTATTTTTACTTTTTTCTTCTTCTGCTGCTTCTCTATCAATTTGCCCTTTTTCATCAAGAATTTTTCCATCTTTATCTATAGTATTTAATGTTCCACCTTGATTTCTTGTTAAAAGTAACACTACAATAAAAAAAAGTAACATTAAAATAATTGCTATTATACCTATAATTACATATACCATTATTATTCCACCTCATAAAATTATTTAAAGAAATTAGACAAAGAACCACCTTTGGCTTTTTTATCGTCTAGTTTTAACTCATTTTTTTCTCTAGTTAGTCCATATAAATATATTTTTTTCTTTTTTCCAAATGAAGCAAGTCTTAAAAGTATATCAAAGACTTCTTCATTTCCAGCTTTTTGGAGAGGTCCCATAATAGGGCTATCTGGAATTTTAGCAGAGCCTATTATGAAACCTAAACCTCCTAATACTCCAGTTACAATTACTTTAATGACTAAACCTACTTCAGTAACTTGGCCAATTAATGAAACAATTATAAAACCAATTATTCCAAAAACTAATGTTATCCCAAAAGATTTTAAAGTAAAAATATATAAAATTCTTGATTCTCCTTTAGCACTTCTAGGAACCGTATATGATCTTCCCATATCAAACCTCCATTATAAATTTATCTATAGTTGATTTACAGCTTTAGAAATAAATGTAACAATATTAAATGTTGAGAATATTAAAATAATACCAATTATGTACATTATTCCTTTTTCTTTTAATTGAGATTTTCCTTCTGCTCCTGATAATACATATTTAAATCCAATATATACAGTTGCAATCAAAGCCACAGCTTTACCAACATTTAAAACGATTCCAAACACATTTCCAAGTGTTGCTGAAAGTGAAGTAGGATCAAAAATATTAAATTTCGATGTTCCGTCTACCTTACTTACTCCATTACCAGTAAATGTAACACCTGATATTAAGATGTTTCTCAAATTTGACCATCCAAAGAAGAACAAGCATGCAACAAGTAATGTTATCATATTATCTTTAACATCAGCTCTTTGTGTAGCACTTCCTAATATATATCTTATACCTAAAACTACAGTTGCAATCGCTATAACGCCAGTTCCTACAATCTCAATAATGTTTGCTATCTGGCTTAATACACTATCATCTAGATATGTATTTGTATCTCCTTGTTTATACCAATCACTAGCGACATTCCAAAAATTATAATCATTATTAGCTGCAAATACCATATTAGCTGATGATATTAAAATCATTACTAAAAGAAATATGTTAAAACCATTTATTATATTTTTTAATCTTATATTTTTTTTCATTTTTCTCACCATCTTTCCTTTAATTTATTCAATACCTTTTAACTATATAAAAGTATAGCATATCCAGTTATTTTTTATTATAATTAATTATATTTTAATTATATTTTAACAATATTGTAACGGTACTGAATTGATATTGCTATATTTTTGGTATAGCTTGATTACCAGCTTTAGAAATTAATCCAATTACTGCACCAGCACTAGTTATTAAAAGCATACCAAATAATATCCAAATCATATTTTCTTTAATTTTGCTTTTTCCTTCTGCTCCTGCAGACATATACTTAAATCCATTAAATACTAATCCTGCTACACCAAGTGATTCAAGTACAACAACAACTGTTGTAGAAATAGTATTAAACATACTATTTATTTTGCCATTACCTTGATTAGTAACAATTGGATTTAATATACTAGGATCTACTTCTTTGCCTAGGTCTGCATTTACCACATTACTATTCATAGCTACAACCCATACAAATAATATTACAAAAAAGATTCTATAAATTTTCCTTTTCATTTCTATCACTCCTCTACGTATATTCTTACTATAATTATATAATATTTTACTGATAAATTCAATCTTTTCGAGTTGTTTTCCGTTGAAAAGTCAACATTTTTTTATATAAGTTTTACAAAAAAAAGCCTCAATCCAAAGATTGAGACTTAATAGTCATGGTATTAGCCTAATTCATTACCAACACTAGTAATAATTTTAATTACTGAACTTGCTGCGAAAACTAAAATACCACCAATAACTAGTACAATCATACTATCTTTAATTTCAGCTTTTTTATCAGCACCTGCAAACATATATCTTACACCTGCAAGAACTACAGCTGCAACAGCTAAAATTTGTACAACAGTGATTACTGTATCTGCAATATTTTGTGCAAAACCTGTAATAGCAGTAATTTGTTTAGCATATACACCATTGCATAGTACTAGTACAGCTACAAGGATAATTGGCATTACTCTTAACATAAATTTTTTCATTTTAAACACCCTCCTTCATTTCCTCTAACATAATTATACCATTTTTTGGTTTGATAATCAATACTTTTAATTTATTTTTGAGTTCAAATGCTTAATTTATAGCGATTTTTTACCAAAAAATACACGTTTTTTGATGTTTATTTCATTTACTTTTCATTTTATCGTTATATAATTATTATGGTGATTTTTTGAAAAAATATACATTTATATTAATTTTATTATCTTTTTTATATATTGCAACTCAATGTTTTAATTCTAATTTATCTAATATTTCGTCTGTTTCTTCAAATTTCATATATCCTACTAAATATACTGATATTTCCTCATTTTATGGCAATCGCATATTATATGGAAATCATAATTTTCACAATGGAGTAGATTTTCTTGCACCACTTGGTAGTGAAATATATGCATCGAATTCTGGATATGTTGAATATGCTTCTTTTTTAGAGGATGGATTTGGAAATACAATTATACTTTCCCATGATTTAGGGATAAAAACACTATATTGTCATATTTCTGAAACATTTTTAGTAAAAGTAGGAGACTACGTATCTCAAGGACAAATTATTGGATATGTTGGTCCAAAATATTTAAGTAATGGCATATTAAATGGTAATACAACAGGTCCACACCTTCACTTTACCATATATAAAAACGAAAATACAATTGATCCTCTTTCTGTATTAAAAAATAATGTGTAGATTTCTCCACACATTATTTTTATTCATCATATTTATCTGCACTAGCAAATTTTGAAACAGAAACTTCATAGGCTGTCTTTTTAAGTACTTCACCGTTTTCTAGTTTCTTTTCATAACTTCTAGATTGAATTCTACCATTTAACTTTACTAAATCTCCAACTTTTAGAGTTTCACAATATTTAGCATTTCTTCCCCATAAGATACAAGGTATGTAATCTGATTTTCTGTATGTTCTATTAATTGCAACTAATACATCTGCAATTTCTCTTCCAAGTGGAGTTTTTCTATAAACTGGTTCCTTACATATATATCCAATAAAGTTTGCATCATTTGTTGTTAATATTGATTCATCATCTGTAAATTCTATATCTTTTACAAATATAGATAAAACAAGTTTATTTCTTGTTTCAGTTTGTAAATTAAATGATCTAAATTGTCCAAATATTTTTACTATAGTTCCAACTTTAATATCATTTAAGTTAACTAATCTCTCTGATATTATAACTGGTAATATATCTTCATACTCACTTAATCTTTTTGTTTTTATTGAAAACTTATAGAATTTTTCATCATATATTTCATGACTAAATTCTGGTTCTTCTATAATTTCTCCCCCAATTTCTACATTATTGTTATCCATATAATTTTCCACTTATTATCCTCCTTATTGTTTATTAATATATTTAATCTTATGTAATAATCACAAAAAAAATTACTGCGATACTCAAATTATATCACAATAATTTTATTTTGTAAACATTTTATGTAACTTTATACCTTGTTACCATGCTTTTATAGTTAAATTGCTTTATTATTTTTCCTCTTTTAATAACCCTAACATATTTTTCTTATATGCTTCAACTCCAGGTTGGTCAAAAGGATTAACAC
>CANCXL010000039.1 GCA_947381905.1 uncultured Clostridiaceae bacterium | reverse complement strand
CTACTTTTATTTCATCTTTCACAATTTACACCTTCTCTACTAATCCTGCTTGAATTAAATCATATAAAATCTCATAATCCTTAACATCTAAATTTAATTCATATATATTGGGTTTTATTATTCTATTTCTTTTTAAAATATACCAAAAATTTTTTAAAATTCCCCAACTTTTTAATTGTTGTCTTGCATATTCTTTACGAGTAATAGTTGTTGTTTTTATTCTTTGTATTTCGTTATTAAAAGTAATTTCTCTAATTCTATACATTTCGACTAATTCTCCTGTGTCTTCATCATATTGAGGTTTAAATCCAAACTTTTCTAATTCTTTTAAATCTATATTATCTTTTATTTTAAGCATTTAATCACTCTCCTTTAATAACTCTGGATTATCCCAAACGTTTCCTATTATTTCTAATTCCATAATATCAGATAAATAGTCAAAATCGCACCAACCAATATAATTTAATATATAATTAAACGTTGTGTCTGACCATTCAATTATTGCTTTTCTTATGCCATCATTTACTATATCTCCTTTATATATTTCTACTCCATTTTTATCTTTAAGTCCTGTATATTGACTTAGTGTTTCTGGATATACATAATGCCAAGTGTCTGATGTTTCTTCATCTCTATAAACTAATTTAGCTTCTTCTATATTTCCTCTTATATCTATACCTTGACTATATAGCCAGTCATCACTTTCAATTAATTTTCCTCTAAATTTTATTTCTCTCATAATTATCTCCTATAATTCTCAAAATAATCCGCTCTCATAGTATCCTCTTCTGGAACATATATTAATTTCATCTCTTTTTCACATTTAATACATCTAGCGTATCCTAAATCATAAAGTCCCATCTCATGGAAAATTGATTTAGTTGCGTACATTTCCTTTTTACAATGAGGACATTTTATATTATATTTCTTCTTATCCATACTCTATTCTCCTAATAATTCTGAATATGCTTCTAATTTATAAGCAAATTCCATTGCTGCCTCATAGGTTAAATCTGTATCTTCATCATTTTTTCTTTGTTGCTCATATTTTCTTATTATAGGTGTCAGCTCTAACATCTTTTCTCTTATTGTCTCTTTAGAAATACTATTTTTTAATAATTTATTTTTATCACTCAATACATTTTCTAAATGTTGTATTTTCTTATTTTTTTCTGCAACATTTTGTTTTTCTTTATCTAAATGTTTTTCTAATAATTTATACAGTTTTATATAATTTTTTCTTTTATTTGTATAATTCTTCTTATGCTCTTTTAATTCTTCTATTTCTTTTTGTTGGTTTTCTATTATATTTAAAAGTATTTCTGCACTTTTACAATCTTCTGTTGTTAACTCTTTATAATTCTTTGTTTTATTTCTATATTTAAAAGTATTTAATATTTCAATAACTTCTTTTTCTTCTTCTGTATATTTCATTATATCCACCCCAATTCTTTCAATTTTAAATTTATTGCTTGCAACTCTTGCATTGTAATTCCACAATAATACTTATTTATTTCTATTGTTTTACTTTCTAAATAAAACAATATATAATCTTTTTCTGAATGTCTTTGTTGCCTTTTGCATACAATTATAAAGTTATTATTTACAATTCTATATCCTAACTCTTTAAAAATTTTATCTGCTTCACTCACTATTTTTTCCTCCTTATAAACCTAATTCTTTTAATGTGTAACCTTTGTTCTGTTCCATGCCTTTATACATTACGTTTAAGTCGAAATCTGGAAGCGTTATTGAATAACACTCATTAATCATAATTACAATACATTCTCTGGCTATTGGAGCCCTTTTATATTTCACTATGCATTGTACTCTATTTTTAAAAGGTTTTATTATATTTTTCAAATATTCTTTTTCTTCTTTATCTAAAATTTGTTTTTCTGGTATTTCCCAGCCAGCAGGAACTATATAACTTAATATACAGTGTACACCATTTTTAAATTTACATTCAGGACACTTACTTTGTTCACAATATTTCTTTATTTTTCTAGCACATTCTACTATATCTGTTTCTTTTTCCATTATTTACTCTCCCATTCCTTCTGACAAAGCATATCTGTCGCTTGTCCTAATTATTTCTACAGCATAATCATATTTTTCTTTTAGATCTTCATATGCATTATTTACTTGATCTAGTTGATAACTTAACTCATTATTTTTTCCCATTGCTTCATCGACTTGAATTAATAATTTGTTGCTTTCATTTGCAAAGTATATTGATGCTAATGCCAATATAACCACAAATATTGTTAAAATAATATCTATCATGTCTATTTTATTTTCATCTAAATCCATTTTTAAGTTTTTATATTGTCCCATCTATCTATCCCCTTCCTACTTTAAAACTCTTTTTAACAAGTTATCTTGCAATTCTCTGATTTTGTTTACATCCCTGTTTGCAATTTCTATATGTTTATCATTAACATAGACTCTTGTCCAACATTTCAAATCATCATTGAACTTTAATATTGTTTCATTCATTGCTTTCCTCCTAAATATAACTCTTTCCAAATATTTCTCTAAATTCTTCTTTTGTTTTATGGTAATACTCCATAAATGCTTTTTGACCTTCCTGCTGAAGTTTATACATTCTTTCTGCATTATGATGAACTCCATATGGTGGTTCATTATGGCAATAATGACAAAGATAAACTTTTAAACCATATCTTTCTGATATCCTTCTATTTGCAGCTCCAAATATATGGTGTCCTTCTAGACCTATTGTACTGCTACAAAAATAGCACTCTTTATCACTTTGAATAATACTTTTACTCATTATTTCCACGCCTCCTTTAATCTTGATAGTTCTTCTGGAGTAGCTGTTTCTATTCCTTGCATTTTGCAATCATATACTATACTGTCTATTAGTCTACTCATTTCTTTTGTATCATAAGTACTTGATCCATAATATGCTTTAACATTTGTATATCCTTCTATTTTACTTTTTCCTATGATTTCACAAATCCAGCCTATACCATTTTTTTGCCATGCTTGTATAAATTTTTCTATTGCTGCATCTTTTATTGGTAATACTTCATATACTCCAATATCTTTAATTTCCATTTTGTAAATATCTACAGCTTTTATATTCATTTTCTCTGATAATTTTCCAAGTAAAGTCCAACAATAAGCGTTTGCATCTAACGAGCGTCTGTTTCTATGTTTCTTTGCTTCTATATCAAGCAATGGTACATTTTCTATCTCATCAAGTGAATTTATATTATTGTTTAATAAAAAGGTTATTTTAGGCTTTCCTGTTTTAAAATCTCTACTCACATCTGCTAGGGTTCCTTGTAATTTCATTTAATACCTCCTAATTACTTTTTATTATCTTTATACCCTTAAATTTACACACTTGAAGTTCTTGTTTAGTAATCCACTTTTGCCATTTTCCACATTCTCCACAATATAATCCTCTTCTATTTCCTTGTTCTTCAACAAATAGTTTCTCACTACCACATTTATCACATTTGTAATTCATATATTTCCTCCATTCTCGGATATCTTCCTTCCTTTAAACATTTTGTTAAATATTTTAATCTCGGTATGTACTCTTCTTGTATAAATTTTTCATCATATTTAATTTCAAACATTTCAATTCTACTTTTATCAATTGAATTAAAATAATTAATGTAATCCTTCTCCACAAGCCCATAAGCCACTATATAAAGCTTTTTTATTCCAGATGCATACATTTCTATTTGGGCTTGTCTCCAATATTGTTTTGACACCTTAAATTCTTTTTCATTCTTATGCGTTTTTACTTCATAAATACAAGTATCTGTGTTTCCATCTAGATTTACTCTTAATCTATCTATTATTATTTGATTGTCCTTTTGTAAGTCTTCTATTTCTAAAGCGTCTAATATTTTATGCTCGTAATTATTTCCTGCTTTTATTGCTTCGTTTGATAAATTATTTTTGTAAATACCTATTTTTTCTAGCCACCATCTTTCAAAAGTTTTAGTATTCCAATTACCAACTACCATACTTGTATCAGAAGCTCCTATATATTCACTTCTATCTTGACTTTGTATCAAAATTTAATAAATCCTTTTCGAAATTACTTATTGTGTCAAAATAAATAAATACTGCTTTTATTTCATCTTCTGTCTTATGAAGTTTTTCAGCAATTTCTTTTGTAGAAAATCCTTGTTTATGAATTTTTGTATATAGTTCTTGTACTCTTTCTTTAATTTTAAACAAATCATGTTTATTTAAATCATCATATACATCACTTATTTCATTACCAATTTCCTCTTTTTGCCATAAACTAAATCCTAAACCAGTTCTTATAGCAACACCTTTAACAAATAATCTGCATTGGCAATTCCATAATCTTTGTTGACTCATTGAATTATCTTTTACTGGATTAGCACCATTACTTACAGGTCCTCTTTGAATAAATTCTAAATCATCTATTACAATTTTTACTGCTGTTTCATAAACTCTGTTACTGTTACCTTTACTATCAGTAAAAGTTTGCTCTGTCATATATAAACTGCTTCCTGTAACAGGATTTACTACAGGTTCAAAATATACTGTATTGGCACCATGTTCATGTAATAAATCCACTATTGTGGCCCAGTTAATATAATCTGCTCCATCTCTTTGTTTAATATATTTACTTAAATCTATATTTTTTAAATCACTATAGCTTTTTAATCCCATTTTTATTCCTCCTAAAATTCATGTTCATTCATACATTTGACTTCATCATCGTGTTCTTCTTGTTCATACTTGTCCACTATTTCTACATCTCCTGATGTATAATCTTCTATTTCTTCTTTAATATCATCAAGCACATTTGCCCAAACTCTAAAACCTGCATCTTTATCTTTTTTATATTCGTTAATAATTATTTCTAGCGAGCTTATAAAGTCTTCTCTTTTTTCAACTCTTTCTTTAGCCACTTCATATTCTTTTAATTTTTCACAACTAGGCATTACAACTCTCCCTTCTATACAATTTGTCTTGTAATTCATTTCTTTGTTTAATATTAAATTTAACTTCTCTTTCTAATTGATCTAATTTAAATTGTCTTTCCACTTCACTATCATATCTTCTTAATTTTCTTCTTTTCTCTTTAGCATACTCTTGGCCTGCTGCTTTTATTTTTTTGTCTAGTTCAATTATTGTATTGTTTAATGCCTTCTCTTCTTTCGTTTTAAGAAGTACTATTGTTTCTGTTCCATAATTCATATCAAAAACCTCCTAAATAAAATCTTCTACATTATCGCAAAAATCTTCTTCACTACTATATTCCCTTTGAGAATAGCCTTGATACGATTTTGATGTATTATGCTTAATGTTATTTGATTGACTTTTAGTTCTTTTAACAGCGTCAACAACCCATTTTTTTATGCAAAGATAATGATTTTTAGCTTTGTAACCTTTCATTTCGATGTACTCGTCAAGATATGTTATAAGTTCTTCCCAATTAGAATAGTCATTCTTCAATTTCTGCAATTCTTCATCTTTCAGTAAAACGTGTTGGTATTCTCCGTATTTATGTTTTACACTTTCTTTTTCTTTTTTACTGGCTTTTGCAGTATCATCTGTAGAAGACTCTTCTTCGGAAGATGTCACATCTATACTACTCTTATCTAATCTATTCTTATCTTCTCTTATCTTATCTAATCTATTCTGTGTGTACGTCTCGTCGACGGCTCGTATACATTCCTCATTTATTAGTTTATAAGCCTTATTATTATCTGTTTCTAATAATGTCTTTTCTTCTTTACAAATTGTTTCTGCGTATGTATCTTTTCTAATATAGTTATGTATTTTCCAATGCTTAATTACTACTACTCCACTTTCAAATGGAATTATAAATCTTCTTAGTACTAATACTCGTATATCATCTTCTGTAGCTCCTGTAAGTTTCATTATTCTTTTAGGAGAATTTACAAACCCATCATCATCTGCCCTCATACACAAATCATAATATAATAATCTTGAACTCATTGGCATATCAAGAAAGGCATCACTATCTATTATCGTTTTAGCAAACATTCTTTTTTCAGCCATTATTGTTCCTCCCATCTTGAATTTTTACATCAATTATGTTACAATTACTAATAGATTGTTTAACAAAATCTTTTAGGTTCAAAAGTGGTCTGCAAATTACTTTTGAACTTTCTTTTATATCATTTACTATTGCACTAGATAAATCTCTTATTTTAGCATTTCCATTCGTATTTGATGTAATATATATTTCTTCTGCTCTTTCATAATTAATACTATTTAGTTCTTCTAACATTTCGATTTTTTTATTTAATTGAGTAATAACACTCTCTTTATTTTCAAGTTCGTTTTTTAATTTTTCTATTTCTTTGTTTTGAAAGAAATTTATAATCCTACTCATATTTCCACCTCTTCTTTCAATTTATAAACTGCTACCCATCTACATGTTTCATAATCAAAGTCCTTTCCAATAACTTCAACTTCTCCTCTGCTTTTCATTTCTGTAAGCCTTGGAGCTACATAATTTCTTTCTGGAAATTTCAACACTTTTGATATTTCTCTGGCAGTCATTCCATATTTACTATTTTTTAATATTTCTCTTATCTGGAAACATCTTCTTTTTCTATCTACTTTGTGTAAACTATCAATTCTAGTTTCTTGTTCTATCATATCAACCTCATCTCCTTATATCTCAAAATTAACTACATATTTTTCAAAATTTCTTTGAAATTCAACTTTCCAATTTTGATTTTGCATAGTTTTTATTTCTCTTGCAATTCTTTTTCTTCTGGCTATTTTTTTATTTCTTTTTTGTTTGAAATAATTAAAAATATAGTCTAAAATGCATACCGCTAGCCACATAATTATTGAATAGATAATCATTAAGCCTATCACTTCTCTGTGCTCTACAAAAAAACTTGCATTTATCATATATATCACCTCTCTTTCTTAAAATCCTTTATTTAAAATTGCTTCTAATGAGCTTCTTGTTATTGTGTATGGTCTACACATTCTATTTATTGGAGCATTTTTAGAATGAAATATTTTATCTACTCCTTTTGAAGTAATATGTGGATATTGCTCTAATATATCATTCTTACTTAAAAGTTCTTCTCTATTTTTTGTTTGTAAATTCTCATTAAGTTTTTTAACTTCATCTAATAAATTTTGTACTATCTGTTCCATTAAAATTTCCCCTTTCTTTTATTAACAATTTTTGCTATAATATCCCTACAGGAGGTGATATTATGAAATTAAATCCAGATTGTATTAGAGATTTACTTTTCTCTATTGAAGAAACATCTACTAGTTGTTCAACAATCACTTCAACAGGTTTATCTAAAATGGATAGATTAAAAGCTTATTCTACAGAAGAAATCTTATATCATTTACAACAATTGCATTGGGGTGGATATATCATAGCTCCAAATAAATGCAGATACATTGATGGTACATTTTTTCTACAAGATTTATCTCCAGCTGGTCATGAATTTATTTCCAACATCAGAAAAGATACTAATTGGAATAAAGTAAAGAAAATTAGTAAAGATGTAGGATCTGAAACATTAAATTCTCTTAAAACCATTGCTGAAAATGTTATTTCCTCTGCTATTACAGCATCTATGGGATTACATTAGTTTTTAAATTTTTTGAAGGTACATTTATTGTAATTTTTACTTCTACAATATCTGTATCTCTTTTTATTTCATAGCCTGTTATACTTTTTATATCTGTTCCATCTATTTTAATTTTTCCTTTTCCATCTTTTTCTGATAGCTCTATAAAATTAAAGTCTTCTTCCATCTTCTCACCTCTTTTCATCACTTCACTTTAAGTGTTTTAATTAAACAAAAAAAATATTTGAATCAAACTGTGGAAATCTGCTTTTAAGTTTCTTTATAAAGTTTCTACTTGGTTCTCTATTTCCAGTTTCTATTTTTTCATAATATGATTTAGATATTCCTATTTCTTTTGCCATTTTCTCTACTGTATACTTTAAAGATATTCTAAATTCTTTCATTTTTTCCATTTTCTCACCTCTCTTTATCATTTCACTTTTTGTGAATTATATCTATATTATACATTTCACGTTTTGTGTTGTCAATACTTTTTCAAAAGTTTTTTTCACTTTAAGTGAATTATGTTGACTAATATCACAATATGTGTTATTATACAAATATAAAATTTTTTACAAAAAATGAAAGGACTTTATAATGACATTTGGCGAAAGATTAAAATTTTTAAGAGAAAAAGAAAAAATGTATCAATCAGAATTAGCTGATAGATTAGGTCTAGCTCCAAGCACAATAAGTATGTATGAACGTGGAGATAGAGACCCAGATACTTCAACTTTGACAAAGATAGCAGAAATTTTTAATGTATCTACTGACTACTTACTAGGTAGAACTAATATTCCTAATACAATGGATGAACCAATAGATATTGCAGCTTCAACTAAAAATGGAATTGATTTATCTGAAATAGACGATGAAGAAGATAGAAAAACCATATTAAATATATTCAATACATATAAGAATAAAGGAAAAACGAAATAATTTATGGAGGAATTAATTATGGATAATGAAGAAATTGAAGTACTACAAAAAAATGCAAAATCTGTAGATAAATCTGTATTATTCTACCACATTTCTACTGATGCTCCTGCATTAGCAACAACAGAAAATAGAAGAAAAGATCTTATAGTATCTCTTAATAACATAAATAAACCTTATATCATGCCATGGTATGACTCTAAAATCCAAATAGAGAAAATAAAAAGTAATGAAAAATATTTTTTTGGAAGTATTTGTAAAACAAATGATACTTTAGATGTATTTACAAAAATAAAAAATAAGGAAAGTAATGAAGAAATAGATCAAAATAAACTTATATTTGACTATTATACTTACTTTTATATAGATTATAATTCTTTTGGAATATCTATAATAATATCTAAAAGTATTCAATCTGCTGACAAGGTAATAGAAAACTTTATAAATAGAGGAAATTATAATCATTATACTGTTATTCCTTTATCTAAAAGCTTAACTCAAATAGAAAACTCTATAAATACATTAACATTAAGCTTATCTGGAGTTC
>CANCXL010000038.1 GCA_947381905.1 uncultured Clostridiaceae bacterium | reverse complement strand
TACTGGTGTATTTAATCTTCCATATTCTGTATTTGTTGTTGTTACTTTTGTAAATTGATTTGCAAGTTTTTCTATCTCTACTACTGCTTTTTGTGGCATATTATCTATTTCTATTGTATGAGAATACATTTTTGTTGGTTTATATTCATAGTCTTCCATCTCATATGCAAGTTCTACTCTTTCATCATTATGATAGAAACATACTTTTCCATCTGCTTCTACTCCTATTCTAAACTCATATCCTCTTGAGCCTTCTCTCATATTTTCATCTAAATAATATCCCTCTGGTGCTTTTGTCTCATATAGTACATAATGTCCTGCTTCTAAATGTCCATTTATTGTTAATTGTCCTTTGGTATTTGTTGTAAATTCGCTTATATACTCTCCTGATGGGTATATCATTTCTTCATACCAACTTTGAGTATCTACACACCATATTTTAAATGTTGCTCCATTTAATAGTTTTTCTCCTGTCTCAGCATCAAATTTTTGTATTGTTAATCTCATTCTTACATACTCATCACTAAATACATAATTTTGTGTATGTGTTGAATATCCTATCTCTGTTTTTTGATTGTATATATATGTATGTTCTCCTGAATTACTTGCTTTTACTTCTGATATTGTATATTTTCCATATGGTATTGTATATGGATAATATTTTTCTCTTGATTTTTCTTCTACCCATTCTACATATCCATTACTATCTATTGTTCCCTCATAATATACTTCTGGATTTTTATCTAGTGTTAGTCTTAATACTGCTCCTTCTGCTGGATTTTTATCTGATATGCTACTATTATTGTTATATTTTATTGCATCTACTCTTCCTCTTATTACTTGTTCTGTTGATACTGCATCATGATATGTTACTCTTACTGTTTGTTCATCTGGTTTTGATTCGAAGTAATATTCTTTCTCATCTACCAAATATCCCTCTGCATATGAATATTTATATGCTTTTCCATCTTTTTCTGTAACTGTATTTTTTATTTTTTCCTTTACCATGTATTTTCCAACTAGTAAATCTTGAGAATTAGCACACCAATATCCCTCTTCATCTATATGATCTACTGTTATATCATATACATATTCTGTATATCCGTCTGTTTGTGGATCGTATCTATAAATCTCATATATTGCACCTTTAAGTACTGCGTCTCCTTGTGTATACTGATGATTTTCTTCTGTTGCATACTCGTCTACTTTTCTTATTTTTATTTGCATTACCTTTGGTACATCTACTATGTGATTATTTGCATCTAACCAGTTATATGTTGTATCATATGTCTTTGTTGTTCCTATTTCTTCTCCTAGTGTAATACTATCAAATGTTCCATCTTTTGGTTCATATGGTGTTACTTTATCTGTTCTATGTTTTTCTACAAACACTCTAAAGTCTGCACATCTTAATGATATTGGAGATACTGTTGTCTCTTGTACTAAATATCTTCCATATGGTAGATTCTCTATTATACAATATCCATTTGCATCTGTCTCTCTAGTGCATTCTACTGAAAATTCATGATCTGTTCCAATTGATGAGATAAGTGTTGCTGTAAATTTACATTTATCTAATGGGAACTGTGGTGTATTTGATGTTGCACCTATATCTTTTATTACTACAATATCATTTCTTATTATATTTTCTTTTGATGTTATTGTATGTCTTGTATGTTCTACTGTTTGTGCATCTGGATCTTGTGATACTGTATATACTCTCTCGTCTACTAAATATCCTTCTGCATATGAGTATTTTGTTCCATTTACTATCTCTTTTACATCTTCTTTTATATAATATGTTCCAACAAGATACCATCCACTTGTTGCACTATATGTTCCATCTGCATTTTTTGCTATTGTTAATGTCTCTATAGCATCTGTGCAATTACTGTCTCTATATAGTGTATATCTTGCTCCTTCTAGATGAGCATCTCCTTGTGGTGTATTTTGTGTTTGTGCATCTTCTTTATATATTGTTATTTGCATTTTTTTAGCAACATCTTTTAAAGAATAATTTAAATTTTGATTTTTATTTATTTCAATACTAAAATTATTTATTCTTTCATTAGATGCTCCTAAATAAAATAGTCCAGAAAATGCTGTAGATGGGATAACTTGTTCTACAATAGTATATGTACCATATGGTACTCCCTCAATTACGCAATGTCCATACATATCTGTTACACTAGAATAATATGTACTTTCTGGATTTGCGTATGCAACTTGACTTGCAAACTCGTTAACAGTTAATTTAAATTTTGCGCCAGATAAATCTCTAATTGTTGTTGAATCTGTTGCTTCAAGAGTTTTATTTATATCTATATTTACTCTAATTAAATCATAAACATACGTAACTTCAGTAACATTTTGTTGCATAGTACCAGATGTATTTCCACTATCACTTACTAATTCATATGCATAGATATCTTTTGGTGCAGTAACATATGAATCTAATAAGTTACCATCTGTTGTTGTATCATCTGCAAGTTTTATTCCCCTTTTATTTACATAGTGAGTAATAACTTTAGCTTTTAAAGTTGTACTTACTGTATTTGAATCTAAACTATAAGTATTGTTTATATTTACATTTGCTCTATCTGTTACAACAGCCGATGTTGATGTACTATTTACTGTTGTATTTATTTCAAATTTATATGTTTGTCCATTATATGGCATACTATTTAGCCAAGATGTATTAAATGTATAAGTGAGTCTTCTTGTAGTATTATTATAATTTAAACTACCTGCACTATTTGTTATGTCTGCTCCATTTTCATCATATACTCTAAATGAATTATATGTTAAGTTTGGATCTATAGTATCACTAAATACTAGTGATGAATAATGGAAAGAACTATCATGTCTTTTAGAAATATTTTGATTTATTGTATAAGTTAATGTGTCTCCTAGTTGTGATTCTGTTTTATTTACAGATTTTACTGGATTATTTGGAATAGTAGATGTAAGTGGTGTGTATTGAAAATGATATCCAACATTTCCATGTCCAGCAAATTCATACAATTCTACATTAATATGATCTTTATTTCTATATTGAAATGCAACACAATTTAAAGATCCAGCTTCTGTAGAACCAGACTGTGTTCCGTAATATACATCATGATAAGTTCTCCAACCATTTACAGAAAGCTTGCTATTTTCATGAGTCATATTAGTAGTATTATATAAGTATGTTTCACTTGCTCTACTTGCACTTGCTCCTTCTCCATTATCCTCTGAAAACAATGATAAATATGCAAGATCAAGATATATAGGTGTAGTTTCACCATGATAATAGAAATATATATCTACATTAACATGTTCTATATTTCCATACCACCATTCATTAGTAGACATCATTACGCTACCAAAAGCAGACCAATGTAAATATGATCCTGCTTTATTACTAACTATATCAGAATATACAAGTCTCATATCTATAGGTCTTCCATTTAAAGTTCCACAATTATTAAACTTTGCGGTTACAACAGAGTCTATATTCTGACCTGCCCCAGAATTACTATAATTAACATGTATTCTTGGATGTCCCGAACCTGCTGTTGAATAAGTAATAGTATAAGGAGCACTACCAGAGACTGATATTTCAGGTAATGTTGTATAGTTTAATACTAAATTATCAAAAACGCTAGGTTCAAATAATGTTTGTGAATTTATACCTGTATAGGCAAATAGTTCTGCTTTATTTAAAACTATTATTGCTAATACTAAAAGTACTATTTTAAAATAACTTTTTATTCTTTTCATATTCCCCCTCGATTCTATCTTTTTTGATAATTTTATTGTACACAAAATATTGATTTTTTTCAATAAAATCAAGTTCAAATTTCGTTGTGTAATATTTTTAAAATAATTATGTATTTTTGACGAAATATTCAAGCTTTAGTCTGCTTTTTAAGCGAAAAAATGAGAAGTAATTAATATTACTTCTCATCTCATTCTATATTATTCTTTTTACACTTCTTCTAAGCATTTTTATTTGTTCTGTCTCATCAACAATTGCTTTTATACTAGCTCTTAATATATCATCATGGTTTATTTCATACCAATCAATTACATATCCACAATCGAAACAAATCTCACGAACAAGTTCTCTTATTGTTCTTCCATTTCCTTCTCTGAAAGGATGTAATACATTAAGTTCTGTCATAATATATGAAAGCCTTACAATAAAATCATCAAAAGTCATTTTTTTCATTTCTTCAATATTTATTTTTTCAAATATTTGCCTAATATTATCTTCAATATATTCAAATTCAGAAAATCTAAAATTATCTTTAGTTATATTCTCTTGTCTATATTCTCCAGCAAAATAAAAGATATCTTCAAACAAATACTTATGAATAAATTTTAGTCTATCTGGAGTATATTTCATAGGAAGTGTTAATGTACTAATAGTGGCAATTTTAAAAGCAACTATTCTTGTTTCAAATTCTTTTAATAGATTTTCATCTTTTATATCAAGCTTATTTTTTAAGATATCTGTTCCCTTATATGTATACTTTGAATTAATTGCATCATACATTGCTATTATTTATTTTAGATATTATATCTTTTTTTATAATATCTATCCCTTGCTCTTCTGTTATTTTATTGTTTAAAAATTCATTAATAAGAGATATATCTTTTTCTTTTACTTCTAGCCCTTCCATTGCCATTGTTGCTTTAATGTTTTCTACAAGCTTTTCATCATTTGTTAGCATAAACTTTCACTTCCTTATTTTATTATTATATATTTGCAATTGCATCTTTCATTCTGTTTATAGTTTCATCTTTTCCTAAAAGTTGCATGATACTATATATATCTGGTGTATTCTTTTTATTTGTAACAGCCATTCTTACTATTGAAGAAAAGTCTGCAATACTACCAATATATTTTTCAGGCTCTGCCTTATATTCTTTCATATTTACACAGAATCCTAGGTTTTGAGCTACTTCTTTCATTCTCGCAAACCATTCATCTTTGTTATCTTTTTCATTATACTCATTTATATATGTTTCAAGACATTTTACAATTATCTCTTTAGTAATTTTTGGTTTTTCTTCTGTAATAGAAGTTATTATATAGCCTTCTTCTTTTAGTTCTTTTGCAAAATTATCATTAAAGAAATATCTAAATGTAGGTTCAACATCTTCCCATTTATATATATCTTTTCTAATCTTTGTAGCATTATCTCTTTCTAGTCCAAATATTTTTCTTGAATATTCTAAATCTTTATTTACTAAATCATAAAATTCTTTATTAAATTCTTTTGACCATTCAAGTACGTTCCTTAGTACCTCATCGCCATTCATTCTTGCTATTGCCTCTTTAGATAAATCGTTTAATTTAGGTATATCTAGAAGTGATCCAGCACTACTCATCTTATCTAATTTAAATTCAAAATCCTTGTATGACTTATCTTTATTTTGTGCTTTCCACATTTCAAAATCTGAATTTAATATTGTCATTAGATAATCGTTTAGTCCTTCAACAGGATATCCTGCAGATATAAAATATGATACTGCTGCAACTTTATCTTTTCTCTTAGATAGTTTTCTCTTTGATTCACCATCTTTAATCATAATAGTTGGTGTATGAATATAATGAGGAGCTTTAAATCCCATTGCTTCAAATAATTGTAAATGTTTTGGTACAGATGGTAGCCATTCTTCTGCACGTATAACGTGTGTAGTATGCATGAAATGATCATCACATACATGTGCAAAGTGATATGTTGGTAATCCATCAGACTTGATTAATACAATATCCTCATCATTGTCTGCCATTTCTATTTTTCCTCTGGCGTCATCAATAAATGCAATTTTATTTAAATGTGAACCATTAGATCTAAATCTTAAAATGAATTTCTCACCATTTTTAACTCTTTCAATTGCTTCATCTATAGAACGATTTCTACATTTTGCATATACACCATAATATCCTGGTATTACTTTATTTGCAACTTGAGCATCATGTGTCTTTTGTAGCATTTCTGAAGTACAAAAACAAGGATATGCACGACCAATTTCTACAAGATGTTTTGCACAAATTCTATATATTTCTCTTCTTTTAGATTGTGTATATGGACCATAATCTCCAATTTCTTTATCTTTTCCTACAACACCTTCATCTGGCATAAGATCAAAATGTTTAAGTCCTGCCATTATTTCTTCTACGGCTCCTTCAACTTCTCTTTTTTGATCTGTATCCTCAACTCTTACAAAGAAACTTCCTCCACTTTGTGTTGCAAGTTTTCTATTAATCATTGCTTGGAATAATGTACCTGTATGCATCATTCCTGTTGGTGAAGGTCCAATTCTTACAACTTTTGCACCTTCTGGTAAATTTCTTTCTGGGTATCTAATTTCAAGATCATCCACAGTTTCATCAACATCTGGAAAAATTAAATATGCAAGTTCATAACATTTTCTCTCGTAATCTTTATCCATTTCCATAAAATCTAGCTCCTTTTCTATATATAAACAAATATTATTTTCTATCCATATCTACATCCATTAAAATTGGAAGTATCATTGGTTGTCTCTTAGTTTTTGTATAAATGTATTTAATTAATGACTCTCTAACTTTAGTTTTAATAGTAGACCATTCTCTTATACCTTGTTCTTCACATTTTGTAAGTTCTTTTTTGGCTACTTCTTTTATCTCATCAATTAGAGGTTCATTTTCTCTAACATATACAAAACCACGAGTTACTATATCTGGTCCAGATACAACTTTAGCTGTTCTTCTATCTAAAGATATAACTACTATAATCATACCATTTTCAGATAGTAATTGTCTATCTCTTAATACAATATTTCCTACATCTCCTACACCAAGTCCATCAACTAAAACTATTCCTGATGTTACTTGAGTTGTAAGTTTAGCAGAATTTTTATCTATTTCAAGTATTCTACCATTTTCACTAATAAATATATTTTCTTTTTCAACACCAGTTTCAACTGCAAGTTGACCATGTTGTTTTAAGAATCTATATTCGCCATGAACTGGCATAAAATATTTTGGTCTTACCAAACTTAGCATTAATTTTAGTTCCTCTTGGCATGCGTGACCTGATACGTGAACATCTGCAATTTGGTTTTGAATTACTTCTGCTCCAAGCCTTTCAAGTTCATCTATTACTTTACCAATAGATTTTTCATTTCCTGGTATTGCAGATGAAGAGAATATTATCATATCATCTGGTGTAATTTGAACTTTTTTGTGTTCACCTACAGACATACGTGATAAAGCTGCCATTGGTTCTCCTTGTGATCCAGTAGTAATAATTACTAACTGTTCAGGATTATACATTCCAATCTTATCTATATCAATAAGAGTTCCCTCTGGTGCATTAAGATATCCTAACTCTTGTGACACAGCAAGAACATTAACCATACTACGTCCAACAACAGCTACTTTTCTTTTAAATTTTACTGCTGAATTAATTATCTGCTGCATTCTATGTACATTTGATGCAAATGTTGCAACAATAATTCTTTTTGTACAATTAGTAAATAACCTATCTAGTTCTTTACCAACACTTCTTTCTGACATTGTATGACCTGGTCTTTGGACATTAGTACTATCTGACATAAGTAAAGTAACGCCTTCTTTACCAAGCTCTGCTATTCTTTGTAAATCCATATATCCACCATCAATTGGTGTATAGTCTATTTTAAAATCTCCTGTATGAAGAACTGTTCCTACAGGTGTTGTTATAGCAATTGCCATAGAATCTGCAATTGAGTGGGTTACTCTTACAAATTCAACTTTAAATTTTCCAAATTTTATTACTTGTCTTGGCTCTACAGTAACAAGTTTTGTTTGTTTTTCTAAGTTATGTTCTATAAGTTTTGCTTTAATTAATCCCAAAGATAATTTACTTCCATAAACCGGTACATTAATCTTTTTTAAGAAATATGGTATTGCACCAATATGGTCTTCGTGACCATGTGTAATTAAAATAGCTTTTACTTTTTCAATATTCTTTTCTAAATATGAAATATCTGGTATTACTATATCTACACCAAGCATTTCATCTTCTGGAAAAGCAAGACCACAGTCTACTACTATTATTTCATTTTCGTACTCAAATGCAGTTATATTTTTACCAATCTCATTTAATCCACCAAGTGGTATTATTTTTAATTTAGACTTAGTAAAAAGACTAGTTGTCTTCTTTTCTTTTTTCTCTGTTTTGTTTGGTTTATTTTTAACCTTATTTTCATTTTCTATTTGTATGTTTTCAATAATTATTTCATCATCTACTGAATTTAATAATTTTTCCTTTGTATCTTTTTTTAGTCTTTTAGCAACGTTATTGCCATTTTGTTTTTTGTTATTACTGCTTCTTATGTTTCTGGACTTAGCAGTACTTTTGCTTTTGTTATTTTCTTCTTCCATTAAATCTCTCCTTTACTATAAAATTTTCAATTTACAATTTTAACATAACTTTTTACCCGTTCATTTATTTTATTAGCATAATTGCTATATTTAACATAAGTTAAGATATATATCACGTAATAAGACTTTAATATTATACCATAATCTATTATTAAAGTCAATTTTATTTAATTTACATAAAAATACTGCACATATAATAATAAATTTATGATATTTATAACAAATATGTAAAAAGCAGGATAAATCGTGAATTCCCTCACGTTATTTCCTGCTTTTTATATCTTATTGATATTATTTAAATTTCTTATATTTTTAAAATCACTCATATACATTTGCACAATATTAAATATTATTACATCTTTTTATTTAACATTTAATCTTGTAGTATTTTTAAATACATATCTAGTCTAGAATTAATATATTTTGCAAATAACTTTTCCATTGATGATACATCATGCTTTACATGATATTCATCAAATGCATTATAATACGCCATTCTGTCAGTAAACTTAATATCTATAGGTGGATATCCTGCTTTCATAAGTTCTAAATTAACAAGTAATCTTCCTGTTCTACCATTTCCATCAATAAATGGATGAATACTTTCAAAATTAATATGAAAACGAGCAAGTTTAGTAACAATATGTTCGTCGCTTTTTTCAAATTCTTGTAATAACTGTTCCATTTTAGGTTTAATAAGATATGGTTGTACAGGCTCATGTTTAGCTCCCAAAATATGAACAGGAACTTTGCGATATACACCTCTATCATCTTTTTTATCTGCAAGAACAAGATAATGTATCTGTTTTATAATGCTTTCACTTATAGTAACATTGTCTTTTACTAATTCTCTCAAAAACTCAAATGCTTCTTTATGTCCAACAGCTTCCATATGATCTTTTAAAGGCTTTTGATCTATAGTAAGACCCCTTAATACCAAATCTGTTTCTCTCAGTGTAAGAGTATTTCCTTCAATAGCATTTGAATTATATGTATATTCTACTATAAATTCCTCATTAAGTCTTTCGATTTCTCCCTCTGTTAAAGGTCTTCTCTTATCAAGTTCATTCTTCTTGCGATCAATTTGTAATAAGATATTTTCTTTAGAATTATATCGTCTATCTTCTGGTTTACTAGCATCAATAGGGATCTTCCATCCTCTTCCTTCTTGATATGCTCCAGGTATTTTTCCTTCAGAGCAAAGTACTCTAATTCTTCTATCAGAAATATTCCACTTTTCGGCGGCTTGTTTAGTTGTCATATACATAGTCAATCACTCCTAACTATTATTAGTATACCACTATATCGGAATAATATCAATATTAACGGAATAATATTTTGCGATTTTGCGGAACAATATAAAAATACATAAAAAAGAGATGTAATCTTTAATTACATCTCTTAACATTAAAAGAATCTAACATTTGTATCTTTAAACTCCAAATCTGAATATTCTACAACTATCTGTTTACTACTATCTAAAGTATAATCATATGGTATATCCGCTTCAAAGTCATGTTTTCCATTTGGTGATATTACAAGACCTTCAAAAAAACATCCAGCATATTCTATGCTCTTTTGAATGGTGTATCCATCTTTATCCTTTAGAAAATATATTATTCTTCCTGGATATAAATCTCTTTGTCCATTATTTGTAATACTTCCTTTAAACTTATTTTCTAGATTTAAAGAAATTTCTTCAGGATAATAATTCTTAATTTCAAAGTCTACAGATAAAACTTTAAGATTCAAGTCTTCCTCACTATTATACGCTATAAATTTATATTTTTCATCTGGTAACATATTATATAATTCATAGATTCCTTCTCCTAATGTAAAAGTAATTTTATCCATTTTTTCACCAGATGTATTCTTTACAACCACCTCATAATTTATAGTATTATATTCCTCTTGAAACTTTTTCTCATAGCTTAATATTTCAAGCATACTTTTTTTGTCTTCGCATACTGTTGTCTTCTCTTCTAATTTAGAATA
>CANCXL010000037.1 GCA_947381905.1 uncultured Clostridiaceae bacterium | reverse complement strand
ATTGGTTTTTGGAAGATTGTTTAAAAGAGATATTCGAGTTGGAGATATTGTAAAAGCACCAGGACGAAGAAATTACCCTTATTATTCTTCTTGGTTTAAAGAAACAAAAAACGAGCAGTTTGAAAGCCATTTCGTTAATGGTTCTGAGGTAGATTCAGCAACTGAATATGAAGTTGTTGCTGTTGGAAAACATGCTCTTGCTGAAAATATAACAGTTTTAGCAATTCAAAATCCATATACAACGCAAGTATTTGTGATAGATGAATCATATGTAGAGAGGGTCGGTAAATAATGTATAACAAAATAACATTAATAGGTCGTATTTCAAATGACTTGGAATTAAGATATACAAACAGTAATAAGCCAAACTGTAGATTCTGTTTAGCAGTAAATAGAACCTATACAAATGTAGAAGGCGAAAGAGAAACTGATTTTATTACTTGTCGTGTTTGGGGAAAACAAGCAGAAAATTTAGTTGAATATCAGAAAAAAGGAAATCTAATTCTAGTAGAAGGTTCATTAGCAGTTAGCAACTATGAAGATGCGGAAGGTAATAGAAGAACAGCTTATGAGGTAATGGCAAATAACATTCAATATCTAGAAAAGAAAAAAGATGAAACAACCACAAAAGAAGAAAATACATCTGATCCATTTGCAGAATATGGAGAAACAGTAGAGATTGATGATGGATTTTTAGATTAAGAAAAGAAAGAAAGGAGTTAAAAATGGACAAGCAAGTTGATGTTATTGAGAATTTAATTCAAGCAGTATCATTATTAAATAAAACAGAAGAATATTTTCAAAGTCTAGATGAGGAGTTATCTAAAAATGACTCCCTTCTAGCAAATTATGAACATTTTATTGAAAATGAAAATGTTAGCGAGATAAATTTAAAAGAATTATTTATGCAAATGAAAGGTATATATAATAACCGTCGAGTTGTAAAAGATAACATGATTTTAAAACAAACATTTGATAGGAATAGGTCTAAATTGAATAATATAGCAAATCGTCAACTGTTTATACAATATATGAAAACATCAAAATCGAAGATTCCAAATACATATACCTATAAATTAATAAAAGATGAAGATATGGTAAAATTGCGTACTGTAAAAAAAGTAGGAAGACCTAGAAAATCAAAAGTTTGTTCTAAAGCTGTTGCTGATTAAAGGAGTAATTTTATGAGTTTAAATAAAATAAAACTATTGGAACTTTTTGGTGGAATAGGAGCTCCGCGAAAGGCTCTTGAAAATATAGGGTACGATATAAAAAGTATAGATTATGTTGAAATAATTCCTTATGCTGTACAAGCATATAATCAAATTTTTGATAATAATTACAAACCACAAAATGTTCTTGACTGGAATTTGAATGTTGATGTATTAGTTCATGGTAGTCCATGCCAAGATTTCTCTAAAGCAGGAAAAAATGATATATCAACAGGAAGAAGTATTTTGTATGAAAGAACTCTTGAAATTATCGAAAAACAATTGTCTCCAAAACCAAAAGTTGTTATTTGGGAAAATGTACCTGGATTATTATCAAAAAAACACTTTCAACATTTTCAACATTATTTAGATGAAATGGAAAAAATTGGATATAACACATTTTATGAAATAATTAATGCACTAGATTTTGGACTTCCTCAAAACAGAAAAAGAGTATATGTAATATCAATAAGAAAAGATTTTGATGTTTATTTTAATTTTGGACTATTAGAGCGAAAACCATTAAAGCCGTTGATTAATTATTTGGAAAAAAATCCAGAAAAAATTGTGGGGTATGATGTAACTCAACCTAGTATGCTAAAAAGTATAGAAAATGGAAAAACTCGTATTGCTATTACTTATGTAAATACAATAACAACAAAACAAATGAGATGGAATTCAAGCGTAATATTTAAGGATTATTCTAACTTTTATATTTATCCAAGAGCATCAGATGGAGAATTAATAAATGGTTCACATAATCGAGTATGGAAAACTGATAAATATATAGGGTGTATTCCAGCATCAAAGATTCCACAAATAGGTGAATTAAAAAATAATAAATTGCTATTTAGATACTTAACTGAAAGAGAATGTTTTAGATTAATGGGATTTGATGATAAAGACTTTGATAAAATTCTATTAAAAAAAATACCATCATCAGCATTATATAAAATGATTGGAAACAGTATAGCAGTTCCTGTACTAGAAGCAATTTTTAAAGAATTAAGAAACATTAAAGTTATTTAAAAGGTAGGCGGATAAGATGGGATATAGAAATTATTTATATAAAATCAAAAAACAAGATGTTAATAAAATTAGAAATTTAACATTGCAAGAATTGAAAGAAAAGTATGGTAAGCCAGAAGAAGATTATTATGTAAGTTTTAATGATTTAGTACCAAATGCAAAATGTATATTTGAGTTTGGAAAACTTTATTGGGATGATACCATCATAAGAATTAACAGTACTGGAGAAAAGTTGTTTGTTGATGAAGAAGTACAAGAAAAATTTAGTGATTATGGCCCACATTTAGTAGGAAAAGAAGCTTTAAAAATTTCAATAGAAATATATACTAATAAGGTTAAAGATATGTATAAAAATTTAAAAGAAGAAATTAATACTGCTAAGACAATTGAAGAAAGGTTAGAAATTTATAAACTACATTTTCAAGATTATATGTATTGGTGGGAACAAGATATGGTTATAGATTTAGAAAAAGAAAATATATGTCAGAGTTGGTTATATGAACATTTAATATTTGAATTAGTACATTTATATAAAACAATTAATTTTGAAGAATATGATTTAATCTTTTTAGGGTGGTAAGCAAATGAAACAACTAAAATTTAATCCTGAAAAGGATATGAGAGAATTAGATAAGTATGGTTTTAACTATACTTATGGAGAAGATTGGCATATATTCTTTGATAACACATTCGTTTCAAGAGGCGACAATGACGAATTTGTAGTTAGTTGTGATTATGAATATTTAGAAGATGAAGATGTTGAAAAAAATATAAACCAATTATTGCTTTTAGAGTATGACTTAATAAAAGCGGATTTATTAATTGTAGAAGAGGTGGAAGAATGACAAAGGAAAGGTTAGATGAAATTATAGAAGATATAAATAAACATAATGTTGTTCAAAGTATTTGTGGTGGTATGTGTTCTTATGATTGTGAAATTAGTGAATTAGCCGAATACACTTTAGATTTACAGCAAAGATTAGAATGTTCACTAAAAAGTTTGATTAAAAGTAAAGAATATAAAGTTGCTAAAGAGATGGGATTAAATAGGAAAAATTCTGTTTTAATGAAGTTAGAATCAATCTTAAAAGGAGAGAAAGATGAAACTAATTAAAAACTGGGAAGAATTAGCGAAAGTACCAGCAAACGATAAATTTAAAATTGTAGTTGATTTAGAAAGAGGAAATGGTTGGATATTACCAATTGAAGAGAATGAGGAAACTTTAAACGATTATATCTTTAATCATGTATATTTACATACTCATACTTTCTATAGTTCTTATTATGATTGGAGTAGCAAAGTTCTTCAAGAACATGGATTTGATATTGAACTTGAAAATTGGGATAAGGATGTGAAAGATGAATAGTGAAAAAATAATAATAGAACTATCAAGAATATCAACGCCAACAGGACTTACTTGTAGTGGAGATGTTACATTAGATGATTCAACCTGTGATGAAATAATTGAGTATATAACAGGATTAGAAGAACAAGTCAAATGCTTATTAAAGCAAAAAGAAAACTTTGAACATATAATAGCAAATGATATTAATACTAAGGGTGAAAGAAAAGATAATCTAATAAAATACTTGGAAGATAAGATAAAAGAATTTAAAGATAAAATAGAGAAGTTTGATTTATGGCATGAAGTAGGTGTTGACTTGAACTTTTTAATTTTACAAAAACAGTGGTATAAAGAATTATTAGAAAGGATTAAAAATAGTAATTATGAAACATAAACAATTAAATGTTGATTTTAGATATTTAGGTGGTAATATTGCTTGCCTTAGTGTTAGTAGTGTAAATGGAGAAGTTGTCGAAAATGATATTAATAACGAGGAAGCAATAATAATTTTTAATTCATTAGTTGGTGAAAAGAAAAATTGTGTAACAGTAAAGATGTTGCAACAAGAAAACGAGCAATTAAAAAAACAACTAGAAAATAAAAATAATCCTCAAATATTCATTGATACAGAAGATATGGAAGAACGATATGGTACAGATTTGTATATCGAATATTTAGAAAAAGAAAATAAACAAAAAGATGAAATTATTGATGAAATATTAAGTTATGGAATTTTTGAAGGCGATTGTCCATGTTCAATAAGTGGAGAAGAATTAGATTGTTGTGAGAATTGCCAAGATGATTATAAAAAATGTTGGCTAAAATATTTTAAAGAAAAAATACAGAGGGATAACTAATGAGTAAAGAAGAACAAATTATAAACTTATTGGAATTTTATTATCGTTGGAATGGTTATAGAACTTTTTCTTTTCATATATCTAATGATCATTTATCAGAGTTATCAAGAGAATATATTTTAGAATTTGCAAGAGAAAGAAATTTAAAAGTTGAATTTAATATAAAAGTAACTTCTTTTTATGGAAGTAGAAGTGAACAAGTTGATGTTCTAAATAAATTGCAACAGGAAAAATATAATCTAATAAATTATTTAAAAAATAAAATAAATAAATATAGTCATGAACATATTGTTGCAGATTTATATACTCAATATGATTTAAACTATGCAATCAAAAGTGCTTATCAAGATATATTAGAAAGAGTTATAAGTGGTGAGTATGAATAAATCTATTAAACAATGTTGTATATGTGACAATGAAAATATAGGAGAGTTTATCTGTATAGGAGATAAAAAATATCATTTAAGTTGTATTGAACAATTACAACAAGAAAGCCAGCAGCTAAAAGCCATGTTAGAAATAGGTAAAACTTGTGCATTCTGCCCTTATTATAAAAGTAAAGAAGAAAATATTATTTTAAGGGGAAGGCTAAAGGAAATAGAAAAAATAGTAAGTAAATATGATTTTGAGAATTATAGTTATTTCAAAGACCGTATGATAAAAGACCAAAAAACTATTTTACAAATAATAAATTTAGGAGAAACTCATGAAAATTAGATTAAAAGATATAGTAAAAATTCAACATCTTGAAATGGATATATTTGAGGAAGAGGATGGCTTTCCAGTAGATAATAGAGTCATAAAAAATAAAGAACGTGCTATCTATAATACCTTAAATAAAATTACAATGGATTGGGATAAAAGAGAAGAAATTAGAGATTGTATATATAAAAATATGTGGAATCAAGAAGATACAACTTTTAAACCTATATGTGATGAATTGAAAAAGTTGGGGTATGAGATAGTTTATGAGTGAAGTTAAGTATATTTTAATTTATTATTACCATGACACGTATATTGATACATATCAAAACTTAACAATGTTAAGGCTTGCTGTTGCTAATTTAAAAGAGATTTTTAAAAATGATAGTGATTTTACATATCAAATATACTGTGGAAAAGATGTCACAGACTTGGTTAATGATTTAGAAAAGAGTGAATAAATATGAATAAAAATGATATATTTAAAACGTTAGCAAATTACAAAAAAACATTAGAAGAAAAAGGATATAAAGTTATTTATATAGGACTTTATGGTTCTCAAAATTATAATGTAGATGATGAACTATCAGATATTGATGCTAAAGCAATTATTCTTCCTACATTACATGATATTATTTTTAGAAAAGTAACAAGTAAAGTTATAGAATGTGAAAATGGAACAATTGATGTTAAAGATTTAATTACATTTTATGATGTTATTAAGAAAGGTAATTTTAGCTATATAGAATCTATGGACACTGAATATTCAATTGGAGATAAATATATTAAAGCCTTGTTTAAACAGTTTAGACCTAATTTAAAGTCTATATTAGGTGCTATGTATGAGAAGAGAAAAGCACTTACACATGAATATCCAAGTAAACATAACGAATTTGAAAAATGGGGATTTGACCCTAAACAACTACATCATATCAAAAGATTAAACGAATTAATGTATGTAAACATAATGGGAGATTACCATCTTAGCTTCTTAGAATATGATGAAGATACTAATAGAGACTTGATGATAAATTTAAAAAGAAACAAGAGTAATATAACAAAAGAGGAAGCAGAAATGTTAGCAGATAGTATCATAGAAGAAACAAGAGTGTTACTTCCTAATGATTATAAGTACGAACCTATCAATATAGATAATGAAATAAATTCTTATATAGAAAATAAAATTAAATTAGAATTATGTAATACTGAAACAACAAGTGCAAGAGAATATCGGACTTTTGATAATCCAATACCTAAAAGAGATTTAGAAAGGTTTCCAATATTAGAACAATATAAAGGGCAAGACATATCTTATATTGTCTATGAAAGTATAAGTATTTTATAAAGAGGTGCAAAATGAAAGATTTTATAGGAAATGAATTAAAAATAAATGATTATATTGCTTATGCAAGAAATCCTTATGCTAATTTATATATAGGTAAAGTAGTAGGATTTACACCAAAAGGAATTAAGATAGTTAAGAAAAATAAAGATGGAAGTTGGAACGCTAGTCAATTTTACGATAAAGATTATGAAATAGTATATCCATATCAATGTGTGAAAATTGAATATAGTGAAGGAGAGTAAAAATGGAAGAGATAGAAAAAATTAGAAAAATGTCCGATGAAGAACTAATAGAATATTTAAACAAATTAAGATCAGGCAAAAGTAATAATTGTATAAAATGTAATAGTCCAAAATCAAACTATGTAATATATGTAAAAAATCTAAAAAAATGTCAGCAAAGAAAATTATGCTGTTTATGTAAGGAATGCTACGACGATTTATTAAATCATTTAAAAACAATTGATATAGATTGGAACTATCAATATGAAAGATAAAATTAGTTATTATGAATTATTAGGAATGATAAAAGAAAATAACATTCCACTTAACATAGAAGTTGAATTAGATCATAAAAAAAGAAAATACACAATGGCAATAGATACAGATGGAAGTTTTTTATATTATGATTTGGTTGGTCATGAAGATGAAAATTTTCCTTCTTATTTATCAGAATGTTTTCTTGAATATATGATGTTTGATAAAAATATCAGAATAATAGATGAGATTTTAACGAAAGAAGAAAAAGAATATCTTGCTAATGTGATAAAACCATTTAAAGATAGAATTCGATATATTATAAAAAAAAGAGGTTCTAGTGACACAACAGAATATATTTATATAATGCTAGATAATGAGGAAACTTTTTATTTACCTGTATTTGAAAAAGGAAAATATTATAAAAGAATGGAAATAGAAAAGCCATATCGTCTAGAATATTTAGAATTATTATAATTTATAAAAAGGGGGGAGTCATAATGGAATGTATTCCTTATTTAGAAGATTTAAGGTTAGAAGTTGAAACACTAAAATTAGTTAGAACAGAAAACAATAAAGATGAAATAGATTACAAAATAGAAGAAAAGGAGAATCTCATAAAAAAGTGTAAAGAAAATTTGGACAACCTCTCATCAAATCAAATATATTATAGACTTTATTTATATATGTTAGATGGATTAACACCTAGTAAAGCTATAGAAAAAGTAGCATCAGAGAACTACTCTAATGATATAAAACCGAATAGTTTTAACGGGGTGTGGAATTATTACAAAAAAATGAAAAAAATTTTAAAATAATTTTCATTTTGGGTAACTTTTGTGAGTAGAAAACTGATATATTGTTATCGTGATAGAAATATCACACCATATACTTTATATACTTTTCTTTAGAAGAGCTGTTACTCCTTTCTGCTCTTCAATATGGACGGGTAGTTCAGTTGGTAGAACACATGTCTGATATACATGAAGTCGATGGTTCAAGTCCATCCCTGTCCACCACTAATGTTCTTTGACAATTTAATGAGCAAACCATATGACAGACTACAAGGCAATGTAGTATGGATATTATCTTAAATCTTATTAGTTGTGAGTGCAGATTCACGATGGATTGAGTTAATATTAATAGTGATATTGATATTTGAATGTACGAAGTACAAAAGAAGATAATAGTGGTTTATTATAGAGTTTTATAAAGTATAGTACTAATCGTCGATAACTATAAGACTGTTTCTTAGAAAAGGAATGAGAAAACTTGCTAGTAATAATGCTTGTGGTGAGTAGAGTGAAAGTAAGATACCAATAAATCGACTTGCAGTTGAAACATGGTGACATGTGTATAAGATTAGAACTAGTACAAGTAGCATAAATTCTGCATTTTGGTAAAAAGTAATTCAATGGAATATGAATGAGTTTAAAACCTAAAGTATGTGAAAGTTGTTGGTAATGAATCCAATGTAGATTAGATTTACAATGGTATAACTGTTGTAAATTGGGTGATAGAGGAAATAGGGTCGCTCCTTATCAGGACTATCACTCCCTAGTGACTGAATAATAGATGGCTATAATAAATTAGTGTGAGAAACACTACTCATTAAATTATCAAAGAACATTAACAAATATTGCCACCGAGTGAAACGGATTATCACGACAGGCTCATACCCTGTAAATAACGAGTTCGACTCTCGTGGGGGCAACCATATTGGGAAGTAATTCAATTTGGTAGAAGCCTCGATTTGGATTCGAGAGGTTGTGGGTTCAAATCCCACCTTCCCAACCAAATATGTGGTTTGTAGCTTAACTGGAAAAAGCTTCTTCGGTCAGCCAATTAAAATTAATACATAATATGTGGGACTATTTGATCTATGGAATTCCGTGTGAACCATTCGCGACATGTATTATGTATTGTAATTAGTATATCAATAATTGAAGGATTAATAGCCTTAACATGGCTTTATAAAAAATGGAATTTGGGCGTGTACTATAAAGTTTACTATGTTAAAAAGACGTGAGTTGATGACTTTTATACTAATTATGGGGGAATAGCTCTAATGGTAGAGCGGACGATTGAAGGTCGTCGCGTTGATTGTTCGAGTCAATCTTGCCCCACCAAACGCTTGCATGTTGAAATTGGCAAACAAGACGGACTTAAAATCCGTTGGAGAAATCCTTATAGGTTCAAATCCTATTGCAAGCACCATTCTTTAATAAGTAAGGGAGAATATAATTCTCTCTTTTTTTTGCAGAAGGAAGTGAGAAGATGGACAATATTATTAAATTTACAGTATTAGGTAAACCTCACGGAAAAGATAGACCTCGGTTTTGTAGAAGAGGAAAATTTGTTACAACATATAATACGAAAGCAACAATAGAATATGAAAATTTGATTAAAAAATCAGCATTGGAACAATGTAATGAACAATTAGATAGAAATTATAGTGGCGAAGTAAAAATACACATAATAGCCTATTTTAAGCCAAATAAGAGTATGTCTAAAAAGCAAAAAGACTTATTACTGGGTAAGCCTTATTTAAAAAAGCCTGATATTGATAACCTTTGTAAAGTAGTAGAAGATGCATTAAATGGAGTTGCATATAAAGATGATAGTCAAATTGCTTTGTTATATGCAGAAAAATACTATAGTGATGAGGAGAAATTAGAGGTAAGAATAATTTATGACACTGAATAGAATCTTTAAAAATTTGCAAAGAAGAACTACTGGCGGATATGACACTTTTCATAGTTTTAGAAAAGATAAAAGAGGAAAAAGATTAGAACATAAGAAAGCGAGGCAGAATATGAAGTTTTATGATGGATTTGAAGAATTTATAAGAGAAAATCGTAAGAATGGTGGTTATGATGTACATAAGTAAATACGACACAAAGTTTATAACATTTATGAATAAAAAATATAAAGAATTTGGAGTTAAATTTGAATTTTATGACGATTATATCTTGTGGTTATTTTATGATTATTTTAAAGGTAATGAAAAGGAATATTATGTTCAATTAGAAAAAGATTTAGGAGAATATAGTGATTTCCAAACAGGAAAAGAACGAGATAATCGAGGCAGATTGAGTGGTGATATGATTGACTAAATCAGCAGAAACAATTGCAAAGAAAAAAGAAGATAGACAAGAATTGGTAAAAAAAATACAAGAAGAATCTAAAGAACAATTATTACCAAATCTAAAAGAAAAAACAGAAGAACTAACAAACTATATAGTTGATTTATTAAGGGCAAAAGGAGAAGATAATGTAAATAACATTCAAATAATGTCTTTAATAGCACAAAGAAGTATGTTAGAAGTAGCTACAGCAGGCAATATTACATATACACCACAAGAAATAATGTTAGGTTTTAATATGTATTTGAACATGATAAATAAGATAAATGAAATAAAAAAATATCCACCAACAGTGGAATCATTTGCTATGTTTATGGGAATTAGCAGAAATACATATAATAATTGGTTAGCAGATCCAGTGAAAAAAGATGTCATGGATTATATTCATTCTTATTTATTAGGAGTTCTTGCCACAGGCGGATTAACAGGAGAAGTAAAAGAGATATCGGCAATGTATCAGCAAAAGGTTATGGGTAAGGTAGAAGCACAGACTCCGTTAGTTATAAAACATGAAAAAACAACTGATATAGACGAAATAAATGCACAAATAGAGGCATTAAAAGGTAAAAAGATAATAGATGCAGAATATGATGAGGTGGAAGAATGAAAGAAAATGATAAAAAAGGTGAAGGTGTAGGTTTTGAAAGGATTAGAAGGGTAACAGGATACCTTTCAGGAGATGTAAAG
>CANCXL010000036.1 GCA_947381905.1 uncultured Clostridiaceae bacterium | reverse complement strand
TTCAATATATAATGTTTTATGAGGTGAAAAGGATGAAAAAACTGTTTTTTACTTTCGTAATATTCTTTACAATATATTTTCTTTTTACAACACATTATTATAAACAAAGTTCGATAGAACTAGAAAAGGATAATAGTGAGATTGTAGATGTTGGTAAAGAAAAAGAAGAAAAGAAAGAAGTTGAATCAAGTGAGCTTAATAAAGAAAATATTATTAAAGATACTAAGGATGATCCTGTCTTTATTCAGAATAATGATTCTAATGATAGTGTTCCTAATAAAAATAATATGGAGGATGATAATGTTAGTAACACTGATGTCATAGATGATAATAGTAAAAAAGATATAAACGAAAAAGAAAAAAATTCTGAAGGTGCAAAAAAAGATGGCATAGAACAAGTTCCTAATCAACAACTAAAAAAATTAACTATTTGGGAAGAATTAGGAATAAGTGAATATGACTATTATAATAAGCCGATGTATAGTTGGGAAAAAATAGATTTTAAATCTATGAATGAATGTTTAGAATATGGTGACAATTATAAGCCTTATCTTGATGGAGAAGTTTTATATAATTGTCATGATGTATTAAGTACCTCTGGTAAATTTTTAGGGGTGATGTTTGATACAGAAAAATTAAATTAGGACTCGATGGAGTTCTTTTTATTTGCAATAAGTTCTTATAAAGGAGGGAAAATAATGTTTAAAAAGAAAATAAGAATGATATTATTGTTAACTTTAGCATTAATTGGTTCAATTGCAGGAATAACTAATGTAAATGCACAAACAGATAAAATCAAAGCTGGTAGTTATGTTCAAGGACCATACTATTATATGCATGCAAAAGGCTCACATCTTTTGTGGGAACAAACATCAATGATTATAAGACAAAGTGATGGGGCTTTTGTTTATTGTGTACAACCATTTGTTAAAATAAGTTCTTCTGCTACTTATGATGTTACAACAGAAGACATGAATGCCGTAGCTAATATAAGTAAAGAAAACTGGAAACGAATTGAAAAATTAGCTTATTATGGATATGGTTATAATGAAAATGGAATAGACCATACTGATATAAGATGGTATCCTGCAACTCAAATGCTAATTTGGAAATATGCTGATCCTACTGTAGATAGCTATTTTACTAAAACATTAAAAGGGAATAGAGATGATTCAATTCTAGCAAGTGAAATGGTCGAACTAGAAAGATTAGTTGATGAACATACCATTTTACCAGCATTTAATGATGTACCAAGTGAAATGGTAATAGGTAATACAATTACAATTAATGATTCAAAAAATGTATTATCAAAATATAATATTGAAAATGTAAAAGGAGGAACTGTAACAAAAAATGGAAACAGTTTAAATATTACTGCTACGGAAGTGGGAAATATTACATTTGATATAACTAGAAACGGTAATAGATATGGAGAACCAACAAAATTATATTATGCTGTAGATAGCCAAAATGTAGTTAGGAGAGGTAATATTGATCCAACTAGAACTAACTTAGAAATTAAAGTTGTAGGTGGTAAAGTTACTCCCAACAAATATGATGATGAAACACTTACTAATACTCCACAAGGTGAAGCAACTCTTGAAGGAGCTGTTTATGGAATTTATAAAGATGATGGTACAAAAGTAGGGACTGTTACAACTGGTAAAGATGGTAAAGCAACATCAGATTATTTACCAAGTTTAGGTAGATTTTACTTATTGGAAGAAATGGCATCTACTGGATATCAATTAGACAAAAATAAATATTATTTTGAAATAACAACTAATAATTTATTTCCAGAAGTTCAAGTGTTTGAAAAAGTTATTAGTTTAGATTTTGACTTTACCAAAGTATATGCTAATGATAAAACTGGAATTATGACACCAGAAGTTGGAGTAGTATTTGGAATTTATAATAACAAAGGTGAAGAAGTAAGAAGATTAACTACTGATTCACAAGGAAATATTAAATTTAGATTACCTTATGGAACTTATACAGTAAAACAGTTAACATCAACTTTTGGACACGAAAAAGCTGATGATTTTACTATTGAAGTAAAACAAACTGGAACTGTTGTTAAAAAGGTAATTGCCAATGCTGAAATTAGAGCAAAATTAAAAGTTGTAAAAGTTGATTCAGAAACAGGTAATGTTATTAAAAGAAGTGGTATTAAGTTTAAAATATTAAATACTGATACAAATGAATATGTATGTCAAAATATAACTTATCCTACAAGTCAAAAAGTATGTGTTTTTGAAACAGATAAAAACGGTGAATTTATTACACCTTATGAATTATCAAGTGGACATTATGTTCTAGAAGAAGAGGATCAAGTTATTGATGGATACTTATGGAATAAAGTATCTCAACCATTTACTATTGGTGAAGATATGGAAGTAATAACAGATTCTGAATATGGAATAATTTTCACTACTAAGTTTGAGAATACACCAGTTAAAGGAAGAGTTGAAATAAATAAAACAGCAGAAGAAGTCGTTATCAAAAATGGAAAATTTGAATATACTTCTAAAAAAATTGAAGGAGTGTTATTTGGCTTATATGCTAATGAAGATATCATTTATAATGGTAAAGTAGTTCTAACTAAAGGTACTAAAGTAAGTGAAGCTAAAACTGATAAAGATGGACATATTTCTTTTGGAAATTTATATTTAGGAAAATATTATATTCAAGAAATATCTACTTTAGATAAATATATTTTAGATTCTAATAAATATGAGTTTGAGCTTACTTATAAAGATCAATATACACCTGTAATAATTGAAACTAAATCTCTTTTAAATATCTTAAAGAAAGGTACTTTAGAGTTTACTAAAACTGATGTTACTACTGGTAAAGCAATTGCAGATACTAGGATAGAAGTTTATACAGAAAATGATGAGTTAATATTTACTGGAACTACTGATAAAGAAGGAAAAGTAATTATTGAAAACTTATTTATTGGTAAATTCTATATCATTGAAACAGAAGCTTCTACAGGTTATAGATTAAGTGATGAAAAGGTGTTTTTTGAAGTCGAGGATAATGGAGAGATAGTAAAAGCCGAAATGACTAATGAAAAAATTACATCTACAGTTAAAATTCATAAGATAGATCAAGACGGAAATACTTTAGCAGGAGTAGAAATCGGTATATTTGATTTAGATGGTAATTTAATAGATTCATATATAACTGATGAAAATGGCTTAATTGAAATTGAATTAGAATATGGAAAATATTATTATCAAGAATTAAGTACCATTAATGGATATATTTTAAATGATGAGAAGGTTTATTTTGATGTAACTGAAGATGGAGCTATTATTGAAAAAACTTTAGTTAATACTAAGGAAGAAGTTAAAGTTCCAAATACTGAAGCAAATGATTTAAAAGTCCTTTTAATTACAGGAACATTATTAATGTTAGGTGGAACTGCAATAATTATATATGGAAAAAAGAAAAATAAAAAATAAGATCTGGTTTATAGTGATCGGCTCTTTCCTATTTTTAATAGGATTCTCTTTAATTAGTTACGATTATTTATCTAATAAAAACTTTGAAAATATAGAGGATAATGCCTTAAATGATTTTTATCAAAATGAAACAATAGTTAATGATGAGGAATTTACTGAAGATACTCAAGAAAAAGAAGAAGTGCAAGAGCAAGTAAAAATAGAATATATTGCTGTACTTAAAATCCCTAAAATTAATTTAGAAAGAGGTCTAGTAAATCCAAATAGTTATTTAAACAATGTTAATTACAATGTAGAAATCGTAAAAGGATCTTCGATGCCTGATCAAGAAAATGGAAATGTCATTTTAGCTGGACATTCTGGCAGTGCAAGAATATCTTATTTTAGAAACTTAGATAAGTTAACTTTAGATGATCTGGTTTATATTAATTATAATAATAAAGTATATTCATATAAAGTAACGGATATTTATGATATAGATAAAACTGGTAAAGCAGAAATAATTAGAGATAAAAATAAAAGTACACTTACATTAATTACTTGTAGGCATAATACAAAAAAGCAAATAATAATAATTTGTGAATTAGAGCCTTAAAGTTTGTAGCACCTTTTTCTTTTAAAATAATATTATTTATAATTAAAATCATGGAGGTGCAATATGATTAGAACGGATATGGATGAAGTATCAGATGAGGAGTTTTTCAGAGTTGTTGCTCCTTGTGAAGAAATGGTAACTAATTATGTTAAAGATAATTTTTTTAATCAATATATTGCTTTTCATATAGCAGTATATTTTAGAGGCAATGCAATGTGGCAACAATCATTTTCTAATCAAGTAAGTACAGCTATAGATGATTTATCACAATTTACAAATGCTGACTGTGATTTTGAATTAGTAAAGAAGATATTAGAAGAAACATACGAGTTAAAGATAACGAGTGAATCACCACTAAAAATTGAAGATATTATAAAACAATAATACTTTTCACAAAGTTAACTTTATACAATAACTGATATAATTAAATGTAAGAGGTGGATTATGGAAAGGTGTTTTGATTATTCTAAAGGAAAAGTAGATAAAACAAATAAAAAAAGAATTATATTTATTAATAGAATGTCTTATCTTATGCAAGAGTTTGATAGTACAAGTAATGAAGTAAATGAGCTTATTGATTGGTTATTTTGTCTTTCAGAAGGAGTTCCATATCATGATCCTACTTTAGATGTATCTAAAAATGATTATAATTTAAAGCCATTAGAATACATTAATCGGAATAGACTAATTAAACAAGTTTGGAATAATGATATGCATTTATATTCGTATGCTATGTTATTACATGAATATAATTATTGGTCTAATAAGGATGTTCTTACTGATATTATTAAAGAGATATATTTTAGATTAGATAAAATAATCCATCCATCTGATGGTAGCCACCGTGATTATGAAGATATAAAATATTATGTAGAAGTTGATTATGAAGATGAAGAGCAATAGCTCTTTTTATTTTGGAGGAATGTAATATGAATGATAGTGCAAGAGATTTTGAGGTTTTTGGTATTACTGGATATACTGTTATGTCAAACTATCATTTAAGAGATTCTAATCTATCACTTAAAGCTAAAGGTTTACTTTCTATGATGTTATCTATGTCTAAAGATTGGGATTACTCTATAAGTGGACTTGAAAAAATATCACAAGAAGGTAAATATGCCATTAGGACAACTTTAGATGAATTGAAAAAGGCAGAATATGTTCAAATAAAACAGTATAGAGATGAAAAAGGATATTTTAAATATAAATATATAGTTTATTATTTACCCTATCCAGAATGGCTAAAAACAAGAAATTATCCAGATATCAATAATCGGCATACCGATGATCGGAACACCGATAACTGCACACAAATAAATATCAATAATAAAAAAGATAAAATAGATAAAACAAAAATTGAACACAATATTTTAACTAAAGAACTAATAAATCTTAATTATATTAATGAAGATGATTCTAGTTCTTTTTTATTTGATGATTTGTTTGAAAAACTTATTGATGAAGGTAATACTTATAAAGATTTATTAACTATAACACATTATATTATCAAAAGAGTAAAGGAAAGGAATTTTATTGATGAGAATGATAATGAAATTAAAAATAAATATGGTTATTTTAAAAGTTCAATTATTTCTAATATTAATAAATTTAAAAATTATTCAGAAGATCTTTACTCTGATGATGAATTTGATTGGTTAGATGATTATGAAATGGAGGAGATTGATTTGTGAAGAAACTTGAAGAATTAAAAATGTTAGAAGTCGAGGCAATGAGTGAATTTCAAGAACATATAAGTTTAGTTTTAACAGATATGGATTCATTTAAAGAATATTTAGATCCTAAGGAGTTTAGAAATTTTCAAAAATGTTATGACTATTTAGATACCTTATGGGAAAAAATAGAAGATTCTATCGTGCAACTATGTGATGCAGATGAAAGAGGCAAATGAGCCTTATTTTTTTCTCATGAAAGGTGGTGGTTTTATAGATATACAAAAATAAAATATTAAAAAATTAAAATGATAAGGAGGTGAAATTATGTTAAATCAAGTAGTTATTGTAGGAAGATTAGTTCAAGAACCTACTGTTGAAAAGACAGAATCAGGTAAAGAAAGATCTTTTGTTACACTTGCAGTTCCTAGAAGTTATAAAAATGCTGAAGGAGAATATGAAACAGATTTTGTTGATTGTGTACTTTGGGGTGGAGTTGCTTCTAATACAGCTGAATATTGTAAAAAAGGTGATTTAGTTGGTATTAAAGGTAAAGTTGAAACTAACACTTATGAAAATGCTGATGGTGAAAAGAAAAAATCAACTCAAATTGTAGCTGAAAAAGTAACTTTTTTATCAACAGCAAAAGAAAAAGAATCTGATAATGAAAAATCAGATGATGATTTAGATATGTAATTATGAGAAAAGAGCAAAGAAAAAGAGTTAATGCCCGTTAGCAAATAACTCATATAGTTATTTTAACACACCTTCTTTGTTCTTTTTATTTATTTTTTTAAGGAGGAGATAGAATGAATAAATTAGTTAGTTTATTAAAAATAGAGCATCTTGAAGGTGGAGGATATAATGTTGATTCAATTATCAAGGCTATACAAACATTTTCTACATGGGCTTTAAGAATTGGAATTGCAGCAGCTGGGGTGTCATTAATTATTGGTTTTATTTTATATGCTGTAGTTGATGTTGATCAAAAACCTAGAGTTAAGCAAAGAATAATTCAAACTATGTTTGGTATTGTTGGTATTATTTTAGCAATTTCAATAGTTAATCTAATCATAGATTTGTTCTAGGAGGTGGTTAAATGTTATTAAAGGCATTAGATTTATTAAGGACATTGGGTTGGAGTTTAGTTCACTTTATATTTTCTCTAATAGATTCTTTATTTGATATTTTAAAAGGATTAAATGCTTTTGATATTATTAATTCAGTATCTGGGGATAATAACTTTAGTAAATTTCAAACTGGAGTAATTGCTATAGCAGTTACATTACTGGGGTTATTTGCAATAACTCGATTTGTAAAAAAGATTATTGATCCAGATGAAGGATTAAATTCCGAAGGAATAGTAAAAGAGATTGTAAAATGTGGTGTACTTATTATTATGAGTACATTTTTATTTGTTCAGGCATCAACTTTTTCTATAAAACTTGCAGGATTTACTTCTAATATTTTTACAAGTAATAATGTAACATTATCTGATTCAATGCTTACTATGTTTATTGATTATTCAGATGGTTATAAAGATTCAGATGAATTTCAAAAAGAAGATATTGCTAAAAATATATCTAATGGAAATTTTAATGGGAAGAAAATGTACAATGATAAATATGTAACATCTTCAAGATGGATTTTACCAGATGAGAAAGATTATAAATATGAAATAGATTGGATTCTAGCAGTAATTGTTGGTGGCTTCTTCTTATACTCATTATTCTTTTGTGGAATGATGTTAGCTAGAAGGCAAATAGAGTTTTTATTCTTATTCGTGATTAGTCCTATTATTTTTGCTACATCTGTAGGAAATAAAGAAAGAAGAAGTGCAGTAGTGCAACAATTGGTATCATTAATGTTACAGGGTGCAGTAATAATGCTTATCATTTCTCTTACAGCAATAGTAATGGGACAAATAAATGAAACAACATTTTTTACTAATTCATTTAAAGACATAATCATTAAATCTATTATGTATATTGGTTGTGGTTCATTCTTACTTACTGGATCACAAGTAGTAAATAGATTTATTGGTGGCAATGTATCAGCAAATTCTGGAAGAGAACAACTTATGGCAATGATGGGATTTGGTCATAGTATGGGTGCTATAGCAACAACAGGTGGTCTTGCAACTGTAGGAGCAGGATTGATGGGAGCTGGAGCAATTGCTAAAGGAACATCAAAGGCAGGAAGTGTTGGAAATTCGGCTTTAGGAAAAGTAGGACAAGCAGTATCATCTTTTGGTTCTAAAATGGGTGGCAATTATGAAAGTAGTGGAATTGGTAGTAATCTAAAAATGGTTGGAGATTATCTTCAAGCATCATCTTGTGTCAGAAGTCATCCAATGGGTAAAGATGGAAAACCAACTTCTAGTAAACTTTCTAGATTTGGATCGGGAATGATGAATGCAGGTGCTAATTCAATGGCTCAAGCAGTTAATAGTGTTATACCAACAAGAAGTATGTATAGAAGAAGATATAGAGGGAGAGATGAATAATGTATATTACAGTTTCAAGTATTAAGAAAACACTAGGAAAATATATTGAAATGAATGATTTATACATAGGATTACCTATGTTATTTTCTTTTCTACTTATATTTTCTTTTACTAATTTGAAGATACAATCGTTAGTATATCTAACAGTATGTGTCTTTTTAATGTTACCCGTTAAGGTATCAAAAAAGAATCGAATGTATAAAGTGGTAGCTCTATTGTTTAGATATTTATTTAGATGTAGGGAATATTCCTACTCAAAGATTGGAGATGATGTTGATTGGAAAGACAAACTAAAGATGAAAAAAATCTAAAGAAAATGAAAAAATTAGATTCTAAAAACAATAGAAAGTTTTCATCTAAAGGACAAATGAAAAAAAGAATTAAAAATTCTAAAGCAATAACTAATGTTAAAGAAATAGGAGAAGATGGATTAATATATCTGAAGTCTGGGGAAGTTGCTACTATTATTGAGGTTAAAGCAATAGATTTATCTTTAACAAGTAATCACGAAAAGAATTTATTTTTTTCAATGTTAAAATCTTTATATCAAATACCTAATTTGAATATGAAGTGTTATAAGTTAAATGAAAAACTAAATTTAAATGCTAATAAGGTTAATTTAGAAAGAAAGATTGAAAAATATGCAAATGATGATAATAAAAGAATCTTATTAGAAGAATCTAGAAATCTGATAGATGATCTAGAAGAAAAGAATTTTACTGTTTCGAGTATTTATTATTGGGTACTAATTGCTAAAGATATAGCATTACTTAATAAACAATTAGATGAACTTGAGGATATTACTTTAAATATTGTTCCTAGAATATATATTGAAGGTATTACCAATAAATTAGAAATTTACAAATTTTTATCAAATCTTTATCTAACATCTAATTCCTTAGATGAATTAGTATGGAGTGATTTACCTAGTTTGGTATGTCCTATGAATATATCTGAAAAAGTGGATAAATTAAAATTTGATGAGAAAGAGTTACAGTTATTAACTGTTAAAAATGTTCCACCATTTGTGTCAGAATTATTTTTTGAGGATATATTTAATTATCCAGATGTTAGAGCATCTATTAGCATTCAGGAATGTATAACACAGGAAGAGTTGATAAGATGGGTAAATTCACAGTATCAATTTTTATTAACGGATAGAAATACTACAAAGAAATTAAGTGATGCTACAGAACTTGATACTCAAAAAGAAAACTTTCAAGCTTTAATGCAAGATATAAAAAATGGTGATGAGAAAATTAAAGAAATTTCTTTAATTTTAATTGTTGAAGGAGATAGAAAACACAGGGAAAAAGTAATAAGAGATTTAAAAAGAATAGCTGATTCATATCAAATTAAACTCGATGTTCCTAGATTAAGACAGATGGAAGCATGGCAAAGTTATGATATATCTACTAAGACTTTTGAAGATTATAGTTTTTATCTTCCTACACTTACATTAAGTGCTGGTTTTCCATTCACTAGAACATATTTTAATGATTCGAATGGGTATATGTTTGGTGTCGATATTCATACATCTTTACCAATATTCTATGATCCATTTATTTTAACTAATTCTCGTACATCACATAATATGGCAATTATATCTTCTACAGGGGGAGGTAAATCTTACACTATGAAGAAAATGATTGTAAATGAGTATGGTAGAGGTACTAAAATATTTATTTTTGATGCTGAGAACGAATATAAGAGAATTGTAGAAGCAAATCAAGGAGAATATATAGATCTTTATTCTAAAACTGGAGGAATTATTAATCCATTACAAATTAGATTTATTCCATCAGATGATGAAAATCATGATACTAAAGAAACCGATTGTCCACTTGCAAAACATCTAGGATTTTTAGAAGCTTTCTTTAAAACAGCATTTGAAAGTATAAATGAAAAAGAATTAGTTATGTTATTAGCAATAGTGGAAAAGTTGTATAACAAGAAAGGCATTTTTAAAAATACATCTATTAATACACTTCAAAATATGAAACCAGAAGATTATCCTATATTTAGTGAATTGTATGAATTTTTACCAGAATATAAGAAAGATATAAAAAGTAAAGAAAAAGAAAAGATAATTGAACAATTAGATATTTTGCTTTCTAGATTCTTAACAGGAACAGATTCATATCTTTTTGATGGATATACAACAATCAATTTAAAAAATGACTTGATTGCTTTTAACCTTCAAGAGCTTCTTTATAGTGGAAATCAAAGACTTATTAATACACAAACTTTAAATCTTCTTACTTATTTGAATAATAGTATTGTTTCAAATAAGATTCTTAATGATAAAGTAAAGGTAGAAGATAGAAAACATGTAATGATAATTGCCGATGAGTTTCACTTATTCATAGATGAAAATAATTTTGAAGTTTTAAGGAACTTCGGTCAACTTGCAAGAAGAATCAGAAAATATTCTGGATCATTAGTTGTTGCAACTCAATCAGTAAAGGATTTTGTTGGAAGTCAATCAATTTTGAGACATGCAACAGCTATATTTAATAACTGTCAATATCAAATGATAGGTATGCTTAAAGAAGATGACTTACTAGCTTATCTAGAATTATTTAAGCAAAATCCACTTACTGATACTCAAAAGAATTTCTTAATGTCTGCAAGAAGAGGAGAGTTTTTACTTAATATAGATTCCAAAAATAGACTTAGAATTTGGATAAGAGCTACAGAACTTGAAAGAGAAATGATGGG
>CANCXL010000035.1 GCA_947381905.1 uncultured Clostridiaceae bacterium | reverse complement strand
TAACTTACGTTGTTCCCAATCTTCAGTAAATCCCTTAAATCTTATTTCTGGAGTTTTTTTATCTTTTAACATCCTATTCACCTCCAAATAACGATTTAAAATCTTGTAAACCTTTCATATCAAATTCAGAACCAGTTAATTCATCTATCATTTTAGATAATTCATTTTCTGTCTTTTCAATTTCCTCATCAATATCTTTTAAAGTTTGACCATATTTATTGGATAAATTTTCAATATTTTTTGTAAAATCACCTATTATGTCACTTATTAGTTTATCAATACCTTCAATAATTGGTATAATCCATTTTTTATTTAATAAATAACAGATATCATCATAGGTTAGATTTTCAATTTCTTTTTGAGTTTCAATTTCTATTTCATTATTACAATTTTTAATTTCTTTATTTAATTTCTTTTGTTCCTCAAAAAGATTATTAACTTCAATTACTTTTTTCTCTACTGTTCCTTCACTTAATGATTGTTTTAAATACTCTTTTGCTTTTTTTGCAACTTCCTTTGCTACAAAAGCATCATTTTCTTCAGTTAAAATAGATTCAATTTCTGTTTTTTCATCCTCTGACAGATTGTCAAATAATTCACTGATTCTTGACTCTATATCATTTAATCGATTTTCTTTATCAATCACATTATTTTTTAAGTCTTTTAATTTATAATCAATTACTAATTCAAAGGGAATAACATGACCTTTAACTCCGACTTGCACTTCAGTTTCTTTATCATTTTTCTTCTTTATTTCCATAACAGGATCAACCTTATTACAAGCTTCAATGCCTTCAGATTTTATTAATTCTAAATCTCCAGATATTACATTCCAATTATCATCTAATATCTGATAAGCATTGTATTTATCTACTAGCTCAACATTTTCTATTCGATTAAACATCGAATTACTTATTTTATCTTCTTCTGAGGAGATATCAACATTATCCATATTGGTAATTAATTCTTCATTTAAATAACTATCAAAATCACTAAACTTATCTTTATAGGAGTTTTTATAATTAATTATATCTTTATGATTTAAAATTAATTCATGTAATTCTTCAGTAGACAATTCGTAGTAGTCATCATTGATATTTTTAAACAAATCTCTCTTTAAATTTGGAAATACATCAAAATATTTGTTAAACTTATCTAACTCAATCTTGGGGATTCCACCGTTCATTAATGAATAAATATCAAAAGTTTCTGCATCCTCTGATGAATCAACATAACGTGGTATATTTAAATTGTAATCATTTTCTCTTATTTCTTCTCTTGTTACAACTTTTGAAAACTTATGAACAGATTCTCTTTTTATTACTGTATCAACTATTTTTTTAATATCAGATGCTCTTAACTTATTATTTTTACCTTCTTTAACAAAGCCTTTAGATGCATCTATTATTAAAGTATCAGTGTTATTTCTATTTTTTCTCAAAATCATTATTATTGTTGGAATACCTGTCCCAAAAAATATATTTGCTGGTAATCCAATAATTGCATCTATATTATTATGCTCAATTAAATTTTTTCTTATTTCTCCTTCTTCTCCTCCACGAAATAATACTCCATGTGGAAGAACAATTGTCATAATACCATCTGATTTTAAATGAAACAAATCATGTAGTAAAAAGGCATAATCAGCTTTTGATTTAGGTGCAACTCCATATTCTTTATATCTTGCATCAACTTCTCTATCTTTAGGATCCCAATTTTGAGAATAAGGTGGGTTAGAAACAACTGCATCCACAAATAATGGACTATATTCTTGATGTTCATCAAAATATGGCCAATCATCTTCCAATGTATCACCATTTCTAGTTACAATATTATCAGGCAATATTCCTCTCATAACTAAATTCATTCTTGTTAAGTTATAAGTATTTTGTTTTAATTCCTGTGCATAATATTTAATCTTATTCTCTTCTTTTATATATTTAGAAGCCGTTTTACCGATATTAATTAATAAAGATCCAGATCCACTAGTTGGATCATATATTTCTATTTTTTCTCTATCTTTTAAATGTTCTGCTATGATTTCTGACATTAGTAATGATACTTCGTGTGGAGTATAAAATTCTCCAGCCTTTTTACCTGCATTAGCAGCAAAATTAGATATCAAATATTCATAAATAAATCCTAAAACATCATAATCTTGTTTATCATCCATTGGAATATCATTAATTAAATAAATCAAATCTTTTACTGCTTTTGTTTGACTTTGAGTAGTATCTCCCAATTTACTTAATCCAGTATCCAATGTTGTAAATATTCCATCATATACTTTTTTATGAGTTTCACTAATTAATCTTGTAAATGCATTTAAGGCATCTCTTACATCAGCAATATTAAAATCATTTCCTTTTCCAATCCACGTAGAAAATAAATCCTTATGTGAAATAAAATATCCTAATCTATTTTGAATATCTTTTCTTATTTGATCATGTTCCTCATTTACATCAGATATTATATCTTCATCAGTAAATCCCATGTTATATAATGTTTTTAATTCTTTGTTAGATAAAAACTTATAAAATATAAATCCTAAAATATAATCTTTATATTCATTTGCTTCAATTTTTGATCGCATCTTATTTGCTGATTCCCAAATTTTTGATGCAAGTTGTTGTTTATTCACTATAATCACCTCATAATATCAAGATAATTATAACATAATTCGGCACTTTCCTCTATGGTTTCACAGTAAAAAAGCAATTAATATTTCATAATTGCCAAAGTCATTAAGTTAAATTATATTTCCATGTTTATCTAAAACAAATTTGTTATATGGTTCATCTTCAGTAACTTCTACTGTATCATCCCTAGATACTACTACTGATTGTATATATGTCATTGAGCTATATGACCATATAATTTTATCATTTTCAACATAAATTATGTTATTTTCTCCAATTAAAATTACCCCATTAAAAAACTTATATATTTCATCCATTGGAGCATAATCTTCTAAATTTAATTTCAATATGCATTCTAAAGTATTTAAGTTAATTCTATATAAATCAAAATCACTTAATATGTAAAAATCCGCATTATCTACAAGTGCTGAATATGAATCTAAAAGATAGTTACCATATGAACTCACACCAATCAACTTGCCATTAATATTAAATCCCCAACATAGTTCATCTAAATCACCAAGTTTATAAGCAAAATCATATTGTTCGACATTTTTCGACAAATTAAAACCAATTATGTCATATTTATCATTTTTAAATTCATAATCATTTATCATTGTTATTACCATCTTTCTTCAGAAATGGAGGAATATCAAATTCCATATTCTGATTATTTTCCAATTTACGAAACTTAAATTTATTTGTTAGTTTTCCTCCCCATCTAGGATTTGAATATAGAATTGCTTCTACAGATATAATTGAATCTATATCAACTTTAATAAATGTCTGATTATATTTATTATCATCATCACCAATAAGCTGGTGTCTTTCTTCATCCAAATTATCCCATGTCCACAAGTTGATGTAATCATGAACTTCACCATCATATGAATCTTTATCATGAGTTCTATATGGATCTCCATATCCAATTTTTTCTTTCTTATTATTTAAGTAGCATTTTAATAACATACCATTTGTTTTTGCCAAGTTTTCATCAATTAAAGGAATTTCTTTTTCTAATGTACCATCATACTTATAAAATTTTATAGTTTTCATATTAACATCACCTTTCATGAAGAAATTCATTTATTTGTTTTAGCAATTTTTCATCTTCACTATCTTCTAGCACTTCCCAATTACATTTATTATTTATATCTAAAATAGGGACTAACTCTATCTCTCCATAATTATTAATAATTTCTAAATTCTGTTCTATAACACCAGTGCATAAGAAATAATCAAAACTCATTATTCTTTCAAGTAAACTTTCATTAGGATTCTTATACATAATCTTATAAAAACGATTAAATTCATTATTTCTTACAGCTAGTATCACAGCATATATATGTTTACAGTAAAATTCACATGGACATGAACAATATACTTGCATGATTTTTTCTTCATCATTATATTTTATAATAACCAAATATTTTTCAGTACCTTCTACAATAGCAAAATATCTATCTTCTATTTTTTCTAAATAAGATATAGTTTTATCTTCGTAATATTTTTTTCCTCTTTCTCTTATTTGATATGCAAATATAGAATCTATATCATCCTTAAATAAATCAAAATAAAATTCCTTTTTATATTCATATTTTGTTGTACTATCAGTCAATTTTGCTAACAGTTCAAATAAAAAGTTTTCAAGTTTTCTTGGTAAATTATTAAAAACCATTATAAAAAGATCCGAAAGGTGGGCCAATGATTTTGGTAAAAATTTATGAAAGGAAACATCTATAGAATCATCCTCTTTAGTTTTAATATAAGCCTTTAGTTTGACTACATCTTCTTTTGATTCCATTGATTCATTATACTTTGAACTAACTATGTACTTTTCAAACTTTTCATTAATTCTATTAATTAATTCATTAGGAATATATTCACAACTAAAATATTTATCTATTTTATTATCTTCTAAATCTTCCAAATCAAACCATATTAATTTATAACTATCAATTTTTTTTATATAATTAATTATAATATAAAGATAATAACCTTCATAATTTAAAAGTTGTAATTCCAAATATAACTTATCCTTTTTTAAATGCTTTTTAATCTTATCAATCTTTTTGACATATAAATCATATTTATCATTTTTCATAGAATATCCCTCTACATACATTTTACCATAAAAAAAGGAGCTAGTCATTGCAACTAGCCTCATTTCATTCCTAAACTTAAATTAGGATTTTCATTATAAATATTTATTATTGTCTTTTCTTCAGATTCTTTTATTTCAGTATGATAAAATTCTGATTTTATTTTTGTATTAAGTAATGATTTTTCCTTTTGTATTAATTTTCTATTAACTTCAACATTCATATAAGCTCTATGATTAGTTGTAATATTATATTTAATATCAAAATCAGTTTTAAATATCTTTTCAATGATAACCTCAACTGGTTTAAGATTCTCTTTATCAGCAAGTTCTAAAGCATCATAGTATTCTTTGGAAGCTTTACTATCCCTTGCTTTTTTACTTTTTACTTCATGTTTAATATCTTCAACAGTAAAATATGTATTAGACAGATTCTTTAATGGATTAGATATTCTTTCAATTTTGCCTGATTCATAACAACTAAACTTACTGTATAAAACAGTATCTCTAAATATAGGAAATCCTATAATAGGAAAAATAATAGTTTTATAATGAAGCTGTTTTACCTCTTCTGGAGTCATTAAATCTCTACCAATTAAATTAGTAGATTTATCACCATTGTAGTTCATTAAAGACATGGATTGTCTTACACTATTAGATTCGATGGTTTTCCTACCTAATCTTTTTGATATTTCTTCAGCTGTCTCTTGAGTATTCGTTTTTAAATATACTAATCCACAGTTATCAAGAATTATTTGAGCAACATCCTTACCATATACATTATCCAACTGAGAAAAAGATTGAATAAAGAAATGAAAATGCATACCTCTTGATCTAGCTACAGAAACAATTGCTTCAATATCAGCTAATGGTGGACAGTTAGCAAATTCATCAAGAATAAAGTCTATTTCTAAAGGTAATTTCTTTTTGTCATTACTGTTAGCTAGTTTTACTAAATCTCTATAAAGTAATCCAACTATAATTGTTACAAGAGTAAAATATGTTTTATCCTCATCTGGAACAATTACATATAAAGCAACTGGTTCTTTTCCCAATATACTAAATTCAAAATCACTTGTACTGGTTACATTTGCCACATTAATATCATCAAAGATATTCATTTTTTGTCCGAAAACTGCTGTTATTGATTTATAAGTGTTATCACTAGCACTTAATATACTAACTAATGCATCTTTAGACTTATTTCCATATTCTTTAGTATTGATATAATCTTTAAATTTCTTGAAGTTATTTTCTTCCATAGAACTATTTTGAAATTTTCTAATGCTAGTCATAGTAATTTTATCTCTAGTTATATTACCAAGTTTATATTCTTCTAAAAAGAATCCGATTAATCCTTCTAATAAATTCTTTGCCGAATCATTCCAAAACGGATCTTTTTGTTCAGTTTTTTCTTGCATTACCATTGTTGCTAAAGAAGATATTAACCTATTGGTTTCAGCATAATGTGATACTGATGCATTATTATTTTTATCTTTTTCTATTGTAAGTTCATTTATGATTTTAGAATTATTCTCAATCTTAATTCTAATTCTTTCAATATTTAACTTACTTAATTTTAACTTATTAAGTTTACTATTTAAAACATCATTCTGTTCTGAATAAGGTTTTATCTTTTCATCAAATGACTTTGATAATTTTTCATACTCAATATATTCTTCATACTCTTTAATAATTGGATCTAGTATATTTATCTTGTTTGATAACTCTGGATTTCTAAAATCTATAGTTAATATCTTATAACCTTGATTTTGAAACATCTTTGATGTTGTTTGATAAATCTCACCCTTTGGGTCAGTGATAAAAACACTTCGATTCTTTTTTGCTTTAGATATAAAAGTACAAGTAGGAATAACTGCTGTTACACTTTTACCACTACCAGTTGAGCCTAAATAGACATAATGAGGGGTTTCCCTGTCAAAATAGACATATTTTAAATTTTTACTAAAAGAAACAGGAAATCCTGCCTCCCTTATATGATTGATATTCTCTTTCTTAAAATTGCGTTTTATTTCAGATTCTGTACTAAATCTAGCTGAGCCATATTCATTATCATTTTTAACTTTATGTTTCATAAATAAAGGTTCAAGATAAATAAATACAATTAAGAATATAACAATTATTACAAATAAAATAATTAGACTAATACTCATGCTATCTCATATCCTCTTAAATCTTTGCAATAGTCAACTATATTTTCTAACTTATCATTGGAATCTAAAGTTTCAAGATAATCATCTAGTTCTTCTATTTCACCATCTGATAATTTAATTTCATTGTCATTTAAATAGGTGTAAGCAAAATATTTCATAATATCTTCTTTGTTTTCATATAGCTCTTGCTCATATGCATAAAACTGACCTTGTTGAATCTGTTTTATTATGTCATTAGGATTGCCAAGTTCTTTTGTTGCTTCATCAATATACCATAAATTACTCTTCCCCCATTCAAACAAGTCTGATGTATACATATCTACATTACTATCAGCAATCTCTGTAAAAATATCACCTATGTACCCAGAATCATAATCAGTTATTTGTTCTCCATATGTAAAACTTAAATTATTTTTTAATTCTTCTAATATATCCTTATACATATACTTTCCTCCCAAAATAAAAGAACTAATCTAGTTCCATATAATCGTTTTTCTTATGTTCTAAATAATCATCATATTCTAACTTTTGTCCTAACCAGCTATCTGCATATTCATAATCTTCTAAAGGAAACTCTTCTACCCAATAATTATCTGGTGGACAAGCTGTAGCATCGATACAAATGATTTGGTTATGTTCATCAAAATAATAAAATGAAACTTCATTACTTTTAGAAATATAATCATTATATAGGTCATCTATATCTTCATACCTATTAAGGGTGCTTTGATATATTTTATTATTTCTTTTTGCCAAATGGTTATCTGCCTTAAATCTTAATAAGTCCACTTTATCTATATCAAAATACTTCCTTAGTTGCTTTTCTTCATCATGACTGACATCTTCTGGATTTATATTTGAATCATAAACATGATCTGTTCCATCAGTAAAACATATTTGATTATCATTAAAATGTTCTTTGACTTCAAAATAAATGGTAGTATACCTATTTCTTTCAGAACCTTCAGAACTATAAATACAATCTTCAAAAAAATCCATAGTATCCTTCTTGTTGTTGAACTTCATCAAGCTACCACCACAATTAACATATATGTTACTCATAATTGCACATCCTTTTCTATTTCACCTGATTCTAATTCTAATGCATCTTTAAAATAAGATTTTAAAGCATTATTCAAATCTTCTAAAGTTTTACAATCATAGGTTGCTATAAGTTCATATTCATCACTAAAGGATAATTCCTTTGTATTAATATTAAATTCTATATTAACATTGAATCCTTCTTGAATTTTAGGTGATGGATATTCATCATATTCAACACTTTCTAAATCTTCCCAATCTAATACTATTTCTGAATCTAAATATCTAGTTGCCACCATTTCCTTAGCATCATCAAATGAATCTGCTTCTTGTTCAACAACTCTACTTAAAGTTTCTCTTACTTCCACATTATACAAAGCCATAAGATCACCTCCTATTCATATTCCTTATCAGCTTTAAATAATTTCTCAAATTCTTTTTCTGCCTCTTCAAGCTCATAATTAATATTTTTTACTGCTTGTCTGACTTGATATTTATTTTTAAATTGATTTGATTTATTTTTTGATGATAAAAAACTAGATAAAATATCATATCTAGTTCGTTTCTTATTTTTCTTATACTCTTTATAAATAATTTCTCCAATAATATCATTTTCAGATATTTTGTTTTTTTTATAAGAATAATTAGCATGATTAACTATTGCATTTAAAACATAGTTATCAAAATATTTGTTTTTATTTTTAATCAATGTATCATCCACTTTACCATGATTTTCTTCAGCAATATTAGTAAAGTATTCATTGATTGCTTTTAAAGTATTTTTAAATTCATTATATTCATCTTTAAAATTATTATTTTCTTTTGAAAAAATCTCTTTTTTAATTTCTTTAGTAAGTTTAACTATTTCTTTATCCTTAATAGAATTAAATTTGATTCTCTGATTAGAATTTTCTCTCTTTTCATTAATAAGTTCTCCTAGTTTTAGAATCTTTTCTTCCATTATAATGTCATCTTTATTTCTCAATAAAAAATTTTTATCTTTTGGATTAAAATATTTTTTTAATGATTCTAATTCCTGATTAGTTTCTTTTAATAATGGTGTAAATATCTTTTCTTTTTCAATATAATGTAATATTTCATTCTTAAAGAAGTTTAATTCTTCTTGAGTTAACTCACCATTATGTCTATATTGTATTTTTCCATAAGATAAATAATTAGGACATTTTTCTGCAAAAGATAAGTGAAAATGTAAATTATCAGTGTTAGTATGAAGTGAAAATTGGTAGCTCATCTTTTTCATATCCTGAAAACCACATTTTTTTAAAAACTGTGGAACAATATCTTTTGCCATAACTTTTTCTAATTCTTTAATATCTACATTTTCTTCTAGATAGTTTTCTGGAAAAGATATAACTAATTTATAAATATTTGAATTTTCTATATATTTTGTGTAATCTACTTTTCTTTTTTCTATTTCACTTTTAGTAGCATAATCACCATTTTCAAATATGATGTTCATTTCTTTATCTTTTCCAATTTTTCCACTAAAGTAATCTAACATGAAAAATGCTTTCTTTTTATTATCAGAATAATAATCAAACATATTCATAGTAGAATTATACACTTTTTGTTTTGAATCATATATAAAATTAAGATTCTTATAACTAGGTGTATATTTATTCATTATTACAATTTTAGGACTAGTCATTAAATTTATCCTTATATTTTTCTAACTTATATTTTTGCAGAGCTTTATTATTTTTGGGATTAGATAATTTTTCAATCTCCATATCAGAATAAAATTGTTCTAAAAAATCTCTTATATAAATTTGTTTGGAAAAGATATTTTCTAAAAGTGAATTATTTAAATCTAACTTTTTATTAGTATCTTTTGTATCAAGACCCGTTTCTATTAATTTTCTAATTCCTTGAGAATAATTTAAATTATTATTTTTACAATATTTTCTTACTTTTTGATCTATTTCATCAGTTAAAGATATATGAGGACTAACCATAAGAACCTCCTATATTTCTCTACCCATATTTAGGGTATTCTTTTTAATTGCATTAGTAATTAAATTATCATACTCATCAGAGTTTTCAATATCGTAAGATATTTCTCTTAATTCTTCTAATTCAAATTCATAACCGATATTCTTAGCTGTATCTAATATTTGCTTTTCTAAAGGTGTCATTAAATTATCATAGTAGAACACTATATCAAATTCATCTCTAGCATCATCATAATCAAATTGAGCAACATTTTCATTTTCATAAATTGCATCTTTGATTCCAGAAATATGACTTTTGATATAATCACGAGTTGCATCATCATAGTCATCTAAAAAATCATTTAGACTAATAATATAATTAAAACTTGTTGTTCTATCCATACCATAATTAATAATATCATTTGCTATCAGCTTGTTTATACTTAATTTGCCCATAAGTTTTTTCCTCCTCTAATAATTTATAAATTCCTATTTCTAATAATTGAGTTGCCATTTTGTTCATACTCAATCCTCTTTCTTTAGCTAACATCTTTATTCGATCTTTAAGTCTTAAATTTATGTATAGCTTTAACTCATGCATCTTATCTTCCTCCTTTATTACATGGATTGTTATGGTTTAATCCCAACCATTATTAAGACATTTTTGAATACAAAAATATCAAGAGCATAAGAGATTTTCCCCACAACTTAATAAAATCCATATTCTATGGAGTTTTGTTGTAGGGAAAAACTTATTTTGCACTTGCAAAATTAAACCATTGTTATGGTTGGGATTAATTACTTTATCTTTATATTTTAAAGTCTTTTTAATGGTTGGGATTATGGTTGTAATGGATAGCCATTATTTGGATTATAAAATTCATTATGGATATAACCATTATTTAAATCTGGTTTATGTATTGTATTTTTATCTGAAAAATCTATCAAGCTCATACCATCTACATTATTGCCATCATACATAACTTGATAATGTAAGTGAGGACCTGTTGAATAACCTGTAGTTCCAACTCCTGCAAGTTCATCTCCAGCTCTTACTTGTTCTCCTTCTTTTACTTTAGCTGAACTTGGATACAAATGTGCATACCATACTGTATAAGTTACTTCATCATCTATTTCACATTTAATTTTAATTTGATTACCTCCCCCTGCTGATGTGTTTGTAACATTTTCTTTTTGAGTGAAACTAACCTCAGTTACTATTCCATCACATGTAGCATAAACGGGTGTTTGATTACCTGTTGCTAAATCCCAAGCAGTATGCACATCAGATTCTTCAAATACAATTCTTTCTTCCATAAAAAAAGATGTAACTGTTGCTTTAGAAAAATCAATAGGAGAAACAAACGGTTTATTTTGTTCTTCATCAATTTGACTTTCTGTATTTAAACTTTTACATCCATCATAATTTTTATACTTTGATAATTCACACACATCACTAATTGTCATCATTTTATTAGTATCTTTATCTATATTATCTACATAAATATCATAAAATGATAACTGATCATTTTCTAAATAAAAATATAAAATTCTGTTTAATGGAACATATCCGTATCCATTTTTTAAAGCTTTATTTAGAGTGGATTTATATTGATCTGCATAATCCATATTATTTTCAACATAATCATCAGTAATATTTGCTCCAAAAAAGTCCAATATCATTAAACAGGGAATAATTATTACAAGTGCCATAGTTACCATTCCTATACTACTTCCCATAACTAACTTTATTATTTTACTTTTTTT
>CANCXL010000034.1 GCA_947381905.1 uncultured Clostridiaceae bacterium | reverse complement strand
AAATGGAGTGAGTATTTTAATAATGCTTACTCCATTTTATTTAGTAGTATATATTATATGATATTAAATAGTTAATCTTTGTAAAGCATTAATATTATGTATTAAAATAGTATAAGCACATTTAATTGACATAATTATAGAAAGATGATATAATATCTATACTAGGTTAGATATTAACTCAGTAAAATAATTTTAAGGAGGAATGATAATATGAATAAATATTCTGGAACAAGTACTTGTAATTGTGGAAACTGTCCATTTATTGATTATAGTAGAAGAGCTAATGATGGTACTTTTTATTGTAGTTTAGAAAAAGATTGGGTAAAGCCTACATGGGTATGTCAAAACCATACTAATAAGTCAAATGAACGGATAGAGAATAAGAAAAAGAATGGTTAAAATTATAATTTTTTATGAATAATTCAAAAAAATCGCAAAAATATTAAAAAATATTACAAAAAGTGTTGACAATACACTCAAATTAGTGTAGAATCTTGAACATACAAATATCTTTTAAATAGAGATTAGTTTTAAGACTAATCTCTATTTCTCTTTTTATAGATATAAATATTTAATTAAAGAAAAAATATAAAAAATTTTATAATACTTCTAAAATCTACAAAAAATACTTTTTAAAAGTAATATAATGTAAAAGAAAAGTCTAATTTATATAAAAAAAGCAGATTTTGAAGCAAAAAAATAGGTAAAAATATAAAAAATTTAAAAAAAATTAAGAAATTTTAGAAATTATGTGACGTTTTGTGTAATAAATCTGCCTATAGTATTAGATGAGCAATTCATTTTAGTTTTGGAGGATTTTATGAAGAAGAAATTATTAATAGTTATTAGTTTATTTGTTATTTTTAACACAGTCGCATTATTTACTGCAGCACATATTGCAAAGAAGAATGGATATAAGGTATGTAGTTATATCACAGAAGATATGCAACAATCTTGTACAGATCTATTTGCAGAGTTGTGTTTAGCATATGAATACACACCAGAAGTCGTAACAGATTATGCTGACTATATTGTAGTTGCAACTGTAATATCTAAAGATAGTATGAAGCCAGATGAGGGGCTATTTGGAACAACAAATGGAAGAATTTTAGTTCAAAAGAGTTTTAAAGGTGATCTAAAAGAAGGACAAGTTGTTCAATACTTGAAAAATGGTGGAGTAATGAAGATAGAAGATTGGGAAAAGAATCAACCATTAGCATCTATCAATAAAAGAGAGTATTTAAGACAACAAAGTAATGCAGAAGAGCCAAGCGGGTATGTAAATATCTGTTTATCAGATGATATAGAAATTCAAGAAGGATACACTTATTTAATCAACCTTAAAAAGTTAGATAATAGATATGAAATTATAGGACTTGGAGAAGGTTTAAGAGAAGTCGATGTAAATTATACAAATAGAGTTTCTCTTAATGGACTAGATACTAATACATTAAGGATAAAAAATAACAAGACAAATGAATTTGAATCATTACAATTATATATTAATACGTATATTAATAATAATGAAAAGGAATAAGTTTTTTGTGGGGCATATTATACTATGCCTCACTATTTTATTATTATTTTATACAACTCTATATGTAATTATTGTAAATTGATATAAACATATTGCATTATGTTTTTTTATGTTATATAATACAAGTGGTAGATAAATATATATTAATATTTATCTATCTCTAGTAAATTAACTAGATTAACCAAATTGTTTCAAAATTAAATTTAAGGAGAGATGAACGATGGTAAATGATAAAGAAGTAAAAACTGCTGTATCGCCTTTTGCTGTAAGACAAGACGAAAAGAAAGTTTATGATGGAAAAGAAGGATTTGCATCAATAAACCAAGTAGTATTTAAAATGGATATGGGATATATCAATGAATCTCATATTGATGCTCTAGAAGTAGTAAACGAGTTTGGATATGTTACATCTAGACAAGTAACTCAAGTTCTTGAATTAAGAGGAAAGTTAGATGATTTAGAAGTAGATAAGAGACAAGCTAAAGTTGCTAAATGGCTAGAGGATTTAACAAAATCTAAAGTAATAGCTAGATACTTTTTCCAAAGTGAAACAGGAAAGAGTTCATATAGAGCATATTGTATAGATAAAATAGCAACATATATTTTAAAACAAAGAAATATACCAACAACATGGCAACCAACAGAAAATACTAAACCAGCATTTGCTGTAAAAAGAAAACTTGCTGGTAACCAAGTAATTATTGCATATATGCAAAAAGTTGCAGCTTTTTCTAAAGCAAATCCAAATATATTATTATATTCTAAAAAGTATAATGTAAAATTTAAACCAACAGGTGGAATGGTTACATTAAAAGATGGAAATGAAGAATTAGATTATGTATTTGAAGTTGTAAGAAGAAATGATGATTGGCAAAACATGTTTGCAGAAAAAGTACAATTATATTCAGATTTTTATGAGAATTTTGTTGCAAATGATGCTGGTTTCCTACAAAAACCACAAATTGTATTTGTTGGAGAAGATATACAACATATAGCTGAAATGTTTAGAATAATAAAAAAAGTTGGAATGTATGTTGAAGATAGCGATATGTATTTTACAACAGAATTAAGACATTTAGAAGAAAATCTTGAAAATAGCATTAGTGTATTTGAATTAGAACCAGAAAGCAAAAAATATAGAGTAATTAGTAAACCTCTAGATATTTTAAAACCTGGTGAAAATAATGCATCTGCTACAAGATTAAATGAAGATACAAAATATAATTCAAATATGATTATTGAATAGTGTGTTAAGTGTAAAAAAGATAATTAAATAATATTTTAGTTTAAAGACTCAGTAGTTTCTACTGAGTCTTTTATTATATAGCTTTTGACAATATAAAAAATTAAAATTTTCTAGTTTTGTAACATGTGTACAAGAGTGTTTACATATATGATTTAGGATAATATAATCTATAATTGATTCTAGAATTGTAAAAAAATGATTGAGGTGTACACTTTTATGTGATATAATAATGGAGGATTTTAATGTCAAGTAATGATTATAGATTAAGTGTAAAAAGGGACATAGTATTTAAAAGAATATTTGCACATAAAGGAAACGAAGATTTTTTAAGAAATTTTCTATCATCTTTGCTAAAAATATCAATAGATAGCATAGAGATATTACACGATATTCACTTGGAAAAAGACAATGAGGAAGATAAATTAGGAATAATAGATGTAAGAGCCATAGTAAATGAAAATAAAATAATAAATATAGAAGTACAAATAAAGAATAATAAAAATATAGTACCAAGATCAACTTTTTATGGCGCAAAGTTAATTTCTAATGAATTAGTAAAAAATGAAGTATATCAAGAATTAAAACCTGTAATAGTAATATGCATTTTAAACTATGAAAACTTTCCATATGAAGAATATATAAATGAAACTGAAATTGTATTAAAGGAGCACAAAGAATATATTGTAAATGATTATATGAAGTTTTATTATATAGAGCTTCCAAAATTTAGAAGACAAAAAGTAAATTATGAAGATGAAACAACACAATGGCTGACATTTATAGATAGCGAAAATCCAGAAGGGATGAAGGAAATTATGAAAAAGAATAAAATAGTAAAAAAAGCTCAAGAAGAATTAGAATATCTTCAAGGAGATGAAGCTTTTAAAAGAAAAATTGAACTAAGGGAAAAATATGAAAGAGATATGGATTCAGCTAAATATTGTGGAAAACAAGAAGGAATAGAGGAAGGGATAAAAAAGGGAATTGAAAAAGGAATTGAAAAAGGAATTGAAAAGGGAAAAAAGGAAGCTATGTGCGATACTGCCAAAAAACTTATGTTAAAAAATATTGACATAGAGACGATAATGGAGATAACAGGACTTGCAAAAGATGAAATAGAAAATATTAAAATTTAAAATAGATTTTATTTAAACTATATTTATAGATAGCGAAAATCCAGAAAGGATGAAAGAAATTATGAAAAAGAATGAAATAGTAAAAAAAGCTCAAGAAGAATTAGAATATCTTCAAGGAGATGAAGCCTTTAAAAGAAAAATTGAACTAAGGGAAAAATATGAAAGAGATATGGATTCAGCTAAATATTGTGGAAAAAAAGAAGGAATAGAGGAAGGGATAAAAAAGGGAATTGAAAAAGGAATTGAAAAGGGAAAAAAGGAAGCTATGTGCGATGCTGCTAAAAAACTTATGTTAAAAAATATTGACATAGCTATGATAATGGAAATAACAGGACTTCAAAAAGATGAAATAGAAAAGATTAAAAAAGATGTATAAAATAATTATATAGTTTGAATAAATATATAAAATAGAGGATGTACTAGAAAATATTCTAGGCATCCTCTTTATTCATATATAAGTTAGATAATTTATACAAAAAAATAATGTATAAGTATTATATTTTATCATAAAAAAACGTTCTTATCAATGTTTTGAAAGTAAAAAGGTTGAATAATTTTAAAATGCTTGAAAAGCCCGAAAAATAGCGAAATTTTTTAACATTTTTTACCTAAAAAGTCTTGAAAAAAAACGTTTAGTAATATAAAATAAAAGTTGTAAAAATAATGATGTATTTTTATAAGGAGGTATTTTTTATGAATATTAAAATGGGAATTAATGGATTCGGAAGAATCGGAAGACTTGTGATGAGAGCATCACTAGAAAGAGAGAATGTTGACGTACTTGCAGTTAATGATCCATTCATTGATGCCGAGTATATGAAATATATGTTAACATACGATACTATTCATGGAAGATTAAATGCGACTGTTGAAGTTGTTGATGGAGATCTTGTAGTTAATGGAAAAACTATTAAAGTATTTAACTGTAAAGATCCTAACGATATTCCATGGGGAGAAGTAGGAGTAGAATATGTTGTTGAATCATCAGGTGTATTCACTACAACTGAAAAAGCACAAGCACATCTTAATGGAGGAGCTAAAAAAGTAATTATATCTGCACCTTCAAAAGATGCACCTATGTTTGTTATGGGAGTAAACCATAAAGATTACACAAAAGATATGAATATTGTATCTAATGCATCTTGTACTACAAACTGTTTAGCACCTCTTGCTAAAGTAATCAATGATAATTTTGGAATTAAAGATGGTCTTATGACTACAGTTCACTCTGTAACTGCAACTCAAAAAACAGTTGATGGACCTTCAAATAAAGATTGGAGAGGTGGAAGAGCTGCTACATACAACATTATTCCATCATCTACTGGAGCTGCAAAAGCAGTTGGAAAAGTTATACCTGCTTTAAATGGAAAATTAACTGGTATGTCATTTAGAGTACCAACATTAAATGTTTCTGTAGTAGACTTAACTTGTAATTTAGAAAAACCTGCTAAATATGAAGAAATCGTTGAAGCAGTTAAAAAAGCATGTGATGGTGAATTTAAAGGAATTATGTCTTGGACAGATGAAGCTTTAGTATCATCAGACTTTATACATGATTATCATACATCTATTTTTGATGTTAATGCAGGTATCCAATTAACTGATACTTTTGTTAAATTAGTAGCTTGGTATGATAACGAATGGGGTTATTCAAATAAAGTTGTAGATTTAGCTGAACATATGGCAGAAGTAGATAATCAATAATAATTATAAGCTGGTTATGGGTTTACTATGCCAGCTTATTTTTAAAAATAAGGAGAGATATATATGTTAAATAAAAAAACAGTAAGAGATGTTCAAGTTGGTGGAAAAAGAGTATTAGTTAGATGTGATTTTAACGTTCCACTAAGTAAAGAAGATCCTTCTAAAATAACAAGTGATAAAAGAATTGTTGAATCATTAAAAACAATTAATTATCTAATTAATGCAGGAGCAAGAGTTGTACTTTGTTCACATTTAGGAAAAACTGGTCAAAATAAATCATTAGCTCCAGTTGCTAAAAGACTATCTGAATTATTAGATAAAAAAGTAGAATTACTTACAGATATTTTATCTGATGAGACTAAAGAGTTTGTTATGGCGATGCAAGATGGTGATGTATGCTTACTAGAGAATACAAGAAAATATGAAGAAGAGGAAGCAAATGATGAAGAATTTTCTAAAAAACTTGCATCTCTTGGTGAAATTTTTGTAAATGATGCTTTTGGTAGTGCTCATAGAGCTCATGCATCAACTGAAGGAGTAACACATTACCTACCTGCAGTATCAGGATTTTTAATAGAGAAAGAAATTGAAGCTTTAGATGGTGGAATAAATAATCCACAAAGACCACTTGTAGCAATTGTTGGCGGATCTAAAGTATCTAGTAAGATTGCAGTTCTTACAAATTTATTAGATAAAGTTGATACATTATTAATTGGTGGAGCAATGATGTTTACTTTTGTAAAAGCACAAGGCGGAGAGACTGGTAATTCTCTTGTAGAGGAAGATAAGATCGAAATTGCAAAAGAAATAATTGCAAAAGCTGAGGAAAAAAATGTTAAACTTATTCTACCAGTTGACACAATTGCAGCAGAAGAAATGAATGAAAACTCTAATGCAATTATATGCAAACCTGATGAAATTCCAGAAGGATTTATGGGGTTAGATATCGGTCCAAAAACTGTAGAATTATTTGAAAAAGAAATAGAACTTGCAGGAACTGTTGTATGGAATGGACCTGTTGGAGTATTTGAAATCTCTAAATTTGCAAACGGAACAAATGCTATTGCAAGAGCAATGGCAGAAAGTGAAGCTATCACAATAATTGGTGGTGGAGATAGTGCAGCTGCAGTTGAAAAAGCAGGACTTGAAAAAGAAATGAGTCACGTTTCAACAGGTGGTGGTGCATCTCTTGAACTAATGGAAGGAAAGAAATTACCTGGAATTGAAGCTTTACAAGATAAAGAGTAGTAATATAAAGGAGAATTATATGAGAAAGAAAATAATTGCTGGAAATTGGAAAATGAATTATTGTGTTAATAAAGCTGAGGATTTTGTATCAGAGATAGTTAATACAATAGATACAGATGAGGTAGATGTAGTAATCTGTCCAAATTTTGTAGCTCTTGATAGAATAAGTGAGCTTTTAGATGAAACAAATGTTAAATTAGGTGCTCAAAATGTATACTTTGAAGATAAAGGTGCATTTACAGGAGAAACTTCTGCTAATATGCTTGCCGCAGTTGGAGTAGACTATTGTATTGTTGGACATAGTGAAAGAAGACAATATTTTGGTGAAACAAATGAGATTGTAAATAAAAAGGCTAAGAAGCTTTTAGAAGTAGCAATAAATCCAATTGTTTGTGTAGGTGAGACATTAGAAGAAAGAGAATCTAATAAAATGTTTGATGTAGTAAAAAAACAAGTTGAAGAATCACTTACTGGAATTGATAAATCATTACTTATGAAAAATGTTGTAATTGCTTATGAGCCAATATGGGCAATAGGAACAGGAAAAACTGCTACAGCAGAACAAGCAAATGAGATGTGTAAATACATTAGAAGTGTTGTAAAAGATATGACAGATGAAGAAACAGCACAAAATGTTAGAATTCAATATGGTGGAAGTGTAAAGCCATCAAATGCAAATGAAATATTAAATATGAGTGATATTGATGGAGCCTTAGTTGGAGGAGCAAGCTTAACTAATGATTTTGTAGCTATTGTAAATTATTAATAATAATGATATAATAGTAATGCTGTATAACAGCTAGAAAGTGTAGGTTTTTGATAATGAAAGATAAACAATATTTACTTATGATTATGGATGGTGTTGGAATTAATGATGAAGAAAAAGGTAATGCTTTTAAACAAGCAAATACACCTAATTTAGATAGATTATTCATTAAATATCCAAATACACATATCAAAACCAGTGGTATGGCAGTTGGACTTCCAGAAGGTCAAATGGGAAATTCTGAAGTAGGACATACTAATATTGGTGCAGGAAGAATCGTATATCAAGAATTAACAAGAATAACAAAAGAAATTCAAGACGGAGATTTTTATAATAATGCAGAACTAAAAAAGGCTATGCAAAATGTTAAAGAAAATGATTCTAAATTACATTTGCTAGGACTAGTATCAGATGGTGGAGTTCATTCACACATTGATCATTTATTTGCTTTACTTGAAATGGCAAAAAAAGAAGGAATTACAAAAGTCTATGTTCATGCAATACTTGATGGAAGAGATACTCCTCCAACATCTGCTGTAGACTATGTAAAGAAACTAGAAGAAAAGATGAAAGAAATTGGTGTTGGTAAAATTGCAACAATTTCTGGAAGATACTATGCTATGGACAGAGACAATAGATGGGAAAGAGTAAAACTTGCATATGATGCTATTGCACTTGGAAAAGGTGTAAAATATAAAATAGCACAAAAAGCTATTGAAACATCTTATGAGTCACAAGAATTTGATGAGTTTGTTAAACCTGTAGTTTTAATAGATTCAGAAGATAAACCAATCTCAACAATTGGAGACAAAGATTCTGTAATATATTTTAACTTTAGACCAGATAGAGCAAGAGAACTTACAAAAGCATTTATGCTACCAAATTTTGATGGCTTTGAAACAAAGAAAATAAATGACTTAAAATTTGTTACTATGACTCAATATGATGAAACAATAAAAACAGTATCTGTAGCATATAAACCTCAAGTGTTAGTAAACACTTTTGGAGAATATATATCTAAAAAAGGATATACACAATTAAGAATTGCAGAAACAGAGAAATATGCCCATGTAACATTCTTCTTTAATGGTGGAAAAGAAGAGCCATATGAAGGAGAAAAAAGAATACTTGTTGCATCTCCTAAAGTTGCAACATATGATTTAAAACCTGAAATGTCAGCATATGAAGTTACTGAAAATTTAGTTAAAGTTATTGAAGAGAAATCTTGTGATGTAATAATTGTAAATTTTGCAAATGGAGATATGGTTGGACATACAGGTAATATTGAAAAGGCAATTGAAGCTGTAGAGGCACTAGATGAATGTGTAGGTAAAGTTATTTCTAAACTAGAAGAAGTTGGTGGAGAAGCATTAATAACAGCAGATCATGGAAACTGTGAACAAATGCTAGATTTAAAAACAGGAGAGCCAATTACATCGCATTCAACTTTTGATGTACCACTTATTGTTGTATCAAATAGAGTAGAAAATGTTAAACCAGGTAGACTTTGTGATTTAACACCAACTCTACTTAATATGATGGGTGAAGACATTCCAGAAGAAATGACTGGTGAATCTTTAGTAGAATTAAAATAAATATGATTAAATTTAAAAGGAGGTAAATTGATATGGATGAAGAAGAAATAGATAACAAATATGAGTCTACATCATCAAGTGACTACTGGGCTGCAGTAGTAAGGGGCGAAGTAGAAGATCCTTTAGAAGATGAAGAAGAAGAAAAATCTAAACCTATTTTTGTATGTAGAGCATGTGGATTTATGTATGATCTTGGAAATCCACCTAAATATTTACATCCTTTTGGATATTATTTAAAAAATAAAGAACCTCTTGAAGTAAAATGTCCAAATTGTCATAAAATAGTACTTTTTGAGACAGCAACTAAAGAGGAATATGAAAAATATGTAGAAAAGCAACTAAAGAAAAAAGAAGAAAAAGAAAATAAAAAACAAGAAAAAATAAAAGCTAGAAAGATTGAACAAATTAAAGATGATTTAATGGATTTAGCTAAAGATTTAAAAGAAAGACTTTTAAATAAAGAAATTACGCCTAGAAGATTTGTTGCATTATTTAGTTATATGTCTCGTAACATAATAAAAAGATATGGTAAAGATATAGACATAGATTGGTTAGATTTTAGGAAAACAATATATGAGCTTTCAGATGGGATTTTAGAATTGTATAATTTTGAACAAAAATCTGAAGAAATTCTTGAAAGTTATGATGAAGATATAGAACAAGATGAGTTATATAAAGCAGAAATTGGATATTATATAGAAGACAATAAATTTGCTATTCCTGAATATGAGCTAAATCAAAGAATGAGAGAATATAGCATGCAAGATGCAAAAATAAGAAGCGACGAGTATAAAAAAGAGATAGAGGAGAAATACCAAAAAAGAAAAAACGAATTGCTTCAAAAGGCAGAAGAAAGAAAAAGAAGGCAAAAACTACGTGATATTATGTAGTTTATATAAATTAAAGTTAAGTATAAGGAGGAATTTTAAATGAAACAATACTTACAAATTGAAACAGTTTACGCAAGAGAAATCTTAGATTCAAGAGGAAATCCAACAGTTGAAGTTGAAGTAGTAGTAGACGGAGGATTTGTTGGACGTGCTGCAGTTCCATCAGGAGCATCTACAGGTGCTTTTGAAGCTGTAGAATTAAGAGATGGAGACAAATCTAGATATCTAGGAAAAGGAACTCAAAAAGCAGTAGATAATGTTAACGACATTATTGCTCCAGAAATCGAAGGAATGAATGCTTTAGATCAAGTTGAAATTGACGAAGCTATGATTGCTTTAGATGGAACACCAAATAAAGGAAAATTAGGAGCAAATGCAATACTTGGAGTTTCTATGGCAGTTGCAAGAGCAGCAGCAGAAGCTTTAGGAGTAAGCCTATATAATTACCTAGGTGGAGTAAATGCAAAAGAATTACCAGTTCCAATGATGAACATCTTAAATGGTGGTAAACATGCAGATAACACAGTAAATATTCAAGAATTTATGGTAATGCCAGTTGGTGCACCATCATTTAAAGAAGCTTTAAGAATGTGTGCAGAAGTATTCCATAACTTAAAAGCTGTATTAAAAGAAGCTGGACTTGCTACATCAGTAGGTGATGAAGGTGGATTTGCACCAAACCTTAAATCTGATGAAGAAGCATTCCAATTCATTGTAAAAGCAATTGAAAAAGCTGGATATAAACCAGGAGTTGACTTCAAACTTGCTATTGATGCTGCAGCTACAGAAATGTATGATGAAGCTAAAAAAATAGGAAAAGAAGGATGCTACTATTTCTGGAAAACAGATAAATTATATACTGCTGAAGAAATGGTTGCTTTCTGGGAAGAAATGGTATCTAAATATCCATTAATTTCATTAGAAGATGCTTTAGCTGAAGAAGATTGGGAAGGATGGAAATTACTTACAGAAAAACTTGGAGATAAAGTTCAATTAGTAGGTGATGATTTATTTGTAACAAATACAGAAAGACTTGCAAAAGGAATCAAACTTGGAGTTGCAAACTCAATTCTTATCAAACTTAACCAAATTGGTACAATTACAGAAACTTTAGATGCTATTAAAATGGCTAACAGAGCTGGATATACAGCAGTTGTATCTCACAGATCTGGAGAAACTGAAGATACTACAATTGCAGATTTAGTTGTAGCTATGAACGCTGGTCAAATTAAAACTGGTGCTCCTTCAAGAACAGATAGAGTATGTAAATATAACCAATTAATGAGAATTGAAGAAGAACTTGGATCTGTTGCACAATACAATGGCGAAGAAGTATTCTTTAACATTAAATAATTATATAAAATATAAATAAAAAATACGAACTGAAATATATTCAGTTCGTATTTTTTTACACTTTTTCGAGTTGCTTTAATTCTTCTTCAAGTTTTGCAATCTGATCTAAGTTATTTTCTAATTCATTTTGCAAATCTTCTTTTGAAAAAGGAAACTCGTCTGCATCAGAGATAGAGCTATCATATGTCTGAATTTTAAATTCAATCTCCGAATTTCTTGTTTTAAAGAAGTTAATTTCAAAAAGAATTTCTCTTCTTAAAGCTGCTTTTCTCATAAGCTCATCATAAGTCCTTTCAACTTTATAAGATTTGTGTCTAAATCCGCATCTCACGCATCTTTTTATCATTATTTTCCACTGCTTTATTCTTAATTTTAATTGCCATTGAGTCATCAGCTATACCGAAGTATAATTGCTCTATGAATACATTTAGAAATGTGACTTGATGAACAATTATATTCTTTTGCAAGCTCTTCCATAGTAATACCATTTGAAATATAAGAATTACAAATGTTTAAAATATCACGATTTGTTAGTTTTCTTTTCATAAAAACTCACCTCCAATATAATTAATTGTAGTATAATATTTTGCTATAATTTCATTATATCATCTAGAATAGATATGGTCAATATCAAAGTTGACATAAACATGGAAAAGTGGTATAATTTAAATGTATTTTAAATATATTTAGGCAAAACTTAATAGTTTTTACGTATACTTTGCCTACAAAGGAAGGGAGAGATTTTATGAATCTAAAAAGTTTTTTATTAGGAGCTACAATAGGAGTTGTTGTAGTTATTGGAGGCGTATGTATTTACGCAAAGAATGTAAAAAAAGAAAAAGAAAGTAATGACAACAACATTGTATATTCTAAATTAGAAGAGAAGACAACAGTATGCGAAGACAAAAAAAGTATGCTTG
>CANCXL010000033.1 GCA_947381905.1 uncultured Clostridiaceae bacterium | reverse complement strand
TACGACCTTCGGGTTATGAGAAAATTTACAATATATACTTAGATATTAAGCTACTTATAGATTTTATATCTACATTAGATTTAAAATCAAATTGCAATTTTTCTCCATTGCTAAATGCAACTATTAATTCACTATCAATATCTAATAATCCAGCTGTTTCAATTCCATAATATTGAATTTTAGAATATGGATAAGAAAAATATGCTATTTTTTTGCCTGTAATTCCTTTTACATTTATAACAAAAATTCTGTTATCCGTAAAAACAACTTGATCTCTTATTGTTTGAAAAGCATATAACATTTTCTCACCATCAACCATTAAATTTTCAACTTCTGGACGAACTTCTTTCATATCTATTGCCTTTAAATTTAAAAAATTAGAATCTAAATTTATTCCAGTAGAAATATTTGCCATGTTTTATTCTCTCCCTTCCTGATTATACAAATAAGTTATTATATTGTTTAATAATGTCTAAATATTACTTTTACAATTTTCTACATTATATCACTTAATTCATATAAAATAAACCATATAAATTTTAATATATGACTTTTTTATATTTTATAGTTAAACTACTACTATTAAATATTATCATTTATTAGTCCTACATATATAGACTTTTTATTTAAATAATATGCCCAATACAAATCTCCATAATCAAAATGCCACCACTCTGTAGGTAGGCTTGTAAATCTAGCGTTTATCATTGCTGTATATAATATTCTTCTATTATTTCTAATAGTATTATCAACATTATTCACTTCATAATAATCTGAATGAGCTTTATCTGTAAAATCATCAAACTCTGTTCCCATATCTACTAATTTACCATCTTTAATTAAGGTTAAATCTATTGCTCCACCGGTATTATGAACTGAAGGTCTATACCTATTAAAAGATGGTTTAGCCACAAAGTAGTTTGCCTCTTTATCCAGTTCTTCTTCACTAAGCTCTGGATTTTTCTCTTTTATCTCATTTCTATACTTATCAAAAAGTGATTGTTGTACTTCAAGTGGTCTATATGCATCATAAACTAAAAAATCATATCCTTCTGGTAAATACTTTTTAGCCTCTTTTAAATGTTCTAATACACTTACTCTACAATAACATTTATCTAATGCCCCTTTATATCCCTGTTTATAATATATAGGCTCACATTTAAAGTCAGTTATTTCAACAAGTTGTTCTTTACTATCTATTATTTCTATTCCATCTACAATAGGAAATTCTTTTGTTTCAATCTTCATATTATTTGCTTCCTTATTTATATTTAATTATATTAATTCCTTATTATTCAACTTTTATTCTTTCTTACTATATTACTTTTGGTCTTAATAATTATTTATATATCTAAAAATAATATATATATTATTATATTTAAAATAATTAGAAAAAACATTTTATATATTCATTTGCTGTATATAACGAAAAATCCCTTAATTTATTTGCAGAAATACTTATATCAAAATTATATTCTTTTCTTTTAAATTTTTTATCAGTAAGTGCATCTCTTAAAATGATATTTTCAATTATGCCTTTATAGCAACTATTTTCTACTTCAATATGTAAATGAGCTATTGAATTTCTAATATGATTAAAAGTATATTTATCTTCTTTATTAAAAATTTCATCTTGATATTGATTTTTTAACCTATCCAACTCATTTATACAATCAGCTCGAAACTGTAAAGTTTTAGTATCAACTTTATCTTTTGACACTTTATTTCTTTCTATTGGTAATGTTACTAATGCTAATAAACAATTTAGCAATAAAGTAACTTCATATTCAGTATTTTTAGAACATTTTTCTAATATATCTATTGTTCTTTCTACAAATTCTTTATTAAAGTTTCTTATTTCAGACATATTTTTTCCTCCCTTATATTAACAATTTTGCCATATTTATAGTATTTAATATTAATTATTTTAATCAGTTATTTTTGCGCCTTTGCTTCTATTACATCTCCAACAAAGAGTTTGTAAATTTTCTTCTGTAGTAAGGCCTCCTTTTGAAACTGGTATAATATGATCTATTTCAAGTAACAAATTAGGTTCTTCTTTAACTGATAATCCACAACATTTACATGTATAATTATCTCTTTCTTTTATATATTTTCTTAATGAAGTAGTCATAAGCGCTCTTTGTCCTTCCGCTGTTTTTCTAAATTTGACTAATTCTGATAAATATTTAACAAATCTTTCAAGATTATTTATATCAAATGTTATTCCACAGGACATTGAACTATTTCCTCCAGCACTAACATATCTGAAAGTATATTTAGGGAAATAAAGATTACTAAAATCTATATCTTCAAATCCTAATTTTCTTATCATATTCTTCTTATCCCACATTTTAATAAATAGCGGAATTTTATTGCTTATACCATTAACAATACTATCCCTTTCATTTTTTAGTAAGATTTTACCTTGTTCAGCTGCACAAAAATCATTTAATACAGATTCAAATTTTTCTAAACTTTCTTCTGTTGGTTTAATATTAAAGTATTTACATATATATTTAAATGGTTGATTTTGTGCATTTCTACATATAGTTAAAGAACAATCATACACATTAGTTTTTTCTCTTAACTTTTTTAATTGAGGTCTTTTAAAATTATATCTACTATTATCTGTAAAGTTAGCCTGTCCATAGTCAATTTGCTTTATATCAATATATGAATTTTTTAATTCCTCAATATGATTATTAAGTTCATTACATTTTTGAGTATTATCAATTATTGAATTTTTTACATCATTAAAGTTATTACTCAAATAATAAATACATGATATTACGTCAAAAATATAAAATATACCGAAAAATCCTAAAGTAAATAAATATAAAAGTCCAAATCCAATTTCTCCTCTCATAAATCTATGTACACCAAGCCATCCCAAAAATATTGTTATAACTAGTTCTTTAAAATCCTTAACATCTTTCATATATTTTCCCCTTTCTTTATGATTATCTATTATAACATTATAGAAAATAATACTCAACATTTATATTTCTTTGAAATTATTTGTAAGTTTAATTATTTAGTTATATTTATTTTTTGTAATTTAAAAACTATACTCTTATTTATTAAGGCTTGTATTTGTATAATTTTGTCACAAAAAAATTGTATTTTTATTTTATATTTTAAATTATGCTTATATTGTGCTGAAAAATATGTTTATGTTGCAATATAAAAAGACAATGATTATTATATATAGTCATTGTCTTTTTTGCTTACATTATACTTATTTATATAATTATATATAAACTAATCCTATATTCTAATCTTTTCTCCCACATAAATCAAATTAGGATTAGCAATATTATTTAGTCTAACAAGTTCATTTGTTGTTGTACCATATCTTTGTGCAATGCCAGAAAGTGTATTACCTGGTCTAACTGTATAAATTGCATTACCCGTTGCATGAGTATCATATCTTACTGCTTCTATTCTTAATATTTGCCCTACATAAATAAGGTTAGGATTAGCTATTCCGTTTTCTGATGATATACTCTGTACAGTTACATTGTATTCATTTGCTATTTGAGATAAAGTATCCCCACTTTTAACAGTGTAATATACAGTACTTCCATTTGTATAGCTTTGTGAGTTTTCTGTTGTTCGTACTATTAATCTTTGTCCTATGTATATTAAATTTGGATTTTGAATATTATTTAGTCTTACAAGGCTATCCACTGTAGTACCATATTCATATGCAATCTTTGCAAGTGTATCACCTGCTACAACAGTTATTGCAACATCTGTTCCACCATTTTGTGGCTCAACATTATTTCCATTATTTACTATTGCGTCTGTATTATCTAAAAATATATCTTCTGTAAATCTATCTAAATCTACGTAGTCACTTATACCAGGTACTCTTCCTGTATCTGAATATTGAAATCCAGTCCATTCACTCCAATTAGCATAAAGCTCTGGCTCTTCTACTCCATATTCTGCAATCCATAATGGATATGATGAAAGAGTAGAATCAAAAACATTTCCTGCATTATAGGCATCACTATATACTATTGCTCTTTTTCCTGTAACAGATTCTAATCTTTCAAGAAAAGCTCTAGATATTGCATTTACATCATAGCTTGCAAGTCCGCCAAAATATTCAAAGTCCATAGCAAGTAAACAGTCTGGTGATGTTCCTTCAATAACAGATGCAAAATAATCTGCTTCAACTACTGCTTCTGATGGACTTCTTGAAGTAACGTAATGATAAAATCCTACTTTAAGCCCAACATCTTTGGCATTATTGTAGTTTTCTCTAAAGTATGGGTCAATAAAATTAGTTCCTTCGCTACTTCTAATATATACGATATCTATGCCACTATTTCTAACTTCATTATAATTTATATATCCTTGATATTCACTAACATCAATTCCTCTATATATAACATCACTTGAAGGTGGTATAGCATATACTGAAGCATTAAATGTCATTTGTATTATACATATTAAAACTATTATAATTATGCCTTTTAGTTTTTTCAATGTTAACCTCCTTTGATAGTGCAACTATCTGTTATATACTATGAAAAATGTATATAATTGTGAGGTTAATAATTTAATATAATTGTTATAATTTATAGCTGTCGATTTTATATATAGAATAATATATAATTATTTATAGTTTTTAGAGTACCGTACCCTTAGACTAGTATAAATACCATTTATGCAAAATTAAAAATATTAGATTGTAAACAAGAATTTAAAATTAACACAAATAAAAATGAATTTTTCGGATGTAAATAATGAAAAATTTAAATATATACAAAAGAAAGTTGAATACATTAAGTAAAAAAATAAGCATTAAATGTATATTTAATACAGAAAGGAAGAAAACTATGAGAATGTTTAAAAATTGGTATCATATTTTATATACTATAATCTTAATAATATATGTTTTGGCAGTAATTTTTGAAACATGCTATTATGAATTTGAATTTACATTTACATGCATATTATTGTTTATTGGATTTTTTGCTTATACTATTTTATATGGATTTGGAGAAATAATATATTATTTAAAATTTAATGAAAAAACTATAATTTGTAAAAATTACAATTGTAAAAATAGTATTTTAAATGAAAATTGTTATATGTGTGGAAAAAAATTAAATAAAGATGAAGGTGAAAAAGAATAAACACAAATATGAGTAAATGACGTTTTATACTCGTAAATAAAACATTTATACTAATCTAAATTTTTAATAAAATTCTTACTAATATACAATCACACATGTTAAAGTACCTAGTTAGTTATAAAACAACTAGGTACTTTATACTTTAAGATATCATAAATTAAACTTATTATTAAGTTATTTTATTTCATATTTCTAATTATAGTTTATATACTCTTAAATATCATATTTTTTTTACTTTTAATGATATAATTCACTTTTCCTTTTTATCTAGTTCTTTAATATCCATAATAGTAAAAATTGTAAAAATTATAGGTACAATTGCTAAAAATAAACAAAACATTATTAAAATACCATAACAAAAAAACATAGATAGTCCATCTAAAATATTAGTAAACTGATTAAGTATTTTGGATAAAAAATGATTTTTAAATATTATCATAAGAACCATAACAATAAAAATTATAGCTAATAATTTCAATATAAAAATTCCGTTTTTTCATTTTTATTCTCCTTTATAATTAGATAATCTAACATACAACTAATAATTATATCAATCTTTTTCTTTTGAAAAGCAAAGATATGCGCAGAAAGCTGTACCACCACCAAATATTATTATAAATACAATCATAAAAATATTATAGTTTTTCTTATCTATCTCTTGCCAATCTGCTGATACATTTTGTTTAATCTCATCTATAATTTCAGATTGTGCAAGAACTATTGCTTGTGGCAAATCATCTGTTTTTAAATATTCTGTCACAACACTTGACTGTATTCTATTTGACACAGAATTAGTTATAGTTTTTTGTAGCTTTTCTCCTATTTCAACTTTTACCTCTTTATCTGTAGTAGATACTAATATTAAAACACCCATAGAGTTCTTACCTATCTTATACTGATCATACATTGAGCAAGCATAGTCTTCTATTTTATTTCCTTTTAACGTTTCTACTATTGAAACTACAACTTGTACTCCATTATATGTATCATTTAACTCTGTAGCTTTTAGCATCATTTCCTGCTTTTGCTGCTCTGTAAAAATATTTGCAAAATCATTAATATAAAAGTCTGATGTCTTATCCTCAACTATAATTGTATTATATATCTTGCTCCCTATATATGCCATGCATTCTTTACTGAATATAATAAAAAGCATAATCATCAAAAGTACAATTATCTTACCGTATATTTAATCTACTTCTTTTCATATGTTTACCTCCTTATTAATTATAATTTAGTCAAAAAACATAATGTTATTTGAGCATTATACCATAGTATTATGTAAATTTCAATCATCTTTTAATATTAAAAGCGCAAATATTTATTTTACATAAAGTAATTTTTTGGCGTAATATAATGAAATTTTGATAAAAATATGGTATAATATTAACTGTAATTAAAGCTAAATATTGATTTTTTTTAGAAGGTATAGTTATGGTAAAATTTGTAGTTGCTACATGCATTGTAGCTGATGATAAAAAACAAAAAATTAAAGATTTAGTTATTTCTACATTTGGTAATGGTGAAGACACAGTCATATTAGATTTAAATAGTATTAATGATGAAACCTTGCAAAAATATATTAATCATGGAGCAATAGATTGCTTTGTTATATCTAGTAACACTGTAATGGACGAAAAAGGAAGAGAAATTATAAAGGCTACACTTATAAACAACGTGTTACATGGTAGTAGAACAAATTTCATCAATGTATATGATAAATCAGATGAAAATGACACAAGAAGATCAAGTCAAATTGGAGAACTATTATTAAATGAGAGATATGGAACTAGTTACTTACAATTAGATGTAAATGGTGATTTAAAATCCATAATTCGTAATTGCCAAAATATAAAAACAGGATCTCTTTTACATAGGAACTATATGCATAATCAGGATCAACAGCTTTTTGATTTAATTAGTACTGCTATAGATAGAATTGAAACAGATAAAGATGAGTATACTGCAAAGCATATTAGGTCAGTGTGTGTAATAGCAGAAGAAATTGCAAGAAAAATGGGATTATCTGAAAGAGAAATTGCAATTTTAAAAGCTGGGGCTCTACTCCATGATATAGGTAAAAAAGATGTTTCAGATGATATACTAAAAAAACCTTCAAGATTATCTGATGAAGAATTTTCCCAAATAAGAGAACATGTTGTATGTGGTGAAATAGATTTAAATAGATTTAATTTTGGAAGTTTTGAAAGAGCTAAAGCTATTGTAGCAGAGCATCATGAAAAATTTGATGGAACAGGATATCCAAGAGGTCTAAAGGGTGAACAAATAGATATATTATCTAGGATAGTGTCTCTTGCCGATTCAACACAAGCAATGTTTGGAAGAAGCTATGAATCACCTAGAAAAAAAGAGGATTTAATTGCAGAATTAAATAGATGTGCAAATACACAATTTGATCCTAAAGTAGTATCATGCTTATGTGATATTCTTGAACATAACCCAGAATCAATATATGTAACCTATAGTGATGACGGAACAATACATTATGATGTACCTTCAACAACTGAAATTATTGCAGATGTAGAACATGCCGATGACGATGTTCCTATACTTTCATTATAAATATTAAAATTTAATATATTTAATTAGCTATATAAAGGACCACGCAAAATTTTTGCGTGGTCTCTTTTAATGTGCTGCGTGGTAGCTGTTACTATGGCATCCTCTTACGGATAAACCGAACCAATGCATAAATGCAAAGGCTAATAAAGAGAATATCCAAGATAACAAAGAGTACGAATGCAATCAAGCATCCAGTTGAACATTGTGTTGCGATTTTGTGGCCAAAACTGATAGTAATTGTTGATACTGTCACTGCAAGGACTCCGCCAAGTGCGAGGGCAAGGACTTTTAACCATTCAATTAATACTCTCTTCATAATGCTACCTCCTTAAAAATGTTTTGTGGGTACGTTCGCTGATACTGAATTATCAATACCAAAAAAGCGAATATTGATAACTTAATTATAATACTTAATTTGAATTATGTCAATTTATATTAATATATATTATTTTAAGATTATAACATTACTAATCTAATATCATATATGTACCACAAATTTACATTGCATTTTTTATGTTGACAATATCTAATAAATATGTTAATATAACTATATACAATAATACAAAAGCGTTGATTGAGAGAGTAGCATATTATGAAGCTTTAGCGAGTTAGGATATGGTGTGAGCCTAATAGTGGATGATATTGTGAAGAGAGCTCATGAGCGACTGCTTGAACTGAAAAAATAAAGTAAAAGTATGGCAGTACGTAAAACCTACGTTACAGGTAATTGAGTGGTCTATATAAAATATAGGCAACTAGAGTGGTACCGTGCATATAGCACCTCTAGAAATAACTAGAGGTGTTTTTTTGTACCCTAGTTGAATTATATTTTAAAATGAAAGGAGAAATCATTATGAAAGAAAACACAAGTTATAAGAAGTTCTTTTATAGTGGGTGGCCTAAACGAAGATGTAATACTATTTATAATTAATATTTACTAAAATGAAAGGAAGAATAAAAATGGAACATAAAAAAATAGTATTATCATATTCAGGAGGATTAGACACTTCTGTAATGATCACATGGTTAAAAGAAAATTATAAAGGAGCAGAAATAATAGCTGTAACTGGAGATGTAGGTCAAGGGAACGAAGAACTTGAAGGGCTTGAAGAAAAAGCAATAAAAACAGGTGCATCAAAAATATATATTTTAGATTTAAAAGAAGAGCTAGTAAACGATTATATAATTCCTGCAATAAAAGCTGGAGCTAAATATGAAAACTCATATTTACTAGGTACAACATTTTCTAGACCGCTTATAGCTCAAAAACTAGTAGAAATAGCACTAAAAGAAAATGCAACAGCTATATGTCATGGAGCAACAGGTAAAGGAAATGACCAAGTAAGATTTGAACTTGGAATAAAAAACTTTGCACCAGACATTGAAGTAATTGCGCCATGGAGAACATGGGAATTAACAACAAGAGAAAAAGAAATAGAATATGCTGAAAAGCATAATATTCCATTAAAAATAAATAGAGAAACTAATTATTCAAAAGATAAGAATTTATGGCATTTATCTCATGAGGGTCTTGATTTAGAAGATCCAAATAACGAGCCAAAATATGAAAAGATTCTTGAAATGAGTGTAAGTCCTAAACAAGCTCCAGATAAAGAAGAAGAATTAACTATAGACTTCAAAAAAGGTATTCCAACATCTATAAATGGAGTTAGTATGAGTGTTTTAGATATAATCTTAAAACTTAATGAAATTGGTGGAAAAAATGGAATTGGCATCGTTGATATGGTAGAAAATAGACTTGTTGGTATGAAATCTAGAGGTGTATATGAGACACCTGGCGGAACAATTATATATAAAGCACACGAACTTTTAGAGACGATTTGTTTAGATAAAGATACATTGCACTTTAAGCAAGGAATATCAAATAAATTTGGTGAATTATTATATAATGCATGCTGGTTTACTCCATTAAGGGAAGCTTTGTCTTCATTTGTTGAAAAGACTCAAGAAAATGTAACAGGAAAAGTTAAACTAAAACTATATAAAGGTAATATTATAAATGCTGGTATTACTAGCCCCTACTCACTATATTCAAAACAAATTGCATCTTTTGATGATGAAGACGAATATAATCATGAAGATTCACAGGGATTTATTAATTTATATGGATTGCCTACCAAGGTTAGAGCTAAAACAATGTTAAAAACAAAGAATAGGAGGAATTTTTATGCCATTATGGGAAGGAAGATTTAAAAAAAGTATTGATTCAAAAACAAATGATTTTAATTCCTCAATTAGTTTTGATAGCAGGCTATATAAACAAGACATACAAGGAAGTGTTGCACACGCTAAAATGCTATCAAAACAAGGAATCATAGCACAAAATGAGGCAGATAAAATCGTAAATGAACTAAATAAGATAAAAAAAGAAATAGATAATAACACTATTGCTATAGATGCTAATGCAGAAGATATCCATATGTTTATTGAAGCAGAGCTTACTAAAAGATTAGGAGATACTGGAAAAAGACTTCATACTGCCAGAAGCAGAAATGATCAAGTAGCACTAGATTTAAGAATGTATCTAAAAGAAGAAACTAATACAATAATAGAATTATTAAAAGAGTTACTAGACACTCTATTAAAAAAAGCAGAAGAAAATACAGAAACTGTTATGCCAGGATATACACATATGCAAAGAGCTCAACCAATAACATTTGCACATCATTTAATGGCATATGTAGAGATGATTTTAAGAGATATTGATAGATTAAATTGTACATATAAAAGAATGAATGTACTACCACTTGGAAGCTGTGCTTTAGCTGGTACTACATACAATATTGATAGAGAGTATGTAAAAGAAGAACTTGGTTTTTATGATATTAGTAAAAATAGTTTAGACGGTGTCTCTGATAGAGATTTTGTAATAGAGCTTGCTTCTACTCTTTCTATAATAATGATGCATCTTTCTAGATTTAGTGAAGAGATTATTTTATGGTGCTCATGGGAATTTAAGTTTATAGAACTAGATGATGCTTTCTCTACAGGCTCTTCAATCATGCCACAAAAGAAAAATCCAGATATTGCAGAACTTATAAGAGGAAAAACAGGACGAGTATATGGAGATTTAATAACACTTTTAACAATGATGAAAGGATTACCACTTGCATATAACAAAGATATGCAAGAAGATAAAGAAGCAATATTTGATAGCATTGACACAGTAAAAATTTGTATAATAACATTAATACCAATGATAGATACAATAAAAATACTAAAACAGAATATGAGAAATGCTGCATCAAAAGGATTTATTAATGCCACAGACTGTGCAGATTACCTAGTAAAAAAGGGTATTCCATTTAGAAAAGCATACAAAATAGTAGGTCAAATAGTATCATTTTGTATTGAGAAAAATATCACCTTAGAAGAAATGCAAATAGAAGATTATAAAAAATTTGATGATAATTTTGAAAGTGATATATATAACGAAATATCTTTAGAAAAATGTGTAACTAATAGAAATGTTATAGGTGGTCCATCACCTATACAAGTAACCAAAAGAATTGAAGAAGTAAAAAAATATATTAATAATACTTTATAATAAATTATCATAAATATATTGCTTAATGTCTATTTAATTATAAAAATACCTATACAATATATTATCCATTGATTTAAATTTTTATTTAATATATAATGAATTTGAATAAATTTATTGTACTTTAATAAATCATAGGAGAAGATTATATGGGACAATTATTATTAATACTTGCATTACCTGTTATACTTGGCATACTTACTATATCAGGAAAAATTAGTAAAAAAGAACAACTTGAAGCATTATCTACCGAAGATAAAGAAATGCTTGAAAGAGCAAAAGAAAAAATTAATAATTTAAAGAAAAAACACGATTTAGCTATAAAAATACTACTTGGAATTTGGGTTATAATAACAATTCTATTTTTGGGAAATGTTATATTAGATAATTTCGTTTTTAATGAACCATTACAACCATCCCCTGTTCTAGATAAGTTTGGACCAATAACAACTCATTTCTGTTTTTCATCTATTTTAAGTGATTACCTTTCTGTATTTACTTTATACCTTATTGTATATGTTATTTCAAGAATTATAATACAAATGGTGTTTATGAATAAGATATCTAAAAGTACAGAATTACTTACTAAAGAAAAAGAACTATTAAAACTATACTATGGTAAAAAAATAATGCCTATAGTATTTTGGTCATTTCTTATAGGATTAGTATCTATTATATATCAAATAATATCTCAAACTGCAGATAAACCAATCATTTACTTATATCCTGAAAAAGAGGAAAAAGTAAAAGTAAAATTATCTAAAAAAGAATGCATTACACATTCATACCCTAAATATAAAGATGAGTGGAATGTTACTGCAAAACCAGATGGTACATTAGTTGATGAAGATTTAAATGAATATTATGCTTTATATTATGAAAGCAAGTATAGCTGCACTTTAGACAAGAAAATAGGTTTTTGTGTTAAAGGTGAAGATACTATTAAATTTTTAGAAGAAAAACTTGAAAAATTAGGGTTAAATCCTAGAGAAAAAGAAGAATTCATTATATATTGGCTACCTAAAATGGAAAATAATCCATATAATTATATTTATTTTAAAACTGGACATGAAGTTGAAGAAATTATGGGATTAGATATAACTCCAAAACCAGATACAATTGTTAGAGTACTTATGTGTTTTAAACCATTAAATAAAAAAGTGGATGTAAAAGAACAAGAAATAATAACACCAGTAAGAAAAGGTTTTACTGTTGTTGAATGGGGTGGCACACAATTATAACTATTAATATTTATATATAAAATTACAAATTTATTGCTATAGTTACATATGTTACTATAGCAATTGTTTTTTTTATGTAAAATTATGATAATATAATATTAGGTGGTTTTATGAAAAAAGAGGAAAACGATTATACTCAAAAAATACAAAATGTAATAAAAGATTTTTTTGACGATTTTGTATATGAGAGAAATGATTTTAACGTTGAAGAGTTCAATAATTATATGATTGAATATTCTAAAGAGATTGTTAATTTAATATTAGAAAAAAACAATATTAAAGGAAATATTGAATTTAAAGAAACCCATAGAGTCGGACTAGAAGGAAGAATGGAATATAATGAATATGCCGAAGGTTCTTCTTCTGCCATATATTTAAATTTAGAAAACTTATATGGAAACAAAGATTTTAATATATTTGGTTTAAAAAGTTTTAATATTAAAGGAAGATTTAAAGAAGCAACTTCATTTATTAACACATTAATTCATGAAACACAACATTATATACAAGAGTATACTGTAAACAAAGGAATCGAATCAAGTAAAGCATATTCATTAAAAGAAAAATATTTATTATCTTTAGAGTTTGCAAATCAAAGAATTGGTGGATTCCCATACTATAATCTTGGAAATAACTACAGAGATTGTTTTTTAGAATCCGATGCTAGAATTTCATCTGGACTTGATACAATAGAGTACTGCAAACCAGTATTAAACAATCTATATAAAGAAATTAACAAAGGAAATATAAAAGGAATTGATGAAAAAGACATAGACAAATATATACTAAAGCTCAGTGGGACAAGAACTTTAAATGATATATATTATGCTAATAAGTTAAGACTTTCAAAAGAAGATATTAATCCTAAGGAAGCTTTAACTACACTTGCGGATTTTAGCATTGCTGAATGTCCTGAATTATTAGAAAGATATCCTATGTTAAAACTTGAATTTAATGAAGATGGCTCTAGAAAAACTTTAGATGAACTCGTTGCTCAAAGAGATTCTAAAGTACTAGAATTAAATAAGCAAGGTAAAGATTCTACTGAGGTTAAAGGATTGTATAACGATATACTAACTAATACTATTTGTTATACCATGTCAGATAAAAGTCTTATAGAAGCTACTAGAAGACTAGGGAAAGAAAAAATGAATAATTTATTTGAAGATCTTTCTTTAAATTCAAGAGAAAATTTAGATTTACAATTGCAGTATTTAAAAAATACAGATGACTATGCTAAACAATTAAATAGTGGCATATTTTCTTTAAATGATAAATATGAAGCCAGATTAGATTTAGTAGAATCTAGTATAATAGAAAACAATAAAGAAATAGAAAATAAAATTTCGTCCAAATATGATGTCGTAAAAAACATAAGGAAATTTTATACTAAACAAAAAGATATTGATAAATCATTAGCAAATGAAGTAAAGGAAAATAAAGACACAGCTAAAATTAAATATGATTGGGTAGATGATTTGGGGAAAGATATGTTTTTTGAAAGATACTTTAATTTAAAAGAAAAATTTAAATTTCATAACTTAAATAGAACACCATCAGATATTGGTACTGTTGATAGAAATAAATTAAAAGAGCTTAAAGATACATCAAAAGAATATAAAAGACAAATAAGGACAAAGGAGGATATTTTAGAAGAATCTCTTCAATGTATAAATGCAGCAGAACTCTTAATCAATGATAGATTTAGAGATACTAAAGTCAGAGAAAGAAATATTAATGAAAGGAATATATAATGGATACAAAAGAATTTTTAGAAATTAAAAATAATTATGAAGAAGGTAAAATAAATGAAAACGAGTTAACTGACGAACAAGTTGTTGAGTTGACTAAATATTATACTAATGAAATAGAAGAATTAAAAAATAAAAGTAATAATTTAGATGCTAAACTTAATGATAGTAAAGAAAAATTCTTAAAGCTAATTGAAAAAGCAAAAAACTTAAAAAAGTAATTTATGAATAAATTTGTTTTATACAAGGAGATATATAACCATATTTCCTATTTTTTTCCTCACTCAACTAACAGTATGTTTACATTAATTACTATAATTGATATTATATAAGCATAAGGAGATTAATTATGAATCAAGAAAAAATAGGAAAATTTATCGCCTCTTTAAGAAAAGAGAAAAATCTAACACAACTACAACTACAACTTGCAGAAAAGCTAAATATAACAGACAGAGCTGTTTCAAAATGGGAATGTGGTAAAAGTATGCCCGATCCATCCATTATGCTTGAGCTTTGCAAAATACTTGGTATTAGTGTAAATGAGTTACTAATAGGTGAAAAAATCAAAGAAGAAGAAATATTAATAA
>CANCXL010000032.1 GCA_947381905.1 uncultured Clostridiaceae bacterium | reverse complement strand
TGGCTGGGCTGGCTGGATTCGAACCAGCGCATGCTAGAGTCAAAGTCTAGTGCCTTACCGCTTGGCGACAGCCCAATGCTTAAAAAGTACTGGGGTGAATAGTGGGACTTGAACCCACGACTTCCAGTGCCACAAACTGGCGCTCTACCAACTGAACTATATCCACCATTTGGTACTTTTTTATTATAATATCATTTTATCTATTTGTCAATATTTTGTGCGAAATTTTATAAAAAATACCTAGTATTCAACAATTATTTTATATATTGGTCCAAAAGGAGAAAATTTCTTTTCATATTCTGTCTCTACATTAAACACATCTGTTGACTTGTGTAAATCCAAATATATTTCAATAAACTTTAACCCATAATTTTGCATACTTATTATACTATATTCAAATAATCCTCTATTATCTGTCTTAAATTCTATCTGGCCATTTTCTTTAAGTACTTTTTTATATTCATCTAAAAATTTAGCATTTGTTAATCTTCTTTTGGCATGTTTCTTTTTAGGCCATGGATCGCTAAAGTTTAAATATATTCTTTCTATTTGATTTTCATTAAACATACTAGAAAGCTCTATTGCATCAAAAGACATAAAATATAAATTATCTAATCTTGTATTATTTTCCTCTTCATATTTTTTTAGTTTTTTAACTGCAATAGCAAGTATAGGGGGTGATAATTCAACACCTATATACAAATTATCCTTATCTAGTTCAGATAATTTAGTAATAAACTCACCTTTTCCCATTCCTATTTCTAAATATATTTTTTTATCTTTATTTTTTTCTATTATTGCTTGTATTGTATCTTTATCCTTAATATATCTATCGAATTCCTGCATTTGTTCAATAGCTTTTGGATTAAATCTTGCTCTCATTTTTCCTCCTTAAATATGGGCAATTAAAATTCCTACTACTTGGATTACTAAAGAAATAACACCTAAAATCATAAAATTAAAATATGGTATTTTTATATTGCATTCTTCTATTTTTCTTGCTTTTTCTTCTTTCTTTTTAGTTAATTCTTTTAATTTATCTTCTTGCTTTCTTAACTCATATAGTTGCATTTTAACATCATCCATTCCAAAATCAGAATGATGGTAATATTTATTTTTCTTAGTAGATAATCTACAATAATATAGTCCTATTGCAATACACAAAGACACCCCTATAATCTCTAAAATTCCACCTATTAAGCATGTAACCATCATACTTCTATGAGTTGCATATCTTAGTGCAAGTTCATTAACTAATGTAAGGCTTTGTGCTGTACCTATTACAGATAAGAAACAATATGGTGTAATACCTGCAATTATAATTACAAGGTCCAAAAATACATTTTGTTTTATAGAATCAACAAGACCAATAGGTGTTGCACCTTCTGCTATAGAATATCTTCCACTTCTTATAGCTGAAAAACTACTAAAAAACATTATAGCAAAAAGCGCTATCATGATTACGAAAAAAATAATATGCAATTTTTTCAATTTTTGATTATAAAAATCCATAACTTGCATTTTTATATCATTTGAATTAATATTAATTTTAAATTTATTGACTTTACTGTCCTTTACTTTTTTATTATTTAAATTTTCCTTTTTGTTTTCCATACCAACACTCCCCTTATATTAATTCAAAGTCAATTTGTTTTGTTAAAACATCAGACTTTATTAATCTAGCATTAACTTTATCCCCTATTTTATATTGCTTAGAAGTTCTTTTTCCGACTATCATTCTTGTAGCTTCATTATATATAAAATAATCGTCAGCCATATCATTAAAAGATACAAATCCTTCAATTGTATTATCTAATCTAATAAAAATACCAAATGATGTTACAGAGCAAATAGTTGCCTCAAATTCTTGTCCAATAAACTGTTTCATGTAAATTGCAGAATATAGACTATCAAAATCTCTTTCTATTTTTGTAGCATTTTTTTCCATTTCTGATGATGATTTAGCATATTCTTCTGCTCTCTTTTCATATCTTAAAAGCTCATTTTCTTTAAAATCCATATTATTTTCTATCGCCTTAGATATCATCCTGTGAATAAATAAGTCTGGATATCTTCTAATTGGAGATGTGAAATGACAATAATATTTAGCATTTAGACCAAAATGTCCTAAGCATTCATTACTATATTTTGCTAGCTTTAAAGATCTCAACATATATGTTGAAATTATATCCTTTTCCTTTTCATCTTCTATCGAATTTAATATATCAGATAAAGCTTTAGGATGTACATCTTTTATCCCCTTTATTTTTAGCTTATAATTAGATAATATCATATTCAAATCTCTTAACTTTTCCTCATCAGGCTTTTCATGTATACGATATATGAATGGTAATTCGAGAAAATAGTATTTTTCTGCTATAGCCATATTAGTAACCAACATAAATTCCTCTATAATTTGATTTGCAAAAGTTATTGGATAGGGCTCTATTGTTTTTACATCTTCATTTTCATCAAGAACTATATGAGTTTCTGGAATATTAAAATTAATGCATCCTTCCTTCATTCTCTTCTCATTTAATATTTTAGCTAATTCTTCCATTAAAAGCAAGTCTTCTTTGTATTCTCCATATTCTTTAATAGTTTCCTCATCTTCAGTGCTTGATATAACTTTATATACTTTATCATAAGCCATCTTTTTAGTAACTTTAATTACTGCCTTAAAAACTTCTATACTTTGTACTATTCCATTAGAAGATATAATCATATCTGCTCCTAAAGCAAGTCTTTCAACTCCTGCATTAAGGCTACATATACCATTAGATAATTCTTTTGGAAGCATTGGAATAACTTTTCCAGGAATATATATGCTTGTTCCCCTATTTATGGCCTCTTTATCTAATGCTGTTTTCTCCTTTACATAGTGACTTACATCTGCAATATATACAGATAATATATAATCACCATTTTCTGTTTTTTTAACACTTACAGCATCGTCTAAATCCATTGCATCTGCAGAATCTATTGTAAATATTCTTTCACCTGTTCTATCAATTCGATTTTTCTTTTCTTCCTCTAGCACATTTTGAGGAATCTTTTTTACATCTTCTACAACATCTTGATTAAATTTTTCCATTTTATCTAGACCATATGATATGTATAATGACTTAGAATCAATATGTGCATCCTTAGAGTCTCCAATTATTCTTTCGATTTTTCCCTCTGCTTTATTTTTTAGTGTTGGATATTTTAATATTGCCACTTCAACGACTTGTCCATCTCTATAACTTTGAGAATTCTTCTTTGAAATATATATATCTTCAATAGAATCATCTATAGGAACAACAAACCCAAAATTCTTTGACTTAGAAAATCTACCAATAACTCTATCTGTATTTCTTTTTATTACTTTTACAACTTTTCCTTCTCTACTTCTACCAGATGATTCACATATTTCAACCAAAATATCATCATCGTTCATTGCACCATTTAAGTTTTTAGAAGATATATATACATCTTCGCCCTCTTGAACTATTCCAAATCCAAAACCTGCACTTTTAGCTTGATATTTACATCTAATTAAATGGCTTTTATCAAATGGAACATATCTTCCACTTTCATCTATATATACAATTGCCTCATCTTGCAATTCATTTAAGATTTTATCTAATTGTAAAAAATCATTTTTTGGTATCTGTAGTAGTGCAGCTATTTGCCTTTTAGTTGCTAGTTCATATTCACTACTTAAAAAGAAGGAAGTTAATACTTCCTTCCTTGTAGTATATTTATCCTTTTGAATATTATTAACTATTTTTTTATCTTTCATTTATTATCCTTTACCTTTTATTATTTTATAATTGAAAATGTTGTAGCAAAGCATAGAACACAAAAAATTATAGCTAATACAATAGTATATTTAGATAATATTCCATCTAAAGTTTTTGATTTATTTGCGCCATAAAATGTATTGTTTCCTGTCATAGCAGATTGTTGATCTTTACTTGATTGTAACATTACAACTATTGTAAGAACAACTCCAACTATTATTGTAGCTATTGCTAAAGTCCAATCTATCCATCCCATATTGAATTCCTCCTATTAAACATGTCTTATTTACTCGACTATTATAACATAATTTTTTTTAAATTACAAGCTTATGTATTCGTTTTCTTTTAAGCTATTTAACGTATTAGTAATTTTTATATCATTTAAAATTGTATTTACATATATATACTTGTCATATATTAAATTTAAATATTCATCATAAATATCTAATGCATAATCGTTATAACTATGTTCTTTATATAATTTATCCAAATTTACTATCATTTCATTTAAATATTCTTCATATCCTAGATTGATATTTCCAAAATAATTGATTAAGACTAGATCATCTAAATACTTATACACATAATACACATAGTCTTCTATAGTATATTTATTGCTCTTTTCATAACTATTTTCTTTTTTTACATTATTATATATTTTAGATATCGCATCTTGCTTTTGTATAGAATTATCCACTCCATATAGCTCTTCTTTAGTATTTAATATTTCAATATATATATTTAAAGCTTGAGTATATAATCTTCTATATTCTAAATCATACGGATCTAGTTTTAAAGATATTTCCATATTATGAATTACACTTTCTTGCTTTTCTAATGTATTATTTAAATTTCCAATTGTAACTGGCATATACATATACGCAATAAATTGTATAGTAATAATAACGCCAAACACCAAGCATGCAGTTATATATAGCACGTTTTGTTTTATATTAATTAATGAAGTCTTTATGTCTAGTAATGATACTATAATTATAAATAAATATAACATAAAAGTATATGTTAAAAACACATCAAAACATAAAAATACAAATATTGTAAAAAAAGCTAATTTTACATTATCATTTTTAGCTTTTTTTAATATATATATAACCATACCTAAAAAAGATAATATACCAACTATTCCACTTTCTAAAAAAATCTGAACTATAGCACTATGCGTCTCAAGTGAAATATACTCTATTTCTTGAACTGTTTCATACATCGTTCTAAATGCATTTCCACCAAGTCCAAAAATAAAATTCTTAGGTGTTTGTATAATTAATTTTAATGAGTCAATATAATATACAAATCTTAGTCTTGTACTATTAAAATTATTAAAATATTCTTTAATGCTCTTAATAATTCCTATATTTTCATTAAAAAATAATAATAAAACTAAAAGAATTAGTAATAAAAATAAAAATATGTTAATTACTTTTTTTATTTTGTTTCTATCCTTTAATTTATATTCTAAATACAAGTATATTGCTAGTAATATAGTAGCTATAATAAAAACTAAAATTGCATTATACGTAATCATAAATGATGAAATTATTATACAATATGCCAAATTTATTATGCAATAAAACATACTAATATATCTTTTGTTTTTTATCGCATACACTAAGAAGGTTAAAATATATAGCAACATTACTAGCTTCGATTCTGTTAATGCTATTATAAGTGTAAAAAATGTAATTATAGCTTTTTTTATACTTGTCCTTTTTTCATCATATAGTGTAAATATAATAGATATAAGGCTCATTAAAGCCAAAATATTAGAATACTGCATAACTCCTGCAAGTCTACCATTATTACCTGTTAAATATCCACCACCAACAAAATTTAACACAGACTCAAATATCTTAAATGAACACTCATCTATTGCAAGTATTCCAAAAATAATAGTACTTAAAACAACCCATTTTTTTATATTTTCCTTTTTATCTGAATTTATAAATATTATATATATTATACTTAAACTAAATATTTTTATAGCAGCATTAATTGCACCAGAAATTGTTGCTACATTCCTTATGATAAGTGGTATGACATAGCTTGATGCAAGTATTATTAGAAACAAGAATATTATACTATTCTTTTTTATATCCCTAATATTTAATAATAAATATATAATTCCAAAAAATACAATCAAAAAAACAAGTGGCAAACTATCGCTTTTATAATATCCGCCTTTTCTTATACCAATAATAAATATTATAATTAATAAAATTGTTTCTATAATTCTATTTATTTTCTTTTTATTTATTTGCATGTTATCTCCCTTTTATTGAGATTATATATTAATTTTTTAATTTTATCAAGAAAAAAGACGTTCTGAATAATCCAGAACGCCTTTTATTTATTCTTTTAAATTATTTAATGCATACTCTATTAATTGATTTACAACATTGTTAAAAGATATTTCTTTCTCTTCTGCTATTGTGGCTATTTTATCATAAGTTTTACCACTCATTCTTATTGTTCTTGTAATACTGTCTTTTGTTTTATTATCTACTACTATTTCTAATTTATCCATATATTATCACCTATTGATATTATATGTAATTTTATTTTTAAAATTAGTACACTTTTATGTGTACTTTTCTTTTAATACGTGCTATACTTTACCTATAAGGAGATAAAAATATGAAAAACAAAACTAAAATTTCAAAAAAAATTTTTTTAATTGTTCTTTTTACAATTTTAATTTTATTAATTCTTATAAATTATTTTGTAATTATATATAAAATAGTATATAACTTTTTATAATTATACTATTATTCGCTTAAATTGTTTAGAGCATATTCTATTAATTGATTTACAACATTATTAAAAGATATGCCTTTGCTTTCTGCTATATTGGCTATCTTATCATATGTATTGCCACTCATTCTTATTGTTCTTGTAATGCTATCTTTTGTTTTATTATTTACTATTATTTCTAATTTATCCATATAATCTCACCTACTGATATTATATGTAATTTTATTTTTAAAATTAGTACACCTTTGTGTGTACTTTTCTTTTAATAAGTGCTATACTTTATCTATAAGGAGATAAAAATATGAGAAGAAAAACTAGAATATTTTTAATTATCGTATTTACACTTTTAACACTATTAATTATAATAAATTGTTTTTTATTATTTTATAATTTAACACACATAAACGTTATATATTAAAAAGCTTAGAAACGTTAATTTTCTAAGCTTTTTTACAATGCTATTATACCTTAAATAAAACTGGTAGAGAAGTATAACCATGTTTTTATTAATTCTAAATTTTTGTTTCTATACTTACATTATTTCGTGCACCATCATCTGTTATACCCGCTCCGGTATTAGGAAACAAACTAGAATACGCCATATCCACAATATATGCTATTATAAATACTACGCATAATGTAACCTTTAATTTTATTGGTATTTTTTTAATTAAAGTTTGAAGATATGGTGCTGCTATATATAAACATAAACAGCCACCAATACCAAATAGCATAAGTCCTTCAAAACAAACTCTTCCATTAATGTTTAAGAAATATCCTGTATAATCCCACCATCTCAAACCATTAGTAACCTCTAAATACAAAGATGTAAAATATTCTATTGTTCCACACAAAAGTACTACAATTGCAAATGTTAAAATAGGATTATCTGTTACCTTCTTAAATTTTTTAGGTAAGAACAATAAAAATAGTATAACAACACATCCATATCCATAAATAGGAAGTATTGGTCCATGCATTGTACCTCTATTTATAAAGACACCATCTTTTACAATATATATAGCGACTTCCCATAACCATCCCATAAATCCAAAAAAGAAAAAAAGTAATATTAATGATGTTAAACTATATTTTTGGTAATAATTAAACATCTCGTCTGCCTTTTTTAACTCTCTTCTTTTAACACCTGGATAGCATTCTGTATTATCTTTGTTAATAACAAGAGCCTCATCATTTAAAAGTTCTCTGTTTTCTCCATCATACTCTTCTTTCATGTACGAATAATATTCAACTATGCATGCTGTATAATATGGATTTGAATATAAAATACCAAATATACCTGAAGAAATAATATCTAATATTTCATAAAACAAAAATGATATGTCCATTAAAAACAAGTTCCATTTATTTCCATCCATCATTTTTCTTGATAGATTTATTGCATCCTTTGATTTTATATTTGGATTTTCAGCTAAGATCATTGGAACTAGTCTATACGAATATCTTTTTATTATTCCTCCAATAATTGTAAAATCCCATAATAATTGATATATATCTGTAAGTAATATTGTTTTTACAACATTTAGATAGTTAGTTGTTTTTATTGTTTGAATAAATCTTTTAAATGGAGTCTTATAATATAGTCTTGACTCCATAAAAACTCTTGCTTGACACACTCTAAGCGGTTTTGATATAAATATTTGATACGCTACTTGTATCAAAAAGATTAATATTCCAAGAATTATTGTTTTTTTAGTTTCTACAAAAAAATCTACAACATGTTTTACAATCTTAAATAAAAATTTTTCTGCATTAGTTATACCATCAAAAATTGTTCTACAAAATCCTCCAGTAACACTTTCTTTAAACTTTATTTTTTCTATATTATCTGTTTTAAATATACTAGTCAGTACTTCTGCTGTAACATCAAAATTGGATTCTTTTACTATATCTTCTTGCTCATAATCTATTCCATCAGCATTTGATATAACAGGATCCTGTCTAAAAAAATTCTTTATACCAGATAAAGACGTATTATATGTTCCAGCAAGAACCATCATTACTACAGCCACAAAAACTAAAGTAAAATAGTTCTTTTTTATCGTATTTCTTGCTTGTTTTCGCAACTCTTTATTCTTTTTCATAACAAACTCACCATATTAAAATATTAGCATATTAAAGCAAAAAAAACAAGAAAAAAATAGATACATAGTATATGGTAATTACTATGTATCTTAAACTTTATCTATTATTATTGTTGTTATTATTGTTATTATTGCTTGAAGAACCAGAACTTGAACTACTAGAATAAGAAGTATAATGCGGAATAACTGATATTCCTCTTTCATCTAGATTTATTCTATCAAATGAAGTTGTACTAGGAGTAACAGGATAAGTTTTTACTACTTTTCCTCTTCCGTCAACAAGTGATAACATATTCCTATTTGCCACTACTGTACTTTTTTCGGATTTTGCTAAAAATTGATATATCTCATCAAACATATTTTCAGTAATGTTTGTGTAGTATTTAGTCAACATATAACATTTTTTCATTCTTATTATGTCATTGTATGTCTTAGGTTTTTTATCCATTATACTATTCCTCCTTTAAATCTATATAGCAGAATTCTATATTTTGAAATGGTAGATTTATAGTTTGTATATGATAATACGCATTATTTTTTTGTTTATAATAATGATAGTCTCTAATTTCACTTGTAGTAAAAAATATATTATTAGGATTATCTATAGATAATTTACTATAATATAAACGCAACAAGTCAGTTAATTCCACACAGTAAAACCCTTCTTTATTCGATTTTTCTTTTTTTATAGTATTTGTATATATTTGATGTGTCATTACATGCTCTTGCTTTACTCTTTGTTCGTCACCATACTTTATTGTATCTCCACTAAGTAGCATTATATATAATGAATTATTTTGAGGATATTCACAATCTTCTAAAATTCCATGTTTAATATATAATTTTACCTTGCTATCATCTGTAATATAGACTATATCTCTTTCACTTTTAATTATTTGTGATTCTAATTTATATTCCTTACCATCGATATCTAGTATAAATATATCTGAACTATATATATTTTGTAGTTTATTATCATTTTGTATAATTTCAGCAAGACTTGGAATATTCTCTTCAATATTACCTTTTAGTTTAGGATAGTATTTTTTAGATATACTTGGATGCATTTTATTTAAATATAAATATACTGATTCTTCATTATTTTCATCTGTTGGATAGATTTCTTTATTATCCCTATATATTTGTTGCTGTAATTTACATGTATATGATTGATTTATCTTATATATATTCTTAACATAAGGACATCCTGTCTTACACATATATAAGTATTTACAATTATTACATTCATCATTAAATCCCATCTTATTATGGTTTTGATATATTTTTATTTTAGCATTATTAAGTATTTCTTCTACAGAATTATTATATATATTTCCATAATAATAGTCTTCGTTTTTTTGTCCTCTAACACAAGAATAAATATCGCCATTTCTCTCAAGTAAGAAAAACTTTTCACCACAATTATCACAATTAGTACAATATGCAGGAGTAAATTCTGCAAACCATGTATTTTTAAGTCCATATTCAAGTGATGTATTTTCAAAAGCTTTATTAATTTTATTATAAAAATCTACTTGCTCTTCTTGTGTCATTGCATGAAGAATTTGCTCATCTTCTGTTACAAATCCTATCATAAAATTAAAGTCATTCATATCTAGACATGTATTTTTTTCCAAAAATTTTATATCTTCAATGATCTCTTCTATTTTATCATAATGTTCTTTAAAAATAGTTGCAGATACTTTCTTTTTATTTGGAACTCCTTCTAACAATTTTATATTATTAAGTATTCTTGATAATGTCTTTTGATTTCCTTTTGTAATCCTATACTCTTCATGTAATGAAAAAGGTAAATCTAAACTACCACTTATAGACACATTAAATTCTTTTATAGTATCTATATGCTTTTCTAAATTAAATAGATTTGTCTTTATGTGAGGAGCTCCTATTTTAAATCCATTATCTTCTATTATTTTTCTATTATCATCGTAATAATCTGCAATATATTTTATTATATTTCTAAAATCAATCTTAGATAAAGTAGTAACTTCACCCCCATGAAGCGATATATTAAAAGGAATTACATTCGCCTCTTTAAACTTTTCTACAGCATATTCTAAAGTTTTTAAATATTTTTCATCTTGTTCTAGATCTACTGTATTTTCTTTTAAATAGCAATATTTACATTGCATATTACAATTCATAGTTGGCACATATAATAAATGAATAAATTTATATTCGCGATCCATTTTTTATTCCCCCTGATAGTATTTAACTCTTGTTGGACTTTCTTTAAATGATCTTTCATCAATTATTGTACCTTTAGGTAAATTAATCTCCTTAAGTGATCTACATTGTCTAAAAGCAGAGCTTCCAATTTCTTTTAAAGTTGATGGTATTGTAACTGTCTCTAATTTTCTACAGCCATGAAAAGCATGTCCACCTATTCTTGTAACTCCTTCTGGAATGACAATACTAGATAGAGAGCTACATCCTTCAAATGTACTTCCTTTTATTTCAGTTATCTTAGAAGGTAATACTACATTATCTAATAATATATCTCCAACAAAAGTCTCCCCATGTATAGACACAATATTATCATGCATATTAATTTTAGTAAGAGCTGTACAATACTCAAAGGTTTGTCCATTAATCTCTGTAACGCTCTCTGGTATTGTTATTTCTTTTAGCGAACTACAGCATGAAAACGCTCCAGCACCTAAATATTCTAATGCAACTGGTAATTCAATTTCAACTAAACTATAATTATTTGCAAAAGCTCTTGCTCTTATATCTTTTAGCCTTTCTGGTAAAGTAATATTTTTTAAGCTCTGACAATTTTCAAAGGCACTAGCTCTGATCTCAAATACATTTTTAGGTATATTAATACTTTCTAAATTAATACAATTATAAAAAGCATTTGTTTTAATACTTTGTAAATTTTTAGGAAGTATTACTTTTCTTATATTTGTATTTTTAAACGCACTTTCACCAATTGCAATTACATCTTTTCCTTTATATGTATCTGGAATTATAACTTCTTTTTGATTTCCAGTAAAATCTCTTGTATATCTAAAAACAGAATATCCATTACCATATTTCAAATACAATATTGTTGGCTTATAAAAACAAGCAAAAGGGATTGCAATTGCAATACATACTCCAGCAATAACCTTAACAATTCTTGGTACAGTTTCTTCTCTTTTTTCCATTTTAGCTTCAGTTACAATTTGAAATATATCCTTATTGGGATTTTTCTTTGCTTTTCTCATTAACACTTTAATTGTATTAAATCTTGTTGAAATAATAAGATATATAATTAATGTTATAACTTCTACAACAGCACAATAAACAAGAGGTGTATTAAATAAATACATAAGTGAACATACAAAACTTATTAACATTACTGCAATTAGTAAGTAGTTCTTTTTTGTACTTGCAGAACCCATAGCAAATTTTTGAACATCTTCACCTTGAAGACTCATCTCTTCTATTAGCATTTCCTTAAGTAATACATTTTCATTTTTTAAGTATTTCTCATCAAACTCTACTATTGGACTACCATCATCAATACTCTCCACAGGTACTTGTGTATCATTTTCATTTGATTCTTTTAAATCATTTGCCATTTTCATGACTCTATTAACTGAAGTTTTGAACCTTCCAACTGATGAGATTGGTACAATTATAAATGCACCTACAAAAACTGCAAAAAAATCAATTATCGCAATACTAGGTGTTACAAAGAAATCAAAAATTAGCAAAATTATCACTCTAATAATAAATAAAGCCCAAAACACAATACTTTTATTATTTTTACTTATTATTGAAGCAAGTGGTAATAATACAAATACAGACATATGAATTGATACAAAAGCTTCCATCATTAATGCAAATCCAAGTGGCATACCATTATATTCACTCCAAAATTCAACTGCATGTACATTGCTTGAAAGCAATAACACTATTGTTAATATTACTAACGTTAATATTCTTTTTAATTTTCTCATATTCAACACTCCATAAATCATACTAAACTATAATAAATAGTCCATTCTCATAATTATCTAATATTTCTAAATCTATATTAGGAATATTCTTTATCTCAAATAATTTTATCCATTTGTCCGAAATACCCATCACATATGTATATGGCAATATATCATAAAAGTATTTTGGATTTTTTTCTACCATTAATTCTATACTATCTTTTTCAGCAAGCGTTAAATACTCTCTAAAGCCTTTAACTTTTGCTATAATCATTTCACCATATTCAGTCTTTCTATCCATTATTATGCTAAAAGCTCCTGTCACAAGAACTGATATAAATGATAATGCATATAAAATATCAAATCTAGGGTTTAAATCCTTTATATACACATATGAAATACTCCATAATATAATAGATACAATAAGCATTAAAAATGTATATTTCATCATTCTATTAGATTTATTATCTTTAACTTTACTCTTAAAAATTGTACCTAAGCTTTTACTTATTTTTTCAAATACAAGACTAAAACTTCTATCTTCACTTATTATATTCTCACTACTATTTTTAAACAATTCTACATATACTATTTGTTCATTTATAGATAAAGATTTTAAACCATCTTTGTCTTTTCCTATATCTATTATTTTATATTTATTTTTGCCTATTTCCTCAATTTTAATATACTCTTTACTTGCAAGCTGAATAATAAGTGCTGTTGTTAACTTTTTAATTGACTTTTCTCCAAATATATAACCTATTTCTGATGCATCTAAATCATCTGGTGGATAAAATTCGATAGTACTTACTTTTTTGGCATAGTCTTTACCATGCTTTAGCCATAGTACAAAAACAACTAGAGAAATAATTATTATAGCTATACATATCATCATACATATAATACCATAATTAGAAGATCCGCCAACTAGGTATCCATTAGGAAAAGTAATTTTTAAAGTTAACGAATCATCTAGCAAATAGTCATTTATAGATGCTTTTATTTCATTTTTATATATTGTATATATAACATTTCTATCTAAATCTTCACTTCTGTTTAGAAACTTTATTTTATAATCCTTTGCATCTTCTGGCATATTTATATTAATATTCATGCTCTTAATTTTACTATTTTTATAATTACTAAATATATTATAGACAAGTTCGTTGTTTACACTTGTACCAAAATCATAACGATACTTTATTGTATATGTATGTAATCCAGCTTCTGCATTTACTTTTCTACTTCCAATTTTAATTCCAACCTTATCTATATAAGAACTAACTTCAAACTGTTCTCCAATTACCCTTAAATTACTAATTTTTACTTTACTTTTATATTCTTTTTCATTATCATCATAATACTTAATCCATAAAGGAATCGACTTATATATTCCTTTATACTCTTCATTTTCTGGTATATTAATAGTTATATTTTCTGTTACATCTATTTTATTGTTTTTATCTACATCTAAAATAACACTATATTCTTTAATATCAAAATCAGAAGAAATATACGAAAAGTTGTTTTTCATATTCCTTTCCTCTATAAATTTAGATACTATTGGCACTAATGCAATTGTTACTACCCAAATAATTATAATACTAATTGTACTTAACTTTTTATTTTTCATACTCTAATACTCTCTTTTATATATTTAATAGTATCATAAATAAAAACTTAGTTCAAGAAAATGAATATAAACGAAAAAAACTGTGAATATAAATTCACAGTTTAATCTGGTGGCTCAGGAGGGATTCGAACCCCCGACCCACGGCTTAGAAGGCCGTTGCTCTATCCAACTGAGCTACTGAACCATCAGTACCTACTTGGTACTCTAATATAATAACACAGAGTGTATAAAAAATCAAGTATTTTTTGTATTTTTTCTATTTTTTTCTATAAATCATTATTTAGAAATAGCTATTTTCTTTTTATTTCATTTATTATATAATAACAAAAAGTAAATATAATATTAATTTTATTTATGGTATAATTAAATTTGAATTTTTAATAGACTGTGTAGAAAAAATAAAAAGATTACCCAAAGAACAAAGAAGTTTTTATGAAAAAGAAAAATCATTATTATATATGTTAGATGGATATGATGGAATAAAAATAACTAATAAAGGATACTATTGCATTTATAACAGAGGAGTGTTAAATATATATGAGTAGTAAAATGGAAACTTTTGATTGCATTATATATAATACTAAATATATGCATTCATTATTTTTTGATAATATTGACGAATATTTAGAATGTATAAAACTAACTCAAGATTGGGAAAAATTTGATAAGGTAGAGGATTTTGTTAATCTTGATAATGTGCATATAAACAATGCTATTAAAGAGGTACTTGCAAGCGAAAAATTTATGAGAGATTTAGAAGAAAGCGATATATATATTAATAAAAAATTTATGAAAGAAAAAGGATTAATAGAGCTATAGTTATGTACTGAGTAAGACATTAAACTGCTCTATATCTCCTTTAAGAGATAAATATTAATTTGTTAAAAGCAAGCTGTTTTATATAGCTTGTTTTTTTATATTCGATTAACCATACTAATCGTAATATTTGTATGGACACAAGAGAAGAAAAAACTCGTATAAAAATCATAGTGTAGGAAAGGAAGATATTTTATGAAAAGAAAAGAGATTGAAGAATTGATCAAAAATGTTATACTTCTCTATTAATTTTGTTTATGATATAATTTTGAAGATAATTTATGGCAACAATTTAAGAAAAATAAAATTTGATTGAGATAATCACATAACATCTACTAATATTGTCAATAAAGCCCTTGACAATATAGGAGTAATTGATCAGAAAAATAAAATTAAAACAATATCAGACTTATCTAAATATGCATTAGACAATGCATATGAAACAATTGCAGAAGCTTTTGCGGATTACTATTCAAATGATATAAATAGTAAAAGAATAAGCAAAGGAATAATAAAAATCATGAAAGGAATGATTTAAATGATAAAACCGCAAACTATGAGATGGCTAGATTGGTATTCAGAAGAATTAGATGAACACAATGAAAGAAAACTTAAAGATGATACACCAGATGATATAAAGAAAGAGTATGAAGAATATAAAAGAAGAAAGAAAGAAGACTTTGAAAAAAGAGGATTAATTTATTAATTGTTTATAAATAGCACTTACTATGTAAGTGTTATTTTTTTATGAAAGGAGTGATAATATGCTGTGGATAATGTTATTTGGATGGATATTAACTTGGTTTAATATAGATACATTAGTAGTAAATGGTATAAATCAAGTATTTAACACAGATTATAATGTAGGTTATACTTCTCTATTAATTTTGTTTATGGTATAATAAGTGATGATGCAAGAGATCACACTAAATAGTTATACTTCTCTATTAATTTTGTTTATGGTATAATCAGAAGAAGAAAAAATGTATGCAGATGACGGTTATACTTCTCTATTAATTTTGTTTATGGTATAATTAGTGAAACGGCTACAATAAGAGGAATTAAGTTATACTTCTCTATTAATTTTGTTTATGGTATAATGGTGCTGATGAAAGTGATGATTCATCAAGTGTTATACTTCTCTATTAATTTTGTTTATGGTATAATCATCCGCTGGTACAGTTCCATTAAATTCTTGTTATACTTCTCTATTAATTTTGTTTATGGTATAAT
>CANCXL010000031.1 GCA_947381905.1 uncultured Clostridiaceae bacterium | reverse complement strand
TATACAAAAAAATAGATGAGTAAAACTCATCTATTTTATTTATTCTTTATCTTTTAGCCACGCTCTATATTCACTTAATATTTTATTTGCTACCTCTTCTGGAGACATAGTTGTAGTATCAATTACTAAATCATAATTTGACATGTCATCACGTCTTACATTATATGTTTTTAGATATCTCATATTCTCTTGCTCGTATCTATATTTAATATCTTTCATGGCACTCTCAATTGATTCATATTTTTCCGTATCTTTTCTTAATGAATCATTATATGCACGTTTTGCTGCCTCTTTAAGATCAACTCTTAAATATACCTTAAAGGAATGAGGAACTGCATAAAATCCAAGTCTTGCGTCAATAATTAAATTATCATGCTCTTTTGCATAAAAAGCTGCACTCTTTTCAATTTCTCTATCTATTTCTTCATGAGCATTCAAATATTCTTGAAACTCAACAATAGACATATTCATATCTTTAGCAAGTTTTCTTACATATTCCCCATTTTTATAAATTTCATATCCCAACTCCTGTTTAAGTAGAGATGTAACTGTACCTTTTCCACTAGCTATATCTCCTGCCATAGTTATAATATGTATATTCATAAAATTTACTCCTTATGTGCTTTTTGAGCTTCCATTATCTCTTTTTCAAGTTCTGCTTCTGGTGTAATTGTATATTGTCCATCTATTTTAATATATACTTCACCATTTGCTATTTCTTTTGCAGCTCTATCTACTGCATCGAAAACATATTCTGAGTAGTCTTCTTTTCCTTCTTTTATTTTCTCTTTATTTTGATTAAACTTTTCAAGTCTTTGTGCTTCTAATTTTCTAGCTCTTTTTGATATAGCAAGAACTGATTGATATCTGTTTCCAACTCTTGGCATAACTTCTTTAACGTTTGGTTTTGATAACATTTTATTTCCCTCCTCAAAACTATAATATATATTATATAATATTTTTGATTATTTGTAAATATAGTAAAATATATAATTTACATATTTTTTGTACCTAGAACTCACATATTGTAGTAATTCCACATGGTAGAAATTCGTCACTGTCTTTTTGTTTTAACCCTATTTCATCAAAAGAAAGATTGCTTATTTTCATGTTTTTGATAGCATGTCTTACTACATTAGATATAATTGTTCCTGAAAGTCCACCGGTATATGTATTTATTATCATAAACATTGCATCCTTAGATAAAAGTTCAGAACAAAGTTCAACTAGTTCATATATATTTTTCTCTATGCTCCAAACTTCTCCGTTTTTTCCTCTTCCATAAGATGGAGGATCCATTATTATACAATCATACTTATTTCCTCTTCTTATCTCTCTTTTTACAAACTTAATTACATCATCTACTAAAAATCTAACTGGTTTATCCTTAAGTCCAGATGATACTAAATTTTCCTTTGCCCAATTTGTCATACCTTGTGAAGAATCGACATGACATACAGATGCTCCTGCATATGCACATGCAATTGATGCTCCTCCAGTATATGCAAATAAATTTAGTACTTTTACCTCTCTTTTCTTATCAGTTCTTGATTTAATTTTATCTATCATATAATCCCAGTTTACTGATTGCTCTGGAAAAAGACCAGTATGTTTAAATCCCATTGGTTTTAGATTAAATGTTAAGTCTTTATATTTTATGCTCCAACTATCTTCCATCTTCTTTAGTTTTTCCCAATGTCCACCACCAGTTGAACTACGAATATATCTTGCATGAGCTTTTTCCCATAATTTAGGATTTGATTTAGTTGGCCAAACTATTTGTGGATCTGGTCTAATTAATATATATTTACCCCATTTTTCAAGTTTTTCTCCATTTGCCATATCTAATAACTCATAATCATTTAAATCCTTGCTATAACGCATATTTATTCTCCTTTTACATAAACTTTATTATGATTAAAATTAATACAAAGCATTTAAAAGCAATTATATTAATAATTTTCTTTATTTGTATTTTTGCCTTTCAAAAAAGCAATTATCTATCAATAAAAACAACAATAGCATTATTTTTAGATTCAGTCCTTCCATCTCTTTTTCCTTTTATACTATTTACTAACATATTAATACAAACTAGTTTTAAAGAATTTGTAGTAAGTGTATTTAAGCAAAAAGGATACCTAATATATGTAGGTATAATTGGATTTTTGTGTGGATATCCATCTGGTGCAAAAGCAGCAATGTCACTTTACGAACAAAATCTAATATCTAAAGATGAAGTAAAATATTTAATGACCTTTGCAAATAATTGCAACCCAATATTTATATTGTCTACTGTAGGAATTTGCTTTTTAGATAATCTATATTTTGGAATTATTTTACTTATTAGCCATTATGTTTCTTCTTTAATGCTATGTATCTTTAATTTAACACATAATAGTATTATACACGAAAATAATATAAAATCAAATGATTTTAAGGATAATTCAATCAAAAAGTTACATAAGAGTTTTTTTGAGAAAATTGATACAGCTATTAAAAACACATTTATTGTTCTTGGAACGATACTTGGATATATAACATTATTTAACTTGATATTTTCAATACTGCAAGTTTTACTTACATCGCTAAATATTTCTAATAATATAATATGTGTGATTTCAGGATTATTTGAGTCTACAAAAGGAATTAAAGATGTATTTTTAAATACAAATATGTCGCTAAATATTACACTAAGTATTATTTCTTTCATATTGTCTTTTAGTGGATTTTCAATAATATTTCAAATTTATAGCTCGATATATAAGGCTCACATAAAACTTAGCCATATAATTAAATATAAATTTATACAAGGAGTTTTGTCTTCAATAATAACTTATATTATTTTAAATATTACAACTTGTACAAAAGTAATTAAAATAAATATATTAGATTTTAACCAAAAAATATACTATTTAATTTGTGTTTGCTTACTTTTTATCTTCTCTTCAACAATAAAAAAAGTAACTCGAAAAAATTAATTTCCAAGTTACTTTATATAAATTAAAGAAGGGGGGTAAACTTTAAGTCTACACTAATATTATATTCAGTTAATTTCTTTTTATTCATAAATTTTTAAAAGGAGGTGAAAAAAATGGATAAAAACCAACCATTCTTTGATCCATATAATTTTAATATGCAAAATACAGCACCACAGCCTAGTAGTATTGACCCTGCTATGGATCAGTTAAGTAATCCTATGATGTATTACGAACAACAATATATGTATTACAGATATTTAACACAAGTTCTAGAATATAGGATTAGACTAAAAGAATTAGAAAATTTAAATAATAACAATAAAACAAACTAGAAAAAAATTCACTTCAGAAGAAGTGAATCTTTTTTTATATAACAAGTCCACCATTTGGGCTTATTACTTGACCTGTAATATATCTTGCTTCGTATGAAGCTAAAAATTTTACTGCTGCTGCTACATCTTCTACATTTCCAATTTTTCCTAAAGGAATCTCTTCTTTTAGTACTTTCATATCTTCGTCTGAAAGAGTTGCAAGCATATCTGTAGAAATAGCACCTGGTGCTACAACATTTACTGTAATATTTGATGGTGCAAGCTCTTTTGCAAGTGCTTTACTCATCCCTATTATAGCAGCTTTAGACGTAGAATATGCTACCTCTAATGATGCACCAACCATTCCCCAAATAGATGATATATTTATTATTGTACCATCTTTTCTTGGTAACATAGATTTTTTAAGAACAGATTGGCTCATATTAAATGTTCCCATAATATTTACATTAAGCATTCTTTGTAATTCTTCCTCACTAATATCTATAAATAGTTTATATTCGCTAATTCCTGCGTTATTAACAAGTACATCTATATTTCCAAATGTACCTATTACATATTCTACCATTTTATCTACTTCTTCTCTTTTTGTTATATCTGCTTTATATATAATTACATTACATCCATTTTTTGCAAGTTCAGAACATAATTCTTTTGCTTCATTTTCTGATGTATTATAATTAATACACACATTGTATCCACTATATGCAAAATCTTTTGCAATTGCTCTTCCTATGCCTTTTGCAGCACCTGTAATAATAACTGTTTTATTCATCTTTTCATCCCTCATTCATATATAATATATTTTAACATATTATAATATAAAAAGTACATACTTTTTTAGTATGTACTTCTTAATTTTTTATCTTTGTTGTCCTTGATCATTTTTATTTTTTTCATTATATGCTTGTGAAAATTTCATATCAGGTCCTTCAAGCTCTTCAGTTTTAATTTTTTCAGCTTCTTTTTTAGCAACATCTTCTCTATTATTTACTAAACTAGGATCCATAAAAGATGGTGTATCTGTTGTATTTTCTTTGACATCTTTATTATCTTCTCCACGAACTACACTTTGTGCTTTTTCTGCTATAGCTTTGTATGAATTTTTGTTAAGTATAGCATCTTTAAATTCTCTAAAAGTTGATCTAATTGTTCTAATCTTCTTTGAAGATTTTTGGAAATCATCTACATTTTTAATTGATTTATATTTTTCATCTAATTCGTTAATTTGAGCTTGAATTTCTTCTTTATTCTCTGGATTATTTTTTAATTGTTGTTCTAGATCTGCCCTACTTGAGTTATACTCTTTATTTAACGCATTAAATTCTTTTTTTACATTTTCTGGATTATCTATTCCCATATCTCTTAATGCCATTTCCATCATTGGTCCTTTTGCAAGTCCTAGTATTTTATCTCTAGTAGCATTAAACATTTTAGCTTTTCTTGGATTTAAATTACTTCCAGTTACAGCTAAAGCTTTTAGGATTACCTTTTTACATTCTGGGTCATTTAACATTTCAAGTCTTGTTTTATCTGTTACACCTTCAGCAAATTTATTTAATAATTCACTTGCATTATTAAAATTTAACGCATTGTCTGCATTATATCCAAGTAATGCTAAATAATCTGGTTGCATATCCATTTCTGGTTCAATATCATCACCTACTGCCACAGCTCCTGGTGCTTGTTGACCAGCCATTTGTTGTGCAAGTTTTGCAGCAGCTGCTGGATCCATCTTTCCTTGTGGTGCGTTTCCTTTATTTTGTTCCTTATCTTCGCCTTTTTCTTCTTGAGCTTTATTTTGTTCTTCTTGGGCTTGTTTGTTAAATTCATCTCTTTTTTTAGCTGGAACTATTTTATCCTTTACTTCTGGATCGTTATATACTAATTCCTTAGGATATATTAACGCCATGCCCTCAACGCCGTTCATTCTTGCTTGATCATGGTTATCCATAGCTTGTGCTAGAGTTTTTCTAACTGGAGATTCTGAGCCTTTTTCTGGTCCTATTTCATCACTAATTCTTGTCCATCTTGCAAGTTCATCTTCAAGAGACTTTCTTTCTTCATCCTTTAATTCGGGATTTTTTAACTCTTCGTTAATTCTATTAATGTTATCTTGAGCCTCTTTATATAATTGCTCAATTTTATCTCCAAGAGAATCTAAAGCATCACTTCTTTGTGTTGTTAAGTCCTTTATTTCATTTCTAGTTTCTTCAAACATTTTTTTCATTTCGTCGTCTGGAACTTTGAAGTTTTCAAGCTCTCTTCTTTGAGCTACAGTTAATTGATCATATGATGCAATTGTTATTTGATTTCCGTCTTTGTCTGTTTTTCCTTCTAGACTTTTGTTAAGTTCTGCAAAAAATAGCTCTTCTTTTTTTGCTTTCATTGCATCGTCTGAACTCTTTAAAATATTTTCTATAGTATTTCTTTCTGCCTTTGTTTCCTTTCTAGCTTCTTGTACTTCGCTCATGATTGAGCTTTGTTCTTGTTCTGCCATTTTTATACCCCCTTATAAATTAATATTTATTTACATATTGTTTTAACTGATTTATAAAATCCATATGTGCGTCTGATTCTATTTCAGTATTTACTTCTCTTAAATCGTTTTGTATTAAATTAAATTGCATCTCTGCTTCCTCTATTGTCATAATAATGACCTCCTTAACCTCTTATAATAAAATTATATAATATAAAAAAAATAAAGTCAATATACATGACTTTATTTAATTCAATTTTACATAATATTTTTTACTTTTTCATTATATTTAGCGTCTGTTCTATCCCATCATCGAAATTCCAATGAGCCTTCCAGCCAAGACCTTGTAATTTTTTATTGTCAAGAACAGCTCTTGTAAAAGGTGTATACCCACTTTTTTCTTTTTCAGTTGGAAGTTCGAAAATAACTTTTTTATTATTTTTCTTAGACATTTTTTCTGCCATTTCTCTTATAGTAAGAATAGAATCCATATTTGATATATTATATGCATTAGAATCTTGACCATATAACAAAATAGTAAGTATTGCAGTAGCACAATCAACAACGTAGCAATATGATCTTGTTTGCAATCCTTCACTTTTCATTACAATATCTTTATTTTCTAAAATATTATTTAAAAACTGTGCTGATACTCTACTATCACTTTCAGTCTGTGTAGGTCCATATATATGACAAGGTCTTGCTATTACAGTTTCAATATTGTATTGTTTGCTATATGAAGCACATAAAGTTTCAGATGCAAGCTTACTTAATGGATAACAGCTTCTAGGACTAGTTGAATCTACCTTTCCCATATACTGTTCATCAAAAGCTACTACATCTTTTCCTGCTTGACCATATACTTCACCAGAAGAAATGTACTCAACTTTCTTACATTTGTGATTTATGGCAAACTCCATAATATTATTCATTCCTATAAAGTTTCCAAGCATAGTTCCGACTGGATCTTCTGCATACATTTTTGGATGAGCATTACTTGCTGCATGAATTATATAATCTATCTCTTCATCAAGACTAATTTTATTTATTACATCTTGCTCTACTATATAAATGTTTTCATATGTTTTAAATCTTTCTAGAATTTTATTTTTATTTCTTACAAGAATATATATTTTTATATTGTAGTTAAAGCTTTCATTTAAATAGTTTAATACATCAACAACTGCAGAACCTATCATACCATTTGCACCTGTTATTAATACACTTTGATTTTTCAATCTTTGATATTCTTTTTCATTTAATGCTTTTTTTATGTTGTTTTTATATAATTCTATATTATTAATCATTTATTTTAACCAATCACCTTTCTCTGTAGATAGTAATGCCTTAAATAATGCTATATCGTCCTTTGTTGTAAGTTTAATATTTTTATCTGAACCAGAAGCAAAATATAGTCTTTCTCCTAACTCTACCATCATAGTATTAGTATATGCAGAGCCATATATTCCTATTTCTTTTTCATAAGCTTCATGATAAGCCCAATCTAGCTTGTTAAATTTATATGCTTGTGGTGTTGATACTCTCCTTAATGTTTCTCTTGGTATATATTTTGTAGTTGATATTTCATCATCAATTACAAAAATTTGTTCATTGTATGGAAGTGATGTAACGCCATTACCATATTGCTCACACTTTACTATAACATCTGCAAGAACACTTTCGTCTACTAAAGGTCTTATCCCATCATGAACTATTATAGTGTCATTTTCATCACATTTCCCTTCTAAATTATACACACCATTTCTTATTGATTCTTGCGCTGTTTTTCCACCTGGCACAATCCATTTTAATTTTGTAATATTAAATTGTTTAGCATATGCTTTTAAAACGTCAATCCATCCCTCAAGACATACAACTTCGATTGCATCTATCATAGGATGTTTTTGAAATCCTTCAAGTGTATATATTATTACTGGTTTATCATTTACATTTATAAATTGTTTTGGAATATCTTGTCCCATTCTGCTTCCAACACCACTTGCTATTATTATCGCTATATTCATACTCTCACAATAGTATACTTATTTATACTATATTCTCCTTTCCTATTTTTTAGATTTAAATATCTCCTTTATTGATCTCATTTTCTCCAAAAATCTCCAGCCTTTTGAATTAATAAGTTGAGCAATAAAGTCATCAAGCTCTTTTATTCTCTTTTCTCTTTTAGCAATTACTGCATTCTTTTCGTCTATGGTATTCTTTAACTTTGTGTTCTCTTTTTCTAATCTATCAGTATAGGAGTCTGTCTGCTCTTTTACTAACAACTCTTCTTTTATGCTTCCATCATCATTAAATAAAAATTTACAGATATTCTCGCATCCACCATTTTCTAAATTGCTAAACCAAAGTTTTTTCTTAAGTTCCATTTCATCTTTATATTTGTAATTGTCACTTAAGCTCCCAATAATTCCATTTTTTAAATCTTCAATATTATTAGCTCTATATCCTGGCATCCAAAAATCCAAATTGTTAAATATAATTCCTCTATTATTTTTATATTCTTCCTCATCAGTATTGATATATACAACTGGTTTTTTTAAAAACAAGTATTCTACTCCAAGAGAAGAATAATCTGTTATCATTAAATCTGATGCATCAAGTATTTCATTTATTGTAATCATATTATCAGATAAGTCTTTCTCATGTATAGTAACAATATTATCTCTATCCTCAAAGCTTGACCCCAATTCTTCGCTTGGATGCTTTTTCAAACATAATAAATAATTGTTCTTTTTTAAGAAATTATTTAATTCATCATCACTATACTCATATATATTTATTGCATTATTTAAGTTAAATTTACTCTCTTCTGATTCTCGTGAACATCCTTTCCTAAATGTAGGCATATAATATATTATTTTATCATAACTTGAAACATCTCTTTTAATTACTTTTTGTAAATTTTCTTTAGCATCTTTATTCTTAAAATAATCTAGTTTTGGATAACCTAAACTTATTGTTTTACTATATTCAAAATTTAAGATAGTGGAAAAAATTACTCTCCAAAAATTCGATGGTAATATTAAATAATCTATTTTATTACTAATTTTAGAATACCATTTTCTATCATTTTCTAATACATGTTCAGATAAGAAGCCTGATTGCTTTGGTCCTAATCCATGCCATAATTCTATATAAAGAGCTTTATCATTTTTTTCACCAACTATATTTGCATGAGTGGTAAAAAATACATCCACATCTTTACAAAACTCAAAGTATTCTTCTGTTCCTACCACATATGATACAATCTCTTTTTGTTGTAATTTTTCTTGCATTTCTTTACAACTAACAGCCCAAACCATTTCGATTTTATTAGAATATCTTTTTTTCATATATTCATATAATGGTTTTGCATTACTAGAATAATCTGGAAAACTACAAAACATTATTTTAATTTTTCCCATATAAACCCTCCAAATTAATATATCAACAATATACCATTAAATGATAAAAATAGCAATATACTGATAAAATAATACATAATTGTTTTAAGAAAAAAAACGGAATATTAGACATATCTAATATTCCGCAAATTTCAAAATTATTACTTATTTTCAAAATTCCAAGCATCTCTACACATATCTTCAAGTGTTTTTGTTGCTTCAAATCCAAGTTCAACTTTAGCTTTAGTTGGATCTGAATAGCATGTTGCTATATCTCCAGGTCTTCTTGCAACTATTTTATATGGTACTTTAATATTATTAGCTTTTTCAAAAGCATTAATCATGTCAAGTACACTATATCCAGTACCTGTTCCTAGATTATATATATGCATCCCTTTTCCATCTTTTTCTAGCTTTTCTAATGCTTTAATATGACCTATTGCAAGATCAACAACATGAATATAATCTCTTACTCCTGTACCATCTTTTGTATCATAGTCATTTCCAAATACAGAAAGTTCTGCAAGTTTTCCAGTAGCAACTTTTGATATAAATGGCATTAAGTTTGCAGGAATTCCTTTTGGTTCTTCTCCTATAAGTCCACTCTCATGTGCTCCAACTGGATTAAAGTATCTTAAAATTGCTATATTCCATTCATTATCCGATTTGTATAAATCTTGTAATATTTGCTCTACCATAAGTTTAGATGTTCCATATGGATTAGTTGTTCCTCCAACCTTACACTCCTCTGTAATTGGAACAACCTCAGGATCTCCATATACTGTAGCTGATGAAGAAAATACTAATGTTTTTACATTATGTTTTTTCATTTCATCTAGTAATACTAATACAGTTGAAACATTATTTGTATAATACTCAACTGGTTTTTGTACAGACTCACCTACAGCTTTATATGCAGCAAAATCTATTACAGCATCTATTTTATTTTCAGTAAATATTTTTTCAAGAACTTCTCTATCAATCATATTTCCTTCGTATAGTTTAACTTCTTTTCCTGTTATTTTCTTTACATTTTCAAGAGCTTCTGGAGTACTATTTGAGAAATTATCTAATACAACAATTTCTTCTCCTCTATTTAATAGTTCAACACATGTATGTGTTCCTATATATCCAGCTCCTCCTGTTACTAATATCTTTGACATAATAACCTAACCATCCTTTCAAATTTATACCACAATGATATTATATCATTGTGATAATTATATAATAATATTGTGAAAAAATCAACAAGCTAAGGCTCTATTTTAACGCTAGATTGTGCACAATAACTTGCAAAAGTTGTAATTGGCATAGTTCTATTTGCGTATATTCTTGTAATATGATAATTATCTTTTAATGTGTCTGTATTACAAACTCCACCAAGCATCTCAAGCCCAAAATCATAATGCTCTTTTATAATATCTATTGTTGTATTGTTAAACCTGCCACTTGGATAACAATATACTGTAACTTTTTGCCCTGTTATAGCTTCAAGTCTTTCTTTTGATCCTACTGCTTGCTCTAATTGCTCTTCATATGTCATCTCATCTAAATATTCATGTGTTTTAGTATGTGACTCAATTTTTACAAGTCCACTATCGGCTATTTCTTTTAGCTGTTCTTCTGTTAAATAATTCTCGCCATTAATATAGTCCGTAATAATAAATATTGTAGCTTTTTGATTATATTTTTTAAGAAGCGGAAATGCATTATTATAAAAATATACAAAACAATCATCAAAAGTAAGCCCTACTGGTTTTTCATACTTATATAAATCGTCCATTTCATCCATAAAAATTGTTTGATATCCATTTTCTGTTATATATTTTAATTGTTCCTCAAGCGTTTCTGGCTTTAAAAAATTTTCTGTATCTGGAAACTCGCCATAATCGTCTAAGATAAAGTGGTACATAAAAATTGGTACTGTCGCATGTGTTTTAGTAGGAACAACAGTATCATCTACTAAAACTTTATCTTTGTTGTTAATATCTATTTTGTCAATGTTATTTTGGCTTACTATATCTATATTTAATTTTTCAGATAAAACAGCTTTTATGCAAAATACAGACGCAATAGCACATACTATAACTACTACAAAAAGACTCAACATAATCATTGTACTTTTATTTTTACTCATACATTATTCCTCTCTTCCTTTTTCTATTAAATCTACCCATAATTTTGCTACATTATCACTATGATATTTTTTAACATCATCTAATGCATTGGAAGATATGTATTCCCATGCCTCTTTATCATTTAATATCTCTATTATCTTTTGTGCCATTTCATCTATGTTTCTATTTTCAATTAAAAATCCATTATATCCATCTTTTATTATTTCTTTTGGTCCTACTTCTATATTAAAGCTAAATACAGGAAGCCCACATTCCATTGCTTCGCATAAAACAAGTGAAAAGCTCTCACATACTGAACTAAGTACAAATATAGATGCTTTTTTTAGTTCGTTTTTTACCTCTTCTGATGTAATCCTACCAGTAATAGTTACACTATTATCTAAATTATATTTCTTTATTCTATCTTCTATAACTTCTCTTTGTGATCCTTCTCCGACAATTTTTAATTTTATATTTGGCATCTTATTATGAACAATATTAAAGACATCAATAAGAGTTGGAAAATCCTTTACTTTTTCAAGTCTTCCAACACTAATAATTTCAGTATTAGAAAAACTCGCTATGTCTTCATTATCTGTTTTATCTATCATATTAGATATATTATACACTTTAGCATTGCTATTTGAATCTTTAAGCCATGCTTCGTATTCTTTTTTTGCACTTTGTGTCATTACCACAATATCATCTATATTCTTAAAGCATTTCTTTACTTTTTTTACATATTTAGAAGTATTTATGTATGAATGTTCTTGAGATATATTTAATGTATCTTTTCTATCAATTAGTTTAGAAAACTCTATTCTTGATGATACTATAACATCTGTATCTAAACTTTTTATGTACTCTTTTAAAACTTTGGTTTTATATATTCCACATTTTATCATTACAAATGCCTCTTTAATTAATTTTATCACGTTAAAATTATGTAAGGCATCATAAAAAGCTTGATGATGAGGTCCAAAATCTGCTAAAAAGTTAATTTTTACTCTTGGATTTATCTCATAAAAAGATTTGCCACCTAGCAAATCATATACTGATACTATTTCTATATCATACTCTTGTTTTTTTGCAAGTTCATTTATAAGAGTTATTGTTTGTTTTTCAAGTCCTCCATAATTTAAATGAAGCATTAAAAATGTTATTTTCTTCAATATTTTCCTCCGATTTAATACAGCTAAATTATATAATAAAAGCTAAATGTTTGTCAACATTTAGCTTTTACTATAAACTTCCATATTTTTAGGCTTTTTTATCATTTTTAATTTGCTTTGTATATACATATGCAAAAAATATTCCCATAAATACAAATAATAATCCCATTATTATTATACAAGATGTAACTGCCCCACTCATTCCAGACGTTGCTACAAGCCTACTTGGCACAAATAGCGCAAAAACTGCTGTTAATATATATGTAACTGTGGTTAGCTTTTGCTTTCTCATTGTTCCTAAGGCATTAAAAAGTACATTTGATGATGCATATAAAAATCCAGATAATATTAATAGTAATAGATGTGATTTATACATTGAAAGCTCAACTCCATACATAATATTTAAAAATGGGATTCCAAGTATATAACATCCTATTTCAACACATAGTGTTGCAAGCGCTAAAGCACCTATTATAAGTAAAACAATCTTTAAAAACTTCTTATATTCTTTTCCATTCCAATAATCTCCAAAAGGCTTCAAAAATGGTTTTATTATAAAAATGCTTATCATATTTATAACAAAAGTTGGCATATAAATAATATTAAAGTATGCTTGAGTAGTATAGTCTCCGCTAGAATCAATTGCATATTTTACAGCATTGATAACATACATACTAATTAGTGTAGAAATAGCAAGAGGTAGACATTCTTTTAATATTTTTATAATTTCATTTTTATTTACCTTAAAGTCAGTTTTAGTAAATTGTTTTATTAACCTTAAATCATACAATATAAATATTATTAAATTTATAATTACAAGTCCTAAAAGTGAAACTATTACATTTCTTGTAATCAAATCTAATACAAAAAATATAACAAGACCTGCAAGGTTTCTATATACAATAGTTTTACCACCAAGTTCTAATCTTCCATTTAACTGAAACTCTGCTTGATATGTTTCACTTACATTTTCTATTACTCTAAATGCTATTAATAGTAAACATATAAATAGCTTTTCTTTTCTATATCCACTAAGCAATATAAATGCTATTCCTATTACAGACATAATAGCTACTACGATAAGTCTTGTAACCAGATATTCAGAAAAACTATTCTTTCTTTTAGTATCTGTAACCTGATATATTCTAAGTCCAAAATCACCTATAGCATTTAATATGCATGCTGTTGCATAGCTTATGGAAAACATTCCAGCAATCTCTAATCCATTAAGATTTGTGCAAAACGCAAGAATTATTGCATTTAACATTGACGAAATAAAACTACCAATAGTATTCCAAATAAATTCTCTTTTTTTTATCATTATTATTCCTCTTTCTAAAATAAATTATAAGCAAAAATATTTAGAAAAGTGCTTCAGTAAGAAATATAGAATATTAATATTTCTACATTTAACGCATTTTAAAAACGTCTTATATATTATTGATTGATTTTTTATAAAATCGTTATTATACCAGTCTGGATATTTTTTTTCAACATGATTAATTATATCATTTATCATACTTTTTGAAAACTCTTTATGAAAACTAGATCTATATATTGTTCCAATTAATATATGATAAATATACATTGCTTCAATCTTTCCTTTAAATTTATTGTATATTTTATTTTCTTTACAAAAGATCTCAATTGAATCCATAATATCATATATTTGAAAAATTCTATCATCATATGTATGCATAATAGAAGAGCCGTTTTGAATATAATTATACAATGGCTTGTCTACTATTGCATATTTTTCTCCAACTAAAAATAATATTTTACTTGTTGTTCCTAAATCCTCATACCATTTTCCAACTGGAAATCTTAATATATTTTCTTCAAATAAGCTTCTGTGATACATTTTATTCCATGCTGCAGGCTTTAAATTATAATCTATGATATTTGTTGTCATTTTATCTATATTAATTTTATTCTCATAAACTCTATTAAATCCACATACACTAATCTTCACATCATTCTCTTTAATAGCTTTATATAATAATTCTATATAGTCCTTCTCAATATAATCATCACTATCAATAAAGCAAACATACTCTCCGGTATATTTTTCAAGTCCATAATTTCTTGCATCACTTAATCCACCATTTTCTTTATAATAATATGAAAATCTATTATCATTTTTTATCATTTCTTTAATTATATCTTCAGTGGAATCCTTACTACCATCATTTATCATCAAGACTTCCAAGTTATTATATGTTTGCTCTTTAATACTATTTATACATTTTACAATATAGTTTTCTACATTGTAACAAGGTACAATTATAGATATTTTTTCATTACTCATTTATATAATTCCCCTTATAATTGTTATTTTTTAAATTATTAGATTTTTCACTATTTTTATATGCTTTAGTGATTATTTTAGCGATAAATTTAGGCCAAAACATAGAATAAATCTCAAAATCTTCTTTTGTTCTTATTCCCTGTTTTACTATGTCAGTAGTAGTAGATTCTTCACTAATTCTATGTACCATAAGCTTGTCCTTAATATATGTAAATCTACTATTTAACTTACTAAGCCTTGCCCAAGCCAGTCTACATTACTTCTATATCTTTGATTAATTACTGATTTTATACAATCTTCTAAGAAAATACTTTCTTTGTATGCCAAAACTACAAAAGTATGTAGAACTTTTTTCATAATATCACCTATTTTTCTTTGTTTTTATCTTCATTTTCTTTTAATGCAATATAATGATTTAAATTTTTTATTTTTTCATTTAATTCAGACATTCTCATATTATCTATAAACACTTGAATGATTAAGAATAAAATCATTATGAAAAATACAAAATTAACTGACGCCATAAATCCCATTTTTGTTGCAAGCCATCCTACAAATTTATCAAAAATGCTCATTAAAACTAAAATGAAACTTCCTGCCATCCATATTATTGAATTTTCTACTTTAAGTTTTGCTTGTTTTATTTTTCTTACACATAAAACAAATGATAATATAGAGCCTATTATTAATATAATTCTTAATGTTATTGACATGTTGTATTCCTCCTACTTTTCTTTTCTAGTAAATGATCTAATAAATAATATAGATAACATCATATTAACCATATACTTTATAGATTTAAATGCATTTAAATAACTCTCACCAAATTCTCTGTCTCTCATTTGAACTTGTACTTCTTTTACTTTTAATCCTCTTTTTATCATGAAGACTACAGTATCTGGTTCTGGAGTTAGACTTGCATTTGAGCAAAACATATCTATTGCCTTCTTATTAAATGCACGCATACCAGATGTAGGATCTGTTATTTTCTTCCAAGTAGTAAGTTTTATTGCTGTAGATATAACTCTACTTCCAAGCATTCTCATTGTAAAAGGCTTCTTCTCCTCTACAAACCTAGAGCCTATTGCAACATCAATTCCATTTTTTTCAATTTCATCTACTAATTTTTTTAAATATCTTGCATCATGTTGTCCGTCACCATCAAATTGTATTGCAATATCATAATCATATTTTTTTGCGTATTTCATTCCAACTTGTATTCCACTTGTTAAGCCATAGTTTATTGGAAGTGAAACCATATTAAATCCATTTTTCTCACAAACTTCTTTTGTATTGTCTTTTGAGCAATCATTAATTACTACATAATCATAGTTTGTATTAGTTGTTATATCTTTTATTGTTTTTTCAATATTTAAAGCTTCATTATATGCTGGTACTATTACTAAAACTTTTATTTTAATCTCCTCCTTAAATTGACATTTTTAATAATTATATTACATTATTTTTTTATATTCAATTTTTTTCACTAAATTTTCTTTATTTTATGAAAAAGCCATTGTCAGTGTAATAAATGAAATTGCAAAAGTTACACAAATCATAATACTATACATCACTTTCTTATTAGGCATGTCTATCTTAATTTTTGAATTAGATAGTCCAATATATAAAGGTAAAGCTATAGGTAAGAAATATCTAGCTTGTAAACCTGTTATAGAAGTAGAGCCTTTATGTGTAAACTGAGAAAATGCAATAGCATATACAATTGCTATTATCATTAAGGCAGAAATTAAGTATACGCACCTATTAATAATGTCTAAAGATTTATCATCATCATCGTGTACTAAGATAAGTAATACATACATTCCTATTATTGCTAAATAAAATGGTCCTTTATGCCATACATTTGAGTATGCAAAACAATCTATAAATCCTCTAATTATATCCTGATCAACTCTACCAAACACTGCATTTAACATTATTTTAATTGAATCAATTGGATTTGTAAAAAAGTATTTTATTCCATATAAGCTTGTATCTTGCATTGAATCTGTTGTAGCAGAAATACTTACAAAGAAAGAAAATACAAATGTAAAAATAAAGAATACTATCTTTGTTATAATCGCAATTTTTTTATTTTTAAAATTATCATTTGGTATTAAAAACATTAATAATAATAATGGAAAATAGCCAAATTTAGATATAGAAAGTACAAAGCATGTTATTCCTAAATAAACAAATTC
>CANCXL010000030.1 GCA_947381905.1 uncultured Clostridiaceae bacterium | reverse complement strand
CTGTGACCCCCTGCTTGTAAGGCAGATGCTCTCCCAACTGAGCTAAGCGCCCACTTACCTGTTGACAAGTATTATTATAACTTAATATAAAATATTTGTCAACAGTTTTTGTATATTTTTAATATTAAATTTTATACATTTTCTTTGCATTGATAATTACTTCTTCTATTCTTAATCTGTAACCACCATAATTTGCTAAAACTTCTTCTGCTAAATTCTCGTCCATTTTTTTAAATAAGAAGTCTCCTTGTATTTTATCTGCACCACTAGATATTGCTTTTACTAGCTTTCTATCATCATTTACTTTTCCAACGATTACTTTATATCCCAGATCCTTGGATAAATCAATTAAATCTGTAAAAACGTTATCATCTATTTTCTCACTAGATAAAACACTAGAACTTATTTTTACCTCATCAATAGGTAGCTGTGCAAATAGTTCTAAAGCCTCCTGTTTTATCTCAAAATTATTTATTATTATATCTACACCTATATCTTTTAGTTTTTCAAACATCATTTTATATGTTTCTAACTTTGATGTTTCTATATTTCCTGTCATCTCTATTTGAAGACTATTTTGAGGTAAATCATATGAAGATATAATATCACAAATTTTTTCAACAAATTCTTTCTTATATGCGTTTTTGTTTGAAATATTTACTGCAATTTGAACATTTTCATATCCTTTTTCTTTAAATTCGACAATTTTTCTACATACGGTATTTAACACATACTCGTCTAATTTTATGGTAAGTCCCATAGCTTCTGCTTGTAAAATAAAGTAGGCAGCATCTAATGTTCCAAGTACAGGATGATTCCATGTAAGCAATGCTTCAAATCCAAGTTTTGCTGTATCTGCTACATTTATTCTTGGTTGAAGGTTTATTCCAAATTCATTGTTTTCATATGCTTTTTTCAAATCAGTTTCCATTTTTATATTATTTTCAAGCTTTGCTTTTAAGCTATCATTATGAAAATAATAATCATTTCCGCCATGTTCTTTTATATAATACATTGCATTATCTGCATAGTTAATTAGTTCTTTTCTTGAATAGCTATCATCTATTGCTAGCACAACACCCAAACTATATTCAATGGATATCACATTATTATCTAGTACAATAGGCTTATTCATATTGTTTTTTAAATTCTCTAGCATTAAAATAATTTCTTCCTTACTAGAAACGTTATTTACAACAATAGCAAACTCATCTCCACCAAGTCTGTATGCTTTAGCATTATTAGGTAAAACTTCATCAAATCTTTTAGCCACAGCTTTTAAAAGCTCATCTCCCATATCATGTCCTAAAGTATCGTTAACTTGTTTAAAACCATCTAAATCCATAAAACATACTGATAGTTTTTTATTTTGATCTATTAACTTGTCTAAATCTGAATATAACAAATATCTATTTCCTTTTCCTGTAAGTTCATCAGTATATGCTTGTTTTTTAACAGTATTTTCTCTTTTTCTTTTTCCTCTAGTGCATAATATATATATTAGGATTGCAGCTATAGAAATTATAGCTGCTTTTATTAATTCTATTAACAATCCTTTATATCCACCAATATACTCTAAAAAATTCATTTATATCACACCTTTATGATTATCCTAAAACTATGTTTACAATTTTAGATTTAATTACTATTACTTTCTTTATCTCTTTGCCTGTCATATAGTTTTTTAATGCTTCTGCACTCTTTGCAATTTCTTCAATAGCCTTTTCGTCTACATTAGATGGTACACTAATTCTATATCTTACAGTACCATTTACTTGTACTGGTATTTCTATCTCATCTGCAATCATCTTTGACTCATCATATTCTGGCCATTTGCTTTCAAAAATGTATCCTTCAAATCCAAGTTTTTCCCATAACTCTTCAGTTACATGTGGCGCTACTGGATTTAATATTTGTAGTAGTGGTTTAACATATTCTTTGCTTACTTTTTCTTGTTTGTATAATACATTTACATAGCTCATCATTGCAGCTATTGCTGTATTATATTTCATGTCTTCATAATCTTGTGTTACTTTTTTAATTACACAATGTAGTTCTCTATCTAATTCTTTAGATTCAATTTTTTCATCTGTAATTAATGATTCTATTCTCATTACTCTATCTAAGAATTTTTTAGCACCTTTTACTCCGTTTTCTGACCAAGGAGCAGCCATTCCATATTCACCAATAAATAATATATATGTTCTTAATGTATCTGCACCATATTCTTTAACGATATCATCTGGATTTACAACATTTCCTTTAGATTTAGACATTTTATTTCCATCAGATGCAAGAATTAATCCTTGTGTTGAACGTCTTGCATACGGTTCAGCTGTTGGAACAACGCCAATATCATATAAAAATCTATGCCAGAATCTTGAATAAATTAAGTGACGTGTAACATGCTCCATTCCACCATTATAGCAATCAACTTGTTGCCAATAATTTAAAGCCTCTTTAGATGCTAATGCATCATTATTTTTAGGATCCATATATCTTAAGAAATACCATGATGATCCTGCCCATTGTGGCATTGTATCTGTTTCTCTTTTTGCGTCCATTCCACATTTTGGACATTTAACATTTACCCAAGAATCTACTTTAGCAAGTGGAGATTCTCCATCTTCTCCAGGCACAAAATCTTTAACGTCTGGTAATTCAAGTGGTAAATCTTCTTCTTTTAAAGGTACAAGTCCACAGCATGGGCATTTTATAATTGGTACAGGCTCTCCCCAATATCTTTGTCTTGCAAAAGCCCAATCTTTCATATGATAATTCTTTTTAGCTTTACCTAATTTATTATCTTCTAAATAATCTATTATTTTATTTTTAGCATCTGCTACAGATAATCCATTTAATATGTCTGAATTTACTAAAATTCCGTCTTCAATATCTGTATATGCTTCTTTATCTAAATCTACTTTATCTCCTTGTTTGTTTGCAACAACTTGAATCATATCTATATTAAATTTCTTTGCAAATTCAAAGTCTCTTGTATCATGAGCAGGAACTGCCATTATAGCTCCAGTACCATATCCCATCATAACATAATCTGTAACCCATAGTGGTACAGTGTCTCCTGTAACAGGATTTACGATTTCTAAGCCTTCAACCTTAACCCCTGTTTTATCTTTTGCAAGTTCAACTCTTTCAAATTCTGTTTTCTTTGCAGCTTCTTTTCTATAATTTAAAATTTCATCATAATTTGAAATTTCATCTTTATATTTATCTAGTATTGGATGTTCAGGTGCTATTGCCATATACGTTACACCATAAATAGTATCTGGTCTTGTTGTATATACAGTTAATACATCTTCTTTATTATTAACTTTAAAATTAATTTCAGCACCATAAGATCTTCCTATCCAATTTTCTTGTTCAAGTCTTACTCTTGGAGGGAAATTTACTTCGCCTAGTCCATCTAAAAGTTTATCTGCATAATCTGTAATTTTTAACATCCAAACTTCTTTTTCCATTTGAACTATTTCACTATCACATCTATCACACACTCCACCTTGAGATTCCTCGTTTGCAAGTATTACTCTACATTTTGGGCAGTAATTTACGTATGTTTTATCTTTATATGCTAAGCCATGTTCAAATAGTTTTAAGAATATCCATTGTGTCCATTTATAATAATTTGGATCTGTTGTATCAATTACTCTATCCCAATCAAAAGAAAAACCTATTGATTTTAATTGTTTTGTAAAAGTTGCAATATTATTGTCTGTTACAACTCTTGGATGAGTATTTGTCTTCATAGCATAGTTCTCTGTAGGAAGTCCAAATGCATCAAAACCTATTGGAAATAATACATTATATCCTTCCATTCTTTTCTTTCTAGATAATACTTCCATTCCCATAAATGCTCTTGCATGTCCTACATGAAGCCCTGCACCAGATGGATATGGGAATTCTATTAATGCATAAAATTTCTTTTTATCTTCTCCAGTTACAGCATGGAAGCAATTCTTTTCTTCCCATATTTTTTGCCATTTTTCATCTATTTTTTTATCATACATAATTTTAATCTCTCCTTATTTATACTTTTCATATTGTCTTTGTAAAAAATTATCTGTCATACCAGCTATATAATCTATTATTATTTGAGAATTAGTATTATTTTGCACATAAGTATCACTCATATCTTTTAAATACAATCTAAATATATCATTTTCTTTATCGTCTATTTCTAAAGCTCTACTATATACACTGTATAATGTTTCAATTGTACTCTCATATCTTTTTCTATCTTCTTCTGTTATAGCTTTATAATATATATTGTCATAATTAAACTTTTTTAAAATCTTTACAGCATTATATACTTCCTTTGACATAGAAATATATGACTTATTATAACTATTTTTTATTACATCTATTATAATGCTATTCATTATCTGATCATTATCTGTTCCCAAATATTTTTTTACCTCATCTGGTAATGTATCCTTATTAAAAATTCCGAGTCGATTTGCATCATCTATATCTTTTCCAATATAGCCTATCATATCTGAAATTCTAACAACACATCCCTCTAAAGTCATGGGTATCAGTCGTTTAATCTTTTCCTCATCATTTAAACATTCATTATATTCTTTATATAATATATCAAAGGTCTTATTAGCATTTGGTGTGTACCTTTCTTGTATAAACTCACCATTATGACACATTATTCCATCTAACACTTGAAGTGTTAAATTAGTACTATATCCTTTTTTCTCTGTTACACTAAAAACTCTTACACTATTTAGATTATGTGCAAAACATCTTCCGTTATTATATCTTTTAGATAGTTTGTTTAATACACTTTCACCAAAATGTCCATATGGAGTATGCCCGACATCATGTCCGAGTGCAATTGCCTCACATAAATCTTCATTTAGTTTAAGAGCTCTTGCAATAGTTCTTGCTGCCTTTGACACATATTGAACATGAGTCATACGTGTAGATATATGATCATTTACTGGATCTACAAATACTTGAGTCTTAGACATATACCTTGTATAACACTGCGAGTGTATAATTTTATCTACATCTCTTGCAAATTCAAGTCTGATATCCTCATCTTGTGTAAATTTTCTAATAGCATCTTTTGATTTACATGCATATTTTCCTAGCGTTTTTTCCGATTCTAGCATTACTTTTTTTATCTTTTTATTATCTATCACACGTATCACCTCCATCTACATTATAAGAACATATTAATTCCGTTTTCTATACATGTTACATTTAAAGGAAATTCTGGGCCTTCATCTCCATCAACATCAGGTCTATCACATTCTCCTTCAATTTTGTCTATTCTAATTTTCTTTGTTTTTCTATATATTATATTATCTGAATCTTCTAGATTTCCTGCAAGTACGTTTCCAAGTATTTTAGGAATTTCATGTAAACCACAATTTTTTATTATAATTAAATCAAGTAATCCATCATGTATACTTGAATCAGATGTAAAATATGTCATTCCACCAACACTACTTCCATTAAATATTAAAAATAAGTTTATTTTTTCAGAAAATCTCTCATTATCTGTCTCTATTTCTACACTAAATGGTCTAAACTTAAAAAATTCAACAGCACCTGTTATAAAATAAGAAGCTTTTCCTAGTGCTTGCTTTAAATTTGGATCTGCTTTTTGTGATGAGTTTGTAAATAAACCTGCTGAACAAACATTAATAAAATATTTATCATTAGCTTTTCCAACATCCACACCATGTATATTATCACCAAGTATCTTATCCACAGACTCCAAATAACTAGATGGCATGTTTATATGTCTTGCAAAATCATTTGATGTACCAGCAGGAATTACTCCTAAAGGAGTTCTTATAGCATATTTCATCATAATAGTAACAACTCTATTAATTGTTCCATCTCCACCTGCAACTACAATACCATAAATTTCTTCTTTATCAGTATCTTTTAAAAACTCTTCTAAATTGTCTTTTTGTCCAGCTCTATATATTATGACTTCTATATCATTTTGCATAAATTTCTCAATTACTTTATCTAAAGAATATGTAAACTTACTCTGTCCTGCACCAGAATTATATATTAGTTTTACTTTTTTCATAATCTCCACCTTCCAAAAGGCATATTATACGGATATTATATTACAAAAATGCTTTAAATTCAAGGAAAAATAACAAATTAAAAGAGATAACCATATAAATGATTATCTCCTAATTTATGTTTATATTTATTATTATTTATCCGCTGACAATGAGTCCATTACTAAAGCGGCATCAATTGAATTTATAACGCCATCATTGTTCATGTCATATTTTAAAAACTCTTCTTGAGTTAATGGGCTTTGGCTTGAATAAACATCTAATATTATATTAATATCTTCTTGAGTATATTCATACACCTCATCATTTGGTAATGCAACAACATTATCTACTTTTACACTACTATCAAGGTTTGGTGCATACTGAACAGCAAAAGCTTGAGAACCCAAAGTTATTCCAGCAACTAAAGAAATTGCTCCAATTTTTAATTTATTTCTCATATTTCTACCTCCTTCACTGTTAATTAGATTATATAATATGTCTAAATTTTTAACAAGGAGTAATACTAAATTGTAACTATATATTAAAATAACATTACCGAATTATTTCAAAATTATTTCTTGATACTATTTTTATCTTGAAACATATCTGTATATGTATCAATTACAAATTCTTTTACTCTTCTTTTGGTTACAAGAGACATAAACTTTGTATCATAATTGTATAAATATACACCCATTTCTTTATCTATCTTATAAAATATTGTATTATCTACATTTTGCAATATTTCAATTGAAGCAGAAATTATCTTTTCATTTGTTCCATCTGTCAAATTATAACACCATAATGTATCTTCATCTTCTGTATTAATATAGTATAAGCTATTATCTTTTGTAAACATATATCTATTGCCATTTACCTCTTCTGTCTCGCCAACACTATCTACACTTGATATATCTGCAACTTTTCTCATACCATCACCAGATGCTGCAACACTATATATTTTATTTCCATCAGATTTATTTACAAAATATAGTGTATTTCCATCAAGAATAGTATAAGATACCTTTTCATCTCCAGATACCTTATTCTTGCCTTGTCCACCATATCCAAAACTATATATAGCTTTTTCCTCTGTTGTATGATTTATTGCAAATACATTATTATCATTAGCTAAAATTTGTTCAACATGATATAAATCAAGTTCATTTGTTTTTTTATTTTCTATATTATATGATTTTAATTTCTTAGAATCTCCTGATGTATAAAAAATCATGTTTCCTTTTTTTATATATTTTCTTACATCATCTTTTACAATCTCTTCTATTTCATATTTATCTTTTGAAATCTTACAAATAGCTCCATCTTTAACACCATATATATACTCTTCTTCTACACGAATTTGGTCAATATTACTTGATGGCAAAATACTCTTTTCATCTTGTCCAAGAGATGTTATTGAGCTTATAGAATAAGTTGGATTATATGTATATCCCTCTGTTACAAAATAAATGTTGTAAACAGCTTGATCATTTACTCCATCTCCTAGTGTATATTTAAAATTATTATACTTTCTATAAATAAACATTTGCACTATTATGTATACACCAAGTGCCATAAAAGTTGCCATTAATATATATGTAATCTTGCTTCTTTTTCTAAGAAGCTTAGAATTTCTTCTTTTTCGTTTTAGGTATTCTTTTCTTGAAATCTGTTCTCCTAAATCAAATTGCAATCTCTGCAAAGGCTCCATCTCCCCTCTTTTGCAGGGTAAAAATTATATAACATATTAAACTTATTGTAAATAACTTTTTACAAAATTTTACAAAAAAGTGCATACTATTTTTTAGTATGCACCCTTTAAATTATTATCTAGGCATCTCCGTATTTGAAACTAATTTTGCATGTATTATAACTCTTCTTTTAGCATCTGATGTACATGTTTGAAGAGTAATAATATTATCGTCTACACCAACTGTTTGATGAAAATCTATAACACTTCTTGACATCATTGTACTTAAGAAAGTACTATATTGCTCATCAGTTGCAAAAGTTGTAGTTAAATAATATGTTTCAGGATCTATAACATATGCTGAAAATACTTTATACTTTAACAATCTATAATCTTTTCTATATATGTCTATCTCAACATCTGTTCCAAGTACTCCATTATATATGTATAATAAATCTGCAAACATTAATCCACTTACAATATTATGACCATATAAAACTGTATTTTTATCTGTAAAATCTGGTGTGTTTTTAGAATCCATAAATGGCCATCCAAAATCATTGTATGAACGATCTATTGAATGTCTTAAATATGTCTGGTTTGTCTCACCTTGAAGTAAAGAATAGTTTACAGATGTTCCTGGCACTCTTATCCATCCTACAACATCTGGATTATATGCTAGCAATTGCTCAAAATTAATTCCAAATTCCGCACCTGGATTTTCATCCTCTGGAATATTTGGTACTCCTGCAAGTGTATTAATTTCAGTTGCAATTTTGTTACTATTAATATTATTTAAAACCCATTTATATAATTTACTTCCAGAGTAAATTAATCCTGCTGTGCAAACTATAAGTATTACTAAAGAAATAATTTTATCTGCTAAACCTTTTTTGCTTTTATTTACTTTTTTATCTGTATTAACTCCATTTCTAGTTATTTCTATATCATCTATTTTATCCTTATTTTCTAAGTCGTTTCCAGCCATTTAAATCTCCTCTTTTCATAATTAAAATTATATAAGAAACAAAAAAAATTGTCAACTAAATAATATTGCTTAATATAAACTTTAAATCCCATTTATTTAAGATTATATCAGCACCTTGTTTTATTAAGTAATTAGAAAAATAACAATTATTACCAAAAATATTTGATGGCACAGAATATATATCTTTACCATAATGTAGGAAATTGTCTACAAGATTTACTATACCTTTTTTATAACTTGCTTCTATAATTATGACTATATCTACTAATTGATATAAAAAAGTATATTTAAATTTATTATTTAAAACAACTAAACATGTTTTTTCTGTATCTTTGTACTCATCTATTGTTAAGTATTCAATATTGCTTTTTAAATTATATTTTGTATATATATTCCCTTTTTCTTCCTCTATAATTTTTGAAAAATATTTTAACACTTTTGTTCCATGTTTTGTAAAATGCTCATCATAATGTAAATAAATATTTTTTCTATTAAAATTAATTTTATTGTTTGTAAGTATGAAAAAAGGATAATTTTCATACTTTTCTATAATTCTTTTTGGATATATACTATCTTTCATAGTAATTACATATAGTTGTTTTTCTTTTATTTTTATAATTAATTTTTCTACTTCTTCTTTTATATGATTATCTAAAATAGCTTGTATTATACTTTGTGATATTTTATTAAATTTTTTTAATAAAAATATATCAAAATCCAAATTATATAATTTTTCCAAATCAATGTCTAAATGCTCTAATATACTATTTAACAAATTATAATTAAACTCATCATTTTTATCTTGTATAATTTGTAACCAAATATAATATTTTTTATCCAATATTGTCAATCCTCCCACAAAGCACAAAAGAAGTATCATATGATACTTCTTTTTATATTTATATTAATATTGTCTTGCAGCATAAATCATGTGTTTTGCTTTTTTACCACATATTGTGCATACATCTTGGAATCTATCTTCTTCAAATGGTATGCATCTAAATGTAGTTGAATTTTCTTCTTTTACTTTATCTTCACATACTCTATCTCCACACCACATAATTTTAGCAAATCCTTCACGCTCTGCAAATAATTTTTTATATTCTTCAAAGTCATGAGCATAGAATGTTCTTTGCTCTAAATTCTCTTCTGCCATTTTTAGCATATTATTTTGAATATCTTCCATTAAAACTTCAAGTTTTTCATCTAGTGCGTCAAGAGATATTGTTTCCTTTTCTAATGTATCACGTCTAAATATAATACATTGATTTGCCTCAATATCTTTTGGTCCAATTTCAATTCTTAAAGGAACCCCTCTTAACTCCCAATGATTAAATTTAAATCCTGGAGTAACCTCACTACGAGTGTCTGCTTCTACTCTATATTTTTTAGATAGAGTCTCTCTTAAAGTCTCAACTTTTTCAAGCACTCCTTCTTTTTGTTGAGCAATAGGAACAATTACAACTTGTATTGGAGCTATTCTTGGAGGCATTTTTAATCCTCTATTGTCTCCATGTGTCATAATAAGTCCACCTATCATACGAGTAGATACTCCCCATGATGTTTGATATGGATTTTCAATTTTTCCATCTCTACCTTGGAATGTAATATCAAAAGCTTTTGAAAAATGTTGACCCAAATAATGTGATGTTCCAGCTTGTAATGCCTTACCATCATGCATCATGGCTTCAACTGTATATGTTCTTTCAGCTCCTGCAAATCTTTCTTTTTCAGATTTTTCTCCCATTATTACTGGCATTGCCATATAATTTCTTAAGAAATCTGCATATACTTTATGCATTTGTAATGTCTCTTCCATTGCTTCTTCTGGAGTTTCATGAATTGTATGTCCTTCTTGCCATAAAAATTCAGAAGTTCTTAAAAATGGTCTTGTTGTTTTTTCCCATCTTACAACATTTGCCCATTGGTTATATTTAAATGGTAATTCTCTATATGAATGTAGCCATCTAGCATACATTGTACAAATTATTGTCTCAGATGTTGGTCTAAAACATAACTTTTCTTCTAATTCTTTGTCTCCGCCATGAGTTACCCATGCAACTTCTGGTGCAAATCCTTCAACATGTTCTTTTTCTTTATTTAATAGTGATTCTGGTATTAACGCTGGAAAATAGCAGTTTTTATGACCAAGTTTTTTAAACTCTGTATCTAAAACATTTTGGATATTTTCCCATAATGCATATCCATATGGTCTAATTACCATAAATCCTTTTATTGGTGCGTAATCTACAAGTTCTGCTTTAAGAACTATATCTGTATACCATTTTGCAAAATCATCTTCCATTTTTGTTAAATCTTTAACAAACTCTTTATTTTCCATTAATTATCATCCTTCCATCTAGTTATTTACATATTCTAGACTTATTTTTCCAATCTTACCTGCTTTTAGTTCATCTAGAAAAATCTTTGCAGCTTTTTCAGTATTAACATTTCCACCTGATACTAAGCAGCCTCTTTTTCTTCCAACTAATTCTAATATATCATATGAATCTAAATTTTCAATATCTTCTTCATTTAGTTTATAATTGTCTAAAAACATATTTTTATATTTAGGCACTTTTAATAAATACTCAATACCAACACAAGCAACACCTTCTAAGTCTAATATTTCTTGTTTTATATTTCCTGTTAATGCAAGCTTCTCTCCTGCATTATTATCATCTAACTTCGGCCACAAAAGGCCGGGTGTATCAAGTAAATCTATATTATCTTGTACCCTAATCCATTGATTTTTAACTGTAACACCTGGCTTATTTGAAACATTCGCTGCATTTCTTTTAGCAATTTTGTTAATTATAGTAGACTTTCCAACATTTGGAATTCCTGCTATTAATACTCTATAAATTGGTTTATAATCTATAGAAACATTTGCTACTTTTTCTTTATACTGTTCCTCTCCTTTTTTTACTATAGCTGTTACAATTTTTTTAATATCTTGAGATTGAGCTGAATTTACTGCTAGGCAAATCATATTTTTAGCTTCAAAATACTTGATCCAATTTGCTGTTTCTTGTTCATCTGCAAGATCTGATTTATTTAAAACTATAATTCTTTGCTTATCTTGTGTAAATTCATCTATTATTGGATTACAACTAGAAAGTGGAATTCTTGCATCTAATACTTCAACTACAATGTCTATTAATTTAATTGCAGCTTTAATATCATTTTGTGCTTTTACCATATGACCTGGATACCAGTTAATATTCATCTTTTTCCCTCCTTTTTACATATGTATTAATTATACCACTAATGATACTTTGAGTCAAGGAAAATGGCTTTATTGTGCACTATTAATAAATACAAATTTATTAGCATAATTTCAATTTTAACATTACATAAAATTATACTTCTTATATATAATTCTATGATAAAATTAAATATATATTAAACGCAAAAAAAATACCATTCGGTATTTTTTTGCTGATTTTTTTGTAATTAATTTCTATCTGGTAAATGGTTCAGTAATTCTTTTTACTAAAGCCTTTGGTTTGTCTGATGAGTCTCTGCTTAATACAACACCATCTGGTGTATCTCCTTCTGGTAGTTCTTGTGTTTGAACATCATTAACTTCTAAATGTCTAACTTGCTCTTTTTGTAATGAATTAATTTTGTCTACATGCGTTCCTTCGTGAACTACTCCGCTAATTGTTACATCTAATGTTTCACTTAAATCAACTGTTCTCTTGCTTGATAGTAAAAATACTGTTGGTTTAGTAGGATGTTCTTGAGATCTTCCCATAACAATTGCCTCTTCACCATTAGATAATTTTACTTTAACTCCATTTGGATAAATAGGAATATGTCCTAAGAATAATTTATACAAATCGGGATCTAATTGATTATTATGCGCTAATTGATTCATATATGAAATGACATTTTCAAATGGTACTGATATTCCTTCTTTTAATACATGTTCTAGAAGCATATCATAAGTTGAACATATTGAAATAATATCTGCAGCTTTCCTTGCTGATTCAGTAGCAATACTTGGACTAATAGACTGTTTTCCTCGTCCGCAACACAAGATAGTCTGTCTTACATCTTCAGGAACTTTACCTTTAAGTGCAACATATCCATATACATTACTATAAGCGTCTCTATAATTGCCATCATAAAATTCAAGACCTAAGTCTATGCCTCTGACAGCTCTTCTATCAAGTTTTAGTGATTTAACTCCATTATCATCATTTTTAAATCTTTTGCCATAATTATTTAGTAATGATGCCAAACAAATTGAGTCTAAATGTATTCTCTTAAATTGTGGAACACTATTATTATATAAACTTGCTAGGGCGACTGCCATTCTTGCCGAACGGAAATAATGTCCTTCTGGACAAGCAGCATATTGAATGTTTATAGCATCAGCAGGTAAATCCTCTATTGTTCTCAAATCATCATAAATATATGTTGAAAACTCACTAAGCGCTGCTAATGCGCTATCCATGTCGCCATAATTTGCAGCATATATTCTCTTTAGATGTGTATTTGTTTGCTCTCTTAAACTAGTTAATTCTTCTTGGCTTTTTGGTTCTAATGATTCCTCATTAGTTTCAATTCTAAATAATTGATTACCTCCACCATTCCAATATTTAAGTTTAAAAATATGATTTGCAGTTAATTTTGTTCCTTTGGCAATTAGTAAAGCACTGCCATCGGCTGACCTAACATCACTTTGTAAAACATCTCCTTCTTTCATCTGACCAACAGATACAAATTTTTCCATATAATCTCCTCCTCTTAATTAATTGAAGGTCCTTATAGACCTTCAAAATTTTGAAAGTCTACTTATGTAGCTTTACACATTTTATTATATCACATTTTACATAAAAAATCAATATATAAATATGGCAGAATATATTGTTAATTATTATTTTTAGTAATTAATCACATAAAAAAATACTAAAACTAAAGATGGATTCACTAAAAATCCATCTTTTATTTAGGTTATTAAAAATAAACTTTACGATTACCATCATTTAATTTGCTTTGATATATAAGTGTTGCTGCAACGTGCTTACAGTAATGATTTTTATCTTTAGGATCGTTTTTACCACATGTACAAGTAGCTTCGACTAAATATGCGTTTTCATCACCTTTTAATCTAACTACATATTCCTTTCCAAATTCTTCACCTTGACACCAAGCTGTAACATCATTTTTTATTCTTTTGAAATAAATTACTTTTTTACTTAAATATGTGTTTACACCAATTTCACCTATATACATATCAAGTTTGCTTAATATATATCCATTTAAATTAATTCTATTATATTCTTCATATTCTATTTTATCTTTTCTTTCTTCTTCTAAAAATTCATCATCACTTTTTCTAATAACTCTTAATTTATTAGCAACTTCACTCTTAATTTCATCGTCATCTTCATCATATATTCCTAATATAAGAGCCATTATTGACTTACACTTTATATCTAATTCGTGTTCATAGTGATATTGCATGCTCTCACGTAGCTCTTTAGGTAATAATTCATACATAGTTCCTTCTCTATATAATACAGAATGTAATGACATAGCAGTAATATATCTGTGTTCTAATTTTTTGCTTCTTAAAGTTTTAGCATAAACCTTATATGCAATTTCTGCATAATCTTGTGCACTATATATTAAAAATTTGACTGGATCAGGTTTAAAGGAGTGTCTTCTTAATGTACTATACTCTCCAATAATGTTATCCCAATCTATAGCCTCATATAAAATATTTATTGCTTGTTTATGTATCTCCCTATTGTATTCAAATAATTTTAGCCAAGATGCATTTTCTACTGGATTTTTCTTAAAAGAATTAAATAAACCAAGATACAATTCTGTTATGTTTAAAGCAGAAATAATTTCATAAATATCAAACTTTAACTCGTCTGAATTATTTGGATTATTTAGCTCTTCCTTAATTATTGCTATCGTTTCATTAGTATTTAATACTTTTTTATACTCGTTAACAAGATTTTGTTTTACATCTGGTGAAAAATATTCAGATCTACAAATCGAAATATATATTTCACTTGTTGGCCAAAAATAGTCAAAATTATCAACAAATTCATCATGTTTACGTATATATTCTAATAATAGTTTTGCTAAATAATCTGGATTTTTCATTGCATATTGTTTACCTAATACATTTCTTAAAGTATATCCTATATTTTTATATGTCTTAGAATCGAGATCCTCATTATTTAATAATTTTACTATATCTAAATTCCATATTACATCTTTAATTCCTTCGTCACTATTTTTACTTGTATAATTTTCAAGAGCCCAATATTTTATTTCATCATTTTCAAATGAAATCTTCTCAAGTAAACTTGAAATGTATTTACTTTGCCAATCTATTCTTTTTACTAAATAAAATCTAGAATATTCAGGATACGAAAATTTATCTAATATATATTGATTTAGAAATAATGTATATTCTGGTAAAAGTCCTATCTTTAGTATAATATTTTGCAAATTATCATTACCTTTTAAATCTGTATATGAAGCTAATAATAAATAAATATACATACAATGCATATTCTTTGTCTTTAAAATATTTTTCTTACAAAATTTAACTAATTTCAATTTATCTATATTATCAATCTTCTTTTCTATTTTTTCTATTATTTGATCAATGACTAATCTAATATTTAGTTCTTTATCTTTTAAATATGTTTCTATTTCAGAACTATCTAATGAATCTAGTAGTCTTTCTACTACTGGATATATTTTAAATTCTACTTTTTCAATTGAATTATCTACATTAACATCCCACATACTTAATTTACAAAAACTATTATATATATCTGCTTCGTATTCTCTATTATATACTCGTGATATATACTCTTTCATTGTACAATCAGGACATATTTTCCCATTTGGTGCAACATTTTCTTGGATATATTCGTAAATACTCTTTTCTTCCATAAGCTTTACACTCCTTTATATTACACATAAATAATATTATAAAAAAATTAAATTTTGCAATTAAAAACAAAAAAGAGTAAAAAAAGATAGATTCAAAACTGAATCCATCTTCTATTATTTCTATGTTTTTTGATGTATTTTTATTTGCTTAAAATCATATTCTATTGATAGAAATTATAAAAATCCGCTTTTTCAATTAAAGTATTTAATTCATAGTATTCGTTATTGCTTGTGATTGCGAAAACTGCTGTATATCCGCCGCCACCATTTTTATTTCCAACAGTAAAACTTTCAATAGTTACCACATCTTTAACACCTTCTACTGTGCCATATGATTTAAAATTATTATTTCTTATTGCATGTATTACTGGCATATATTCAACAGTTCCATCTTCCATTAAGAAAAATACTGTTTCATAGCCATAACTTTGTCCAAAACCTTTTATAAATACATCTGCAACTTTTTTGCCTTGGAAAGGTATTTCTACATTTGTAAATATACCTTCTCTTGCATTTGAATCAGCAAATGATGGGAATATCTTTCCTAAGTTGCCAAGAGAATAACTAAACCCTACTGAATCAGATTTTTCTAGACTAACAGACGCATAATTTTCACTTTCAATTTTAGCTGTCACAAAGCCATCTATGTCTACACGCTCTTGATTTAAACATTTACTATTTGAATCAATAATTTTCCTAGTATAAGCATTAGTGTTTTCAATGCTTTCTGCCTCTTTATCATTATCATCTTCGTGATTTTTATCAAGTATACTATTTAATTCGTCAATTTTTGCTTCATATTCACTATTTTGATTTTTTAATTGTTTGTTCTTCACTAGACCAAAATATAAAGCTAAACTACTTGCTATTATTGTTGTTATAACCAATATAACAATAACTATATTTTTTCCTTTAGACTTATCCATATATAATAACCTCCTATATATATATTATAATATGGGGATAAAATTTTCAACTAAAACAATCGTTTTTTCTTTTCTAGTTTATTTTCTAAATAATTATATAGTTTCATCCATAAAGGTTCTATAGTCTTCATTCTTATATAATCTATAACTGATGATATAACATATACAGCAACTATACTAAATTTAGCATGTACTATTAATAATTTAGATGAATAATAATTAGAATTTTTTAATATTGTATCCCATAAATAAGGCCTAAAAAATGTATTCTCATGTATTAAATATACTTCAAGTGTACATTTAGCAACATTATTTATAATATTATTACTAAATTTCTTTTTATTAATAAAATACAAAAACATACTAACTGATGCTACTAGAACAAGTATACTAGAAATACTTGCTAAATCCCTACTGCTTTTTGTATATTTCTCAATTCCTGTAATTCTTCCTAATGTATTATATATAATAGGTGACAACACTAAAAGTAATGACGAAATTATCATGATAATCTTATTCTTCTTAATAGCTTTATCATCAAACTTAATATATAGTTTAATATATGCAGCCATAATATATAAAACTATCAGCCAGCTAAGTTGATTAAATGCAAAGTTTCCTCCTAAAAAAGTCATTGTAATTGGCCACAAAATTATCATTGTTATTAGAAGATTTTTTAATTTTTCCCTTTCCATACAACGTATAAATTTATTTATATATGGTAATAAAATCATAATAACTACATAACAAGTTATAAATAAATACTGTGAATATGAAATAGGATAGATTGATGTATTTATAGCTTTTTCATCTATTTTATAGAGCGGATTTAAAATAGTTAAAAATAAAAGAAACATAATATAAGAAGAACAAAAGTAACAAATAAATTTGTTACTCTTCAAAACTATTTCATAGTTTTGAATTTTTTATTAAGATGTTGTATTTAAGTTTCCACCCAATTTTTTAGGTCACTCTTTTCTTAATAGGTCGTTGTTCTCGGCCATTATCCATCGCTATTTCTAGGTTTGGGTTACTATCTA
>CANCXL010000029.1 GCA_947381905.1 uncultured Clostridiaceae bacterium | reverse complement strand
TATACTACTATAGAAGAACAGTAGAGATGGATGTAGTAGGAATAGATGTAGATACAGGAAAAGAGTTATATCTAACACAAATAAGTGGAAGAGAAGATGATGATTATTCAACTATTGCAAAATCATTAGATGGTTATGAGATTATTGGAAAATCAAGTGTTACAGGAAACTTTGACAGAGCAGATACAAGAATAGAATTTATATACAAGAAAATAGATAATAGAAAAGATTCAAGTGTAATATTAAAATATGTAGATAAAGATACACAAGAAATATTAAAATCTGAAACAATAACTGCAAAAGTTGGGGATAAATATTCAACTGAAAAACTAGAATTTGCACATTATGATTTTGTCGAAATTGTAGGAAACGCAAATGGGACAATAACAGAAGTAACACAAGAGGTAACATATTATTATACTAAAAAAACAGGAAAAGTAATAATTACTTACGAAGATGAAAGCGGAAATGAGATTCAAAAGGAAGAAATTACTGGAAAATATGGAACAGATTATAAAGTTGAAATAGATGATATAAAAGGATATGAAATAATAGAAAGACCAACAAATACACAAGGTAAATTTACAGAAGACACAATCGAGATAAAAGTAAAAGTTAAAAAAATAACTGAACAAGAAAAATATGGTAAAGTAATAGTTATTTATGAAGATGAAAATGGAAATGAAATAAAGAAAGAAGAGTCAACTGGAAAAGTGGGTCAAAATTATAAAGTAAATATTGAACACATAGAAGGATATGAGCTTGTTAAGAAACCAGAAAATTTAGAAGGAAAATATATTGATGGAACAGTTGAGGTAAAAGTTAAACTTCAAAAAATAAAACCATTACCAGAAAACAAAGGCACAATTGTCGTAAGATTTGTGGATGAAAATGGCGATATTATTAAAGAAGATTTAGTAAAAACTGGTAAGCCTGGAGAAGACTTCTATACAGAACTTCCAGAGATAGATGGATATAAAATTATAGGAGATAAAGTTATAAAAGCAAAATTTATTGATGGAAAACTAGTCTTTAATGCAATTTATGAAAAGATAGAAGAACCTAAAGAAGATAATATTCCAGATACAGGAGATATTAATATTGTTTCAATTGCTATAATATTTATCTTTAGTATTTATACTATTTTTAGAAAAATTAATATAAAACAAATATAATAATATTATTAGTTAAAAAGGATGGACCTTTAATAGGACCGTCCTTTTTGTTATGCCATTTAAATTTTAATAAAATAAAAAATAATAAAGTCAATAATAATGCACAAAATATGAAAAGAAAATTAAGAAAAAAATGATGAAAAACATCTCTTATAAAATAAGAAAGGATATAGTTATTATGAAGAATAAAATACTGGCAATTATTTTAACTTTAGTAATATGTTTTAGTTTAGATAAAATAATAGCTGCAACATATGTAGAAACAGTTCAGTTAAATGAGAGTAATTATATAAAACCAGCAATGTATATAACAAAAACTGGACATAATGGAAGGCGAACATTTGCTCAAGTTAGATTTTTAAGAAAAGCAGATGGCACTCCTGTATATTGCGTAGAACCATTTGTAAAAGTTGCAACAGGAGTAGATTATAATGGGTATGTAGATGATGTATCAGAATTTATTCAAAATGCTACATATACGGATGAGCCATTTACAATGGAACAATGGAGAAGAGCAACTTTAATAGCAAATTATGGCTATGGATATGGTAACCATACAGAAGAAAAATGGTATGCTGTAGCTCAGATGATGATATGGAAAGCAGTATATAATAATATAGTTATAGGATTTAGTAGTAGTTTTTCAAATTCACAAAATGGTATCATAGATTATAGTATAGGCTCTGCAGAAGAGCAAGAAATTAACAATTTAATTAATGCTCATGATATAGTTCCAAGTTTTAATATATCTGCTAACTTAGTTGTAGGGCAAACAGTATCATTTAATGATGCAAATGGAGTTTTAGATAAATTTGCAATATTAAGTACAAATAATTGTACAGCAAGTAAAAGTGGAAATACATTATATATAACTCCCACTGGAGTTGGAAATATAAATGTTGAGCTATGTAAAGGTGATCCAAATGCCAGACCACCAACACTATATGTAAAACCTAGCGCTCAAAATGTTATGATGGCAGGAAGTGTACCAGTGTATAGCAATGTATCTGCAAATGCTGTTGGAGGAAGAATAACAATTAATAAAGTAGATGCCCAAACAACAAACATACAAGGAGACGCAACTTTTGAAGGCGCAATTTATGGAATATATGATAATGTTGGAACAGAGGTATCAAGAGTTACTTTAGGAAGTAATGGTTCTGCTATTACAGATTATTTAGCACCAGGAGTGTATACTATTAGAGAAGTGCAAGCTTCAAGAGGATATAATCTTTCTAATGAAGCATATACTGTAAATCTTACTACAGATAATTTAAATCCTGTACAACAAGTATCTGAAAATGTAATAAAAGGTGGAATAGTTATATTTAAAAAGCTAGATGCAACAGAATATGATGAGGAAATAAATCTATCTGGAGTACAATTTAAAGTTACATTAAAATCTGATCCTAGTAAAGTGTATTATACTAATGTATCAGAAGAAGATGGAATATGTAGGGTAGATGATATTCCATATGGTACTTATGAGGTAGAAGAGTCTATAGTCCCAGATGAAGCAATAAAAATGGCAAATTTTGACGTTAAGATAAGTGAAAATGGTAAGATATATGAATATACTAAAATGAATTTATCTAAAAAAATAAAGATTAAAATTATAAAGGAAGATATAGATAAAAAAGAGAACGATCCAAATGATTATACACAAGGTGATGCTAAACTTGAAGGAGCAGAATATGAGATATATAGAAATGAAGCATGTACTGATTTAGTTACTACTATTGTTGTAGATCATAAAGATGAGAATGGATATTGGTGTGCACAAACAGGAACGTTAAGAACTGCTACTTATTATGCAAAAGAGAAAAAAGCTCCAGTAGGATACTTAAAAGATGATAAAATATATAAATTTGAGGGTATTAATACAGAGCAAGAAATTGAAATAGAAATAAAAGAGGAAACTTCCAGAGAAACAGTTCAAAGAGGAAGCTTAAAAATTGTTAAATATGATAATATTAATATAAGTGGTACAGACAAATCACCAGCAGAAGGCGCTATTTTAAGACTGTCTTTAGATTCAAATAAAGAAAAATATTATGAGGTTGAAATTAGTAATGTAGGATATGCAGAATTTATAGAAGAAGAGGTAAGAAATAAATATTATCCTTATACTATACCATATGGTGAATATACATTAACTGAAATAAAGGGAAGTAATAGTGGTGCACATACACATTATTTCTCTCATCCTGAACCTGTAAAAATAGTAAAGCAGGATCAAAGAGAGTATAGAATACTTGAAGAAGAGCCTGTTCAAATGTATTTGACACTTCAAAAAATAGATAAAGATACAAATCAAAAAGTAAGTTTGCCTGGTGGAATGTTTAAAGTATGGGATTGTCAAAGAAATACATGGGTAATAAATGGTGGTAAAGATGAATTTGAAACTGGAGAAGATGGAAGTATAACTTTACCAGAAAAGCTTAATGCTGGAGAATATATAATTTATGAAACTAAAGCACCAGATGGATATTATATACAAGAAGAGTTAAGATTACCAGAAAATGAGTCGGATTTAGGAAACAAAGAAAAATATGGAAAATATGTAAATATAGATAAAGCGGCCATGGGAGTTGAAGATAATGCTACAGGTCCTGTAAAAGACTTATACTACATTGTAGATATGCCAAATGAGCCATTAAAAGGAAAAATAGAAATATTAAAACAAGGTGAGATGCTAACAGATGTAACAACTGAACAAACTAGTTATGGAGATAAATATACTCCAAAATATGAAAATAGAGGATTAAAAGGTGTAAAATATGAAATTTATGCAGTAGGAGATATAAATTCACCAGATGGTAGCTATATTTATGTTTCAGATGGTACATTAGTAGATACAATTGTAACAAAAGAAGATGGAATTGCAACCACAAAAGACTTGTATTTAGGCGAATATAGAATAGTAGAAGTTGAAACTAGCACAGGATTTTTAATAGATTCTAATATAGAAAATATTACAATAACTAATGATAATTCGTATAATAAAGTTCAAGTAAATAATATAAATTTAAACAATATTAGACAGAAACTATTTATTAATATCAATAAAAGATATGAAGATGTAAAATTTTCAGATTCAAATGTTCTCGAGCCAAACTCAATTTTTGGCGTATATACAAATCAGGACATTATGAGTAGTGAAGGAAATTTATTAGTATCAAAGAATAGTCTATTAGATATTGTAAATGTAAATTCGGTAGATAGTAGTGTTAATACCAATATAGACCTTCCTATTGGTGAATATTATGTTAAAGAATTATATACATCATATCCTTATGAAGTAATAGACGAAAAAATTCCTGTTAAACTAGAGTATAAAAATAATTCAGAGGAGAATATAGTAGAGGTATTACATGAAATTGTTAATGATCACCCATATGCAGATTTATCTTTAATTAAAATATCTTCTTCTTCTATGAATGAAATTATTTTAGAAGGCAATAAACTAAATACTAGTATGTTAGAAGAAAAAGAAAAGGAAATAATTAATTCTATTAATCAAATGACAGATGAAGAAGTTAGACTATATTTTGAACAGCAAAAGATAAAATATATTTCTGGTGCAGTATTTGGAATTTATTTAGATCCAGAATGTACAAAATCATTATATATAAGAGATGATGAAAAAGATGAATATATTGAGGCTAGATTAGAAACTGATCAGATGGGAATTGCAAGTATAGAAAGAATACCAATCGGAAAATATTACGTAAAAGAACTTGACACACCAACTGTATATAATAAAAAAGATGAGATAGTAGAGATAGAGTTAACAGCAGAAGATGATAATAAAAGAATATATAAGCTAATAGTAAATGATAGTATAATAGAAAATGCAATAAAGAAAATTGACATTTTTGATAGTGAGCCAGTTCCTAATTGTTTGGTTGAATTAAGAGATGATGAAGAAAATGTTATATTAACATTAAGAACAGATGAAAATGGAGATGGATATATTCCATTAGATTTAATAGAAGATGGCAGAAAATATTCGTATGTTGAGCTTGATGCTCCTGACATATATAAAAAAGATGGAAAATTATATGAACTGAATACTACTCCAAAAGAATTTATTGCAAAATATACTACAGATGAGAATGGAAAAGTAGTATTTGAAAGTAAAGTTCAAATGGAAAACTACAGGACACGAGCAAATGTAGAACTTCAAAAAAGTGACTTTTTAGAGGGAACACCTATACCTAATTGTAAATTTGAATTAAAAAGTCTAGAAAGTGATTTTGTGGTAGAAGGGGTAACAGATGAAAATGGTATATATGTATTTGAAAATATACCTTATGGAGAATACACATATACAGAACTTGAAGCTCCAAGTGAGTATATGATTGATACAACTCCTCACAAAATAACAATAGATAGAGAACAAGTAAAAATTGATGTAAAAAATGAGAAAAATTTAAATACAGGAGATATTGCAATTTTAACAATAAGTATAATAGCAATTATTAGCATAATTGGAATTATATTTGTAGTAATAAGAAATAAGAATAAAAACAAGTAGGACTTAATAATAAAATATAGTCTATGCACCTTAACATAAGTTGAGGTGCTATTTTTTATAATTATACGAATATATTTATGTAAAGTATTGAAAACTTAATAATAAATGTATATAATACTTACTATATAAGTTATTAAAATAGTAGGTGTATATATGGATAAAAAATTTAAAAAAAGAAGTAAAAAGATAAATGAGAAAAAGTACATAATAACAGAAAAGTATATTCATAAATTATGTGATAATGAACTAAGTGATGATATTATAAAAAAGCATTTAAAAAGCTACGCAAGAAAAATGGCAAATTTAGAAATGAAAAAATATGGCTTTTTTAGATTTTTAAAAATAGAAGAACTAATTAAAAAAACAAAACAAGAAGAAACTTTAAATGCTGGTTTTGAACATGGAATATTTAGAGAAAATTCTTTATTAAGGACAAGTTCTACAATGCATATTAATTATAATGAATTTATAGACAATATGAAAAATAAAGATAAGGATGCTAAACGAGGAGTATTTATAAAATATGTACAGTCAGTTCACCATGAATTGGGTCATTTAGAGCAACAAGTTGCAATAGAAAAAGGTGGCAAACTTGAAGATATATCATCAGTAGATGCTTTAAAATATGCTATTGAATCTGCTAAATGTGATTATGAAAAAGAAAATAAAAAAGATTATTATAGACAAATAACAGAAGAAAATGCTAGACAAAAAGGATTAAATGCAGTATTAGATATATTTAAAGGAAAAAAAGAGTATAAAGATAATATTAATGAAATGATAAAAAATAGATTAGAAATCACAACTAATGAGTATCTTTTAGATTTAGAAGAATATGACAAAAATGGTGTTGTTTCGGATAGAACTACTAGAAATACTAAAGTAATAGACGAATCGTATTATGGATATAGGAAAACTTTTTTAAAAGAATATCCTATTTTAAAGAAGATGTACAATATAGATGGTAGTAGAAAGAGTATGTACCAGTTAACTATGGATTTTGAAACTCAAAAAGAGAAAATAAATAATAATCGATTTTTGTCTCGTAAAAAGAAAGAAGAAAAATATAATGATACTAGTGATTTATATTCTGAAATGTTTTGGAATTCATTAAGTCAAAGTGATAATAAAGAAATTATATTTACTAAAAAAATGATTGGAAACGAAATGTTTGATTCTATGCTAAGTATGACAAAAAAATATTATATTAGAGAGCATAGAAAATATAAGACACTAGCAAGAAATAAATATTTACTTAGTAATCAGATATATGGAGAGGATACAAAAAATCTAGATAGATATAAGGACATAACAAAAAATATAAATTATAAGTATAATTCGATTAGACAAATATTATCAGGTATAGAAGATTTTTCTAGAGATAATCCTGTAGAAAAAATGTCTAATGATGAAATAAAACAAAAAATTAGAGAAGATAGAAAAAAAATAAAAGATGTCATAAAAGAAGACTATAAGTTTCAAAAAAATGACATTAAAGATGCTAATTTAACTATATATGAAAATATATCTCAAAATATTAATGAATCTAATTTAGATATAAATCTTGATTCAATGAGAGATATGAGGAATGAATATAGGAATTATCAACAATTGCTTATAGCGGAGCAAGAAGAAACAAAAAAAGAATATTATGATATTTTAGAAATGGAAAAAAGTCAAAAAGTAATCGATTCTAATAAAGAAAAGTAGGAATGAGTATGGATAAAATAAAAGAATTAAAGAGAAAATACGATAATTATGAAATAGAAGAAAATCAAATAGCACATGAAGATAAAGTAAGAATAGTTAAACTATATAAAGAAGAAATAGAACAAATTCGAGAAAGTATAGAATACATAAAAAAAGAAACTGAAAAATATAGAATGAAAATTAAAGCTTTTAATGAGAATAATTTGTAAATCTAATGTTGTAAAATAAACTATATTTTAGTATAATTATAATAGTTTAGGAGGCAAAATTATGGCAAATGAATTAAAATTAAAAATTTGTAGAGTATGTGGAAGAGTAGTAGAGGTATCAGGAGACGAAACAGTTGAATGCTGTGGTAAACCAATGGAAGACGTTGTACCAAACACAGTAGAATGTGCTGTTGAAAAACATATTCCTACATATGAAAGAGTAGAAGATGAGATTTTTGTTAAAGTAAACCATGTTATGGAAAAGGATCATTATATTGAGTGGATATGCATGGTAAACGGAGAAGAAAAAACAAAAGTTGAATTATACCCAGAGCAAGAAGCATCAGCAAGATTTCCTTATGTAAAAGGAGCTAAAATATATGCATATTGTAATAAACATGGATTATGGGAAAGTGAAGTAAAATAGTAAAGAGGCACATTGTAGTGCCTTTTTTCTCTTTTTTCTTGAATAAACGTATGTTTTGTTATATAATCTTATTGGTGATAAAATGGAAAATATTAAGTTAGATACAAGTGTTCAGTACCTAAAAGGGGTTGGACCTAAAATGTATGAACTTTTAAATAAAATTGGTATTTATACAGTCAAAGATTTAATTGAGTATTATCCAAGAGTATACGAGGATAGAACAAAAGTTACACCTATAGATGAGTTTCAAAAAGATAAAAATGTATTATTTTTTGGTACTTTAGTAAAACCAGTATCTGTTGCATATGCTAAAAGAAAAAAAATAGTATCTACTGTAGTAACAGATGAAAGTGGATCTCTTGCTTTTTTGACATGGTTTAATCAGGTATATATAAAAGATAGAATAAAAGAAGGACAAACATATTTATTTTATGGAAAAGTTTCTAGTGTAACAGGAAGTAGAGCAAATCTTGAGTCTTGTAGTATATATGATGTTGATCAATTAGATAAAATACAAGGACTATATCCTATTTATCCTTTAACTGCAGGCATTACACAAAATTATTTGTTTAAATTAATAAGTAGTCTAATAATAGATAATGGAATATTAATCAAAGAAATATTTGATGATGATTTTAGGAGAAAGTATAATTTGGTAGAAGCAAATTATGCGATGCAAAACATACATTTTCCTAAAACCTTTGATGTTGTAAATATAGCAAGAAAAAGAGTCATATTTGAAGAACTATTCCTTTTCCAACTTGCTCTTATGAATATGAAAGATAAGAATATAATAAGTACTAATACCAATTCATATAGTGATTTAGATGACAGTGAGTTTTTAAAAATAATTCCATTTGAACTTACTAATGCACAAAAGAAAGTAATAGCTCAAATAAAGCAAGACATGACAGCTAAAGTAGTTATGAATAGATTAGTGCAAGGAGACGTAGGATCAGGTAAGACAATGGTTGCTGCAATTGCTATGTATCTTGCAGTAAAAAATGGATATCAAGCTGCACTTATGGCTCCTACTACAATTCTTGCAAATCAACATTATTTAGAACTTTCTAATTATTTTGAAAAATTAGATATAAGTGTAGAAATTATAACTTCTAGTACTACTAAAAGACAAAAAGAAAAGATAATAGAAAGATTAAAAAGTAAAGAAATTGATATATTAATTGGTACACATTCAATCATTGAAGATAATGTTGAATTTAATAATTTAGGGTTAGTGGTTACAGACGAACAACATAGGTTTGGTGTAAAGCAAAGAATGAAATTGTCCTCTAAAGGAAATGTGGTAGATACAATAGTTATGACAGCAACTCCAATTCCTAGATCTCTTGCAATAGTTTTATATGGAGATTTGGATTTGTCAATTATTGATGAATTACCACCAGGAAGAAAGCCAGTAGAGACTTGTGTAGTTAATGATTCATATAATCAAAGAGTATATAATTTTTTAAGAAATCAAATAAAGGAAGGAAGGCAAGTATATGTAGTGTGTCCTTTAGTTGAAGAAAATGAAGAATTAGATTTAAATTCTGTTGAAAAATTATTTGAAGATTATAAAAAAGAATTTAAAGATTTTAATGTTGCAATACTACATGGAAAAATGAAAAACAAAGAAAAAGATGAAATAATGCAAAACTTTAAAGCTAATGATATACAAATCTTAATATCTACAACTGTAATAGAAGTTGGAATCAGTGTACCAAACGCTACAGTTATGGTTATAGAAAATGCAGATAGATTTGGACTTGCTGCTCTTCATCAATTAAGAGGAAGAGTAGGAAGAGGAAGTGCATCATCTTATTGTATATTAAAAAGTAATAATAAATCTCCAATGGCAAGACAAAGACTTGAAATAATGCATAAGAGTAATGATGGGTTTGAAATAGCACAGAAGGATTTAGAGTTAAGAGGTCCTGGAGATTTCTTTGGAATTAGACAATCAGGTATGCCTGAGTTTAAACTTGCTAATTTACTTACTGATACTAAAGTTCTTGAGCAAACACAAGAAGCTGTAAAAGATATAATCAGTGTAGATAGAAAGCTAGAATTATTAGAGAATAGAAAAATTAAAGAGGCCTTATATGAAAAATATGGGGAACAATTAAATAATATAGTGGGGTAAAAAAATATGATAGATATAAAAAAAGCAAAAGAAGAGTTTATTAAATACGTATCTCAATATGATATGAATTCAGGTAGAATACAAATTAAAGTAAAACATATTCTAAGAGTGGTAGAAAACTCTAAGTTTTTAGCACAAGAACTAGGACTTACGCAAGAACAAGTTGAACTAGCTGAACTTATTGGACTATTTCATGATATAGGTAGATTTGAACAAGTGAGACTTTATGATACTTTTTCAGATAAAGACACAGGGCTTGATCATGCTGCATATAGTTTAAAGGTATTATATGAAGATGGAGAGATTAAGCGCTTTATAGATACAGATAAATATGATGATATTATAAAGACTGCTGTATTTAATCATAATAAAGCTTCAATTGATGAAAATGTAACAGGAGATGCATTACTTTTTTCAAAAATTATAAGAGATGCAGATAAGTTAGATATTTATAGAGTAATTAATGAAGATGCAATGAAAGATATATTTTGGTATAAAGAATTTGATAATTTAAAGATGACTGAAGGCCTTATGGAAAAATTTATTAATGATAAATTTATAAAATATAAGGATATAAAAAACAATGCAGACTTAATTTATGTATTTTATGGATATATTTATGATTTTAACTTTCCAAATTGCTATAAGCTAATATTTGAAAATAAATATTTGGATAGGTTTTTAGAAAGGATAAAAGAGACTTTTAAAGATGAAGAGATAATATCTAATACTGAGAAACTGCTAAAAATATGCAATGAGTATATGAAAGAAAAAATAAATGAAATAAACATATTCAAAAATAAGACATAAGAATATAGTTCTTATGTCTTATTATTTATATTATAGTATTGAAATTACCTTATCACTTAATAATGTACCAATCACAAATAAAGATATACATACAAGTACAGTTATTATTATAGATATTATACTAGTAATTATTGCACGTAGAAAAGTAAGTTTTTTAGGACCTATCTCAACTTCGGAAAGAGAATAACCATTTGCTTTTTTACTTTTCAATTCTTTTTTGAATAGTTTTCTAAATATTGCATTTATCATTTTTTTAAATGAAAATCTAACAGTACCTGTTAATTTTTGGTAGTTTATATTTACAGTATAATATGTAAATGATTGTAGTATAGTACCAATTAAGAAAGCAGATGCTAAAGCCTTAATTATTTCTGTTTGATGACCATCTATTACGGTCTTATCAAAAATCATTGAGAATATAACGTCTATTGCATTATTGTCAAGTGATGTATTAATTGTATTAAAACATCCAATAAGTAATATAGTCCATAAAATGACTGTAAGCATTGCTGGTATAAATAATTTTTTTGTATCGTAGTTATAAAGTGTTGTAATCATAAGAGCAAGTTTCATGGAAGTATCCATGATTACTACTAAAAGTAAAAACACTAAAATTGCAACTAACGCTATTAAAAGCCACATATATTATCACATCCTATTTTTTATTTCTTGCTAATTTATCTTTAATACGTTTATATACTGTTTTCTTTTGTTCGTTTTTTTCTTCTTTTGATTCTAGATTAGTTTTATTTTTATGAAGTTCAATAATTTCAGAGTATAACATTTCAAGTCTATCTCCAAACACTTCAATTGAATATTCTTTTGCTGTATTATTACCACCAGTTATTAATTTGTTTCTTAGTTCATTATCATTAATTACTTTTATAATTGCATCTTTAAAGTCAGTGTTTTTCTTAACTAATATACCATTTTCGTTTGTATGAATAAATTCAGATAAGTTAGGTGCATATTTTGCAACAATTGGAACCTCTGCAGCCATTGCTTCGATAAATGTTAATCCTTGTGTTTCTGTAACAGAAGCATTAACAAACACGTCTCCAATGTTGTAATATTTAGGAACTTCATTCCATGGAATTTTTCCTGTAAAAATAACATTATCTTGTATATTTAATTTTTTTGCTTGCTCTTCTAATGCTTTTTTTGATGGACCATCACCAACTATTAAAAATTTATAATTTTGATAATCCTCAAAAACGGCAGGCATTTGATCCATAACTACGTCAATGCTTTTTTCATCTGCAACTCTTCCTAAAAAAAGAATTACTTTATCGTCTTTTCCTATACCAAGAGAAGCTTTTAAATTTTCTCTATCAATGTCTGAAAAATTCTCTCTTTTAAATGGTGCAATATCAATACCTGTAGGAATAACATAGATAGGTTTATTCTTTACATTGCATTTATACTTTAAATATTTTGCAGTTTTATTTGATGGAGTAATTACACATTCTGCTTTTCTTACAAAACCACGAGAAAATGTACGAGCAAGTCTTTTTAGACGAATATTTCTTCCTTTTATTGGGGAAATATAATGTACGTAATCTTCCCACATTGTATGATAAGTATGAATAAATGGAATATTATATTTTCTAGATATAATTTTTCCAAAAGCTCCAACACTAAATTCACTTTGAGTATGAACTACATCTATACCAATTTCTTTTATTTGCTTTGCAACTTCTCTTGAATAGAATGTAGCAATCCTATTTTTATATTGTTTAGCAATTAAAAGCGGAATACTATTTAACATGTATAGTGTTTGATGTTCATTTGGTTGTACAGATTTTGATGTGGTGAAGATATAAACTTCATGTCCACGTTTTTTCATTTCTTGTTCAACCATATTAATTGATGTAACAACTCCAGAGGTAACTGGATTGTATGCATCTGTAAAAATACCAATTTTCATATATATTACATCTCCTTAAAAATGTATTTTAAATATGTTACATTTTATAGTTAAAATAACGTAAATATTATATCTCAAAAGAAGAAAAAAGTCAATTAAGGTCATATGTTAATATTAAAATAATTATGATACTTAAAGTATATGAGATTACATAAAATTAAATTACAAATATCATTGACTAAAATTTATTATATATGTTATAATTTTATAGTAGAATATATAGTATACATATTGTATATGGGAGGATGGTACAAATGAAGAAAATAAAGAGATTAAAAATTGAAGCAAGAGCAAAGGAAATAGTAATATTAATAATATTTATAGCTGTTGCCTCATTTGCAATAATACAAGTAAAGAACTTATTAAATCAAGAAAAAGTTAAATCATTAACAGAGCAAATTAGTGTTGGCAGTTCATCAAAGGACAATATATTTGCAATTTTAAAAGAAGATGTTCCTTTAAAGGTAACAGGAAATGCTATTGCAGTATTAGATATTCCAACATATGGTATAAGAGGGCAAATTGTTGAAGGAACTGATGACGAAACACTAAAAAATTATATAGGAAAATTTATTGGATGTGCAGAAGCAGGACAAATAGGAAACTTTAGTTTAGCTGCTCACAATAATATATATACAGAATTATTTAGAAATTTACACAAGGTACAAATTGGAGATAAAGTAAGAATTGTTACTAAAACTCACGAATATGTATATACAGTAACATCAACAGAAACTGTAGATCCTTCAAGAACAGATGTATTAGATGCTAGTGGAAAAAGAGAAATTACTTTAATTACATGTACTCAAGCTGCAACAAAAAGAATAGTTGTAAAAGGTGAGTTAATTTCTGAGAGAGAACTAAATGAAAAAGAATTAGAGGAAGGTGTTAAATAATGCCAAAGAAAATAAAACAAGAAAAAGAGACTATATATAGTGGAAACAGAAAACAATTAATAAATGTAAATAATATTCATATAATATTTATTATTCTTGCAATTGTTTTAGTATGTGTATGTATAGCTGTTGGAGTGTATGTATATTTTGAGGATAAAAGTCATCCAAATAAAGACAATGCAATAGTAGATTTTACGTATACAGAAAAATTAGATGAAGGATACAATGTTTATGAAATATCTCAGACTAATACTAAACAAATATTTACAGAATACAACACATTAGATAAGCAAGAAGTTAAAGAACTTTCAAGAGGAAAGTACTTAGATTTTAACGAGGAAATATATAATAGTGGTCTTTTAGAAAAGATGGGTAAGAAGATTGAAGATGCAGATCCTAAATGGAGTATATATGTTAAATTTGCAGATGGAACTAGAAAATATTTATACAGTAATACTCTAGACTCTGATGGAAATATGCAAGAGATAAATATAGATAAAGAATATTTAAATAATGTTATAAAAACATACTTTAATCAAGAGATATTATATAAATAATGGACTATTTAATTATCATTATTGTAGCAGTTGCAATAATACTTACTATATTATCTAAAATTTATGGACTTAGCATGGTATTTCCTACATTATTAATTATACTTGCAATTATGTTGTGCTTTGTATCTAGTTCTATTAAAAATAGAAAAGATAATAAGAATTTGCAAGAAATTAAAAAAAGTTTAAAAGAAAATAAAAAATAAAAGTATTTTAAGAGAAACTAAAATTTTTAGTTTCTCTTTATATTTGTGCAAGTTTATGTTATTATATTTGTGTATATGGAGGAATTAAAGTGGCAAGAAGATTTATTGTAAATAAAGAAGATTTTATAAAAAATAAAGAAAATATATATGAAATAACAGGTCCTGAAGTTAAACATATTCAAGTCTTAAGACATAATGTAGGAGATGAAATAATAGTTAACGATGGAATTTATATGATAACTAAAATGACAAGAGATAGTGTATTGCTAGAGTATATTAAAGATGCTCCAATTATAGGGATACCAAATACAGATATTACATTATATATTGCATTTTTAAAATCAGAAAAAATGGATTTTTTAGTTCAAAAGGCAGTAGAGCTTGGAGTAAAGAAAATAGTTCCTTTTTTCTCAAGTAATGTTATAGTAAAGCTAGATGAAAGAGATAGAGCAAAAAGAAAGTTAAAACTTCAAAAGATTGCAGATGAAGCATGTAAGCAATGTGGTAGGATGGATGTTGTTGTAATCGAAGATTTTGTAAGCTTTAATGAACTTACTAATACTATAAGAGAAGAAGAAAAAGTACTTTTTGCTTATGAGGCATCTAAAGACTCATTAAGATGCCAAATAAATGAAATGAAAGAAAAGAATATAAAAAGAGTTGGTATAATTATTGGTGCAGAAGGTGGATTTACATCTAAAGAGGCGGATTTGCTAAAACAAATAGATAATATCTCATGTGTAAGTCTGGGAACAAGGATTTTAAGAGCAGAAACTGCAGCTTTAAATTTACTTTCTATTGTAATATATGAAATGGAGGAATAGTAATGGGAATAATAATTTATCCAGAAAAACTAAAAAAAGGAGATACTATTGCAACAACAGCTGTGTCTATGCCTGCAAACAAAGAAAAGATAGATATTGCATTAAATAATCTAAGGGAGCTTGGATTAAATGTAATTGAAACTCAAAATGTAAGAGGAGAAGGAATAGTAAGCTCGTCTGGAAAACAAAGAGCAGAAGAGTTTTTGGAATTGTACAAGGATACAGATGTAAAATATATAATTGCATCTCGTGGTGGCGAATTTCTCATGGAAATGCTACCATATTTACATAGTCAAAAAGATATAATAAGAAACAATCCTAAGTGGTTTCAGGGATTTTCAGACCCATCACTTCTTAATATTTATATAACAACAAATTTTAATATAGCTACAATTAATATGGAAAATATAAGTGAATATGCTATGAATCCAAGATATAAAAATATTAATGACACAATTGAATTTATGTTTTCTCAGAGTAAAGAATATGAACAAAATAGTTTTGATAAGTATCAAAAAGAAGAGTATGAAGAAGGAAACCTTAAAGGATATAATTTAACTGAAGAAAATATATATGAATGTTCAAAAAATGATATTTCTTTTGAAGGAAGAATAATAGGAGGATGTATTGATACTTTCAATCTTATTTCTGGAACTGATATGGACAATATATCAAATTTTGTTTCACAATTTGATGAGGAAGGTGTGATTTGGTATTTAGATAATTGTGAATTATCTCCTTGTGAGTTTTATAGAAGATTATGGTATATGGATCAAATGGGATATTTTAAAAATATAAGAGGGTTTTTAATAGGTAGATCTTTTATGCAAAAAAATAATGATGACTCATTTAGTTTTAAAAGTGCTGTAGAAAGAGCTTTAGAAAAATTTAATGTGCCAATTGTATATAATGTAGATGTAGGACATATTCCACCACAAATGTATTTTGTAAATGGTTCATATGGTATATTTAAATATAAAGATGGAAAAGGAAAGTTAATTCAAAAACTAATATAAAAAGGAATGTGGGATTATTTCCACATTCCTTTCTTATTTTTAATCGCATATTGTTCAGCACGAGTTAGATATTGTTGTAGTAATGTATCTGGCTCGTATCTTTTACTTTTAGCCATTCCTTCATGTACAAGTTCATAGTTAAATAAATATTTAGATATATTATCTTCAGTTATTTCATCGACTTTTTCGGTCCATACATATCTTAATAATCTATCATACTCATCTGTATCACTAACATCTTTTTGAAGATATACTGTCTTGTCTAAAAGTTTTGAAGCAGTATATTCTGTTGCTTCTTTTCCGTAATGTTCAATTTTTTTTGTATATTCAGGAGAATTAAGACCAATAAATCTAACTTTAGTTTCTTTATCATCTATTTTAACCCATAATGTATCTCCATCTACAATTTTATATACATGTGCTTCTACAAGTTCTATAGAAGGTGCTTGGCTACTATATGTGCTTTCATCTTTAAGGAATAAGCTAGCTTTTTCCTTTAGAACTTTTCTAGAGTATATTATAAGTAAAGCTGTTAAGGCTGCAACTATAACTGCAAATATTATTTTTTTAATAGTTTTAGCAGTATTATTATAAATTATATTCATATATAATCACCTGAAAGTATTATACTATAAAACTTAAAAAAAATAAATAGTTTATGTTAACAATTTATGTATTTTCTTTATATAATTGAATTTATCTATTGTTATAAACCTATATCCAAGCTTTGTATAGTAGTCTATTATCTCTTTTGCGGCTTTTATGCTTGAATCAAAAATATCGTGCATAAGTATTATATCGTTACCTTTAACATTTTGCTTTATATGATTTACAGTATTATATTTATTTTTGTATTTCCAATCTAGAGAATCTACATTCCATAATATATTTTCAAGATTATGCTCTTTTAAAATGCTTTCAACATTATTATTTATTATCCCGTAAGGAACTCTTATATACCTAGGAGTATATCCAGTAAGATTAATTATTTCATCTTTAGTAAGTTCAATTTGCTCATCGATTTCTTCTTTAGATATCTTAGTAAAGAATTTATGAGTATAACTATGAATACATACTAAATGTCCATTTTCATATTCTCTTTTTATAATTTCAGGATATTTTTCTATCTGTTCACCAAGCACAAAGAAAGTAACTTTTGTACCAGTTTCGTCTAGTATATCAAGTAATTTTTTTGTATATTTATTTGGACCATCATCAAATGTAAGCATTAATAATTTTTTATCATTATAAAGCTTTATTAGTTCTTTATCTTCATCTGAAAAATCTAAAGTGTTAGCATTAATATATATTATTGAAAAAAAGAGCATTACATTTACAAATAAAAGTATAATTATTTTATAATATTTTTTTAGACAATCTTTAATCATTTTAACCTCAATATATGTATATGAAAAAGCAGTATAATATATCCATAATAGTTTGACTTAAAAACTAATGTTTGGTATAATAATCATACTAGAGGTGGGAGAAAAATGATAGAAGATAGAGTAATATCTCCAGAACTTATGTATGAAGATGAAGATTTCGAACAAAGAACTGATGAAATGAATTTAAGACCACAAGTCTTTTCAGAATATATTGGACAAGAAAAAGCAAAAGAAAATTTAAAAATATATATTGAAGCTGCAAAGGCAAGAGGAGAAGCACTAGACCATGTATTATTATATGGACCTCCTGGACTTGGAAAAACTACTCTGGCTGCAATAATTGCAAACGAGATGGGAAGTAATATAAAAATAACATCAGGGCCTGCAATTGAAAAAGCGGGAGATCTTGCAGCGATACTTACTAATTTACAAGAGGATGATATTTTATTTATAGATGAAATTCATAGACTTAATAAATCAGTAGAAGAAATTTTATATCCAGCACTTGAAGATTTTAATTTAGACATAGTTATAGGAAAGGGACCTGCTGCTAAGTCTATTAGACTTGATTTACCAAGATTTACACTTGTTGGCGCAACAACTAAAGCTGGATCATTATCAGCACCTCTTCGTGATAGGTTTGGAATAACTCATAGACTTGAATTATATACTGAAAAAGAGCTAGCACAGATTATAAAAAGAAGTGCTGGGATTTTAAATTCAAAAATAGATGAAGAAGCGGCTTTAGAAATTGGCTCAAGATGTAGAGGAACTCCAAGAATAGCAAATAGATTACTAAAAAGAGTAAGAGATTTTGCTCAAGTTGAAAATAAAGAATATATAGATTATGACATTGCAAAAAGAGCACTAGATAGGCTTGAAATAGATGAGATTGGTCTAGATAATACAGATAGAGTAATGCTTGAAGCTGTTATTAATAAATTTAACGGTGGTCCTGTAGGACTTGAAACTTTAGCAGCATGTATTGGAGAGGATAAAGATACAATTGAGGATGTATATGAGCCATATCTTATGCAAATAGGATTTTTAACTAGAGGCCCAAGGGGAAGAGTTGCAACACCTATTGCATATGAACATTTAGGAATTGAATATCCATATAAGGATAAAAAATAATTAGGAGAATATAATGAAGAAGGTATTAATGCATGTTTGCTGTGCTCCTTGCTTTATAACAATAGAGGAGGATATTACAGAAAATGGCATGCTTATTAATGGTAAAAGAGAAAAAGTAGATTTAACTGCATATTGGTATAATCCAAATATTCATCCCAAAGCAGAATATGAAAGAAGAAAAGAAGCTTTTACTACATATTGTAAAATGAAAAATGTAAATAATGTTATTTGTGATGAATATGATATGAATGGATTTATTAAGGATGTAGTAGAGCAAACAGGAGAAGACAAAAAATGGGATATTAGATGTAAATATTGCTATTATAGAAGACTTGAAAATGTATTTAAATATGCTCATGAAAATAATTATGATATTGTATCAACAACACTTACACGTAGTCCATTTCAAAATCATGATGCAATAAACTTTGTAGCTCAAATGCTATCTGAAAAATATAATGTAGAATATGTTTATTCAGATTATAGGCATACATATTATGAAGGACAAAAAAAGG
>CANCXL010000028.1 GCA_947381905.1 uncultured Clostridiaceae bacterium | reverse complement strand
ATATAAAAAAATCAAAAGTTACTACAAAATATGTGGATGAAAATACAGGCAATGAAATTCCTAATGTTCAAAGTGTAACAGAAGAATATAAAGAAAAAGAAAGTTACAATACATTAAAAAAAGAAATTGATGGATATACATATACAAAAGATAGTAACAATACAAGTGGAATAGTACAAAGAGATAATATAGAAGTAGTATATTATTATAAAAGAAATAGTAATGTAGTAGTAAAATATTTAGATAAATATACTAAGGAAGAAATAGCAGATACTGAAAATATTAAAGGATTAGAGGGAGAAAATTATACAACAATAAAAAAAGATATAAATAATTATGAGTACGATAGTATAGATGGAGAAAATGCTGGAAAATTTAGTAATGAAGAGAAAAATATAACATATTATTATATAAAAAAATCAAAAGTTACTACAAAATATGTGGATGAAAATACAGGCAATGAGATCACTAATGTTCAAAGTATAACAGAAGAATATAAAGAAAAGGAATATTATACTACACAACAAAAAGATATAGATGGATATACATATTCTAGAAGTACTAATAATATAAGTGGCATAATTGGAAGAGATAATATAGAAGTAATATATTATTACAAGAGAAATAGTGGAGTTACAATTAGATACATAGATAAATACGAAACAGATATTAAAGTACATGAAAACAATTATATAAATGGAGTAGAGGGAGATAATTATACTACTTCTGCATTAGATATAGAAGGATATGTATATGATAGTGTAGATGGATTAGAAGATGGGAAAATTCAATCAGAGAAGACAACAGTTACATATTATTATATTAAGAAGTCGAATGTATATGTCCAATATAGAGATGAAATAAGTGGAGCAGTATTAGAAGAAGATAGTCCAATAACATATATTGAAAAACAAAGCTATGAAACATCATCTAAAGATATAAACGGATATACATTAGTTGGAGATAGTAAAAACACATCTGGAATTATAGGTAGAGAAAATATTTTTGTAAAATATTATTATAAGAAAAATACAAGTGTAGTTGTAAAATACATAGATATGGTAACACAAGAAGAAATATCAAAAGAAGACATTATTTATGGACTACAAAATGATGATTATGAAACAGAAAAAAGAAATATAGATAATTATGAATTCATTGAAATCGATGGCAAAGCAAATGGAAAGATGGAAGAAAATCAATTAGTAGTTATATATAAATATAAAAAGCAGTCTAATTTAATAACTCAACATATTGATGCTAATACTAATAAGAAAATAATAGATGATATAGTAACCAGATATAAAGAAGGAGATATATATACTGCTAATTCTCAAAATATTCTAGGATATGTCCTTGTAGAATCTCCACAAAGTGTAACAGGAACAATGGGAAGAGAAGATATTATAAAGACATTTTATTATAAAAAAATATCAGCAGGACTTGTAGTAAAATATGTAGATAAAATAACAGGAGAAGTACTAGAACAAAAAGAATATTCTGGTAATGAAAAAGATATAATATCACTAGAAGAAATGTCCTTTATGGAATATGTATTAGACTCTAAACCAGATTTTGATACTATAGAATTAACAACCGAGCCACAAGAAATAATATATTATTATATTAAAGTAGCAAAATTATATATTGAGGGAATAGATCAAGATTCAAAAGAGGTATTATATAATTCAGAGATATCTGGACTTGAAGGTCAAGATTATGAGGCAATTCCAAAGGATGTAATTGGATATAAATTAGTAAAAATACCAGAAAATCAAAATGGTATATTTAAGAGAAATAATCCTAAAGTAATTTATGAATATAAGAAAATTGCTGGGAATTTAAGTGTAAAATATATAGATAAGGATACAAGCGAGTTACTAGAAAGTTATCAAATCAGTGGTCTTGTTGGAGACGAATATAAAACACAAGATAAGGAATTTAAAGATTATAATTTTGTAGAAATTATAGGAGATAATATAGGAATTCTTAAAGCAGAAGAAAAGGAAGTAGTATACTATTACGAGAAAAAAACAGGAAAAATAATAGTAAAATATATAGATAATATGCAAAATGAAATAAAAAGTAAAGAGGAATATATAGGAAAAGTTGGGCAAGAGTATACAACTGACGCCAAAAATATTGAAGGATATGAATTGTATAAAGTTCCTGAAAATCAAAATGGCGTGTATGAAGAAGGTATAATAGAAATTGTATATGAGTATAAAAAGAATAAGGGAACAATAGTAGTAAATTTCAAGGATGAAGAAGGAAACGTATTACTTGAAAAAGTATATCAAGAAGGAGAAATAGGAGAGGACTTTTACTTAAATCTTCCAGAAATTGAAGGATATACAATTATTGGAGAGAATACATTAAGTTCTAAATTTGTTGATGGAAAGCTAGAATATAATATAATTTATACAAGAATATATGATAATCCAAATACTGGAGATATATCTATTATGACAATTAGTGCTATTGCAATATTTAGCATAATTGGAATATTATTTCTTATATTAAAAAACAATAAAAAGTATGCAAAATAATAAAAAGGAGCGTAAGCTCCTTTTATTATTTTCCAATAAACATTAAAACTATTATATAACCATATGTATCACTTTTTTCAATGCCAATACCAATATAATTATATGCATTAGAAAGTAGGTTTTTTCTATGATTTTCTGAATTTAAAAATGAATCTATTGCTTCATCAATGTTATTATTTCCTGCAATATTTTCTCCTGCAGCTACATATGTTATACCAGCATCTTGCATCATTTTAAATGGAGAACCATAAGTTGGAGATTCATGTGCAAAATAGTTGTTTTTAACCATATCATTGGCTTTATTTTGTGCTGTTGCAGTAAGTAGTGAGTCAAGCTCAAGTCGTGGAAGACCATTATTTACTCTTTCTGCATTTATTTTTTCTAAAATATATTCAATACTTACTTTAGATTCATCACTTGGTAAGTTATAATTCGTATCGGGATTTGTAGTTGTATTATTTTGGTTAACATTGTTTTGTTCTTCATTATTTGTAGTATCTCCAGAATAATATTCTAGTAAATCATTTCTTATCATTCCCACTAAATTTTTATCTGTTATAACAAGTAGAAAATTTTCTATTTCTCCAATTACATATACTTTATCTCCTGCATTTAATCTACCATATACTTTAAATGATGTAGATGGGCCTCCTCGTACGATAGTGCCATCTCCTTTTATGGTAGCATAAAATGGAGAATAGTCTGTATAAACTAGGTTATCTACTTTATCTCCAGTAATTTTTGCATAATCTTTAGAAATTATCCCCACCTCATTATTTTCAAGTTGTACAATATAGTAATTATCTATGCTACCTACGATCTTAATTTGGGTATTTGGAGAAAGTGTTCTAACAAAAGAACTATAATCTGTTGTAGGCATATTTCTTAAATTTACATTGGCAGTGGTTATTCCATATTCTGGTGCAAAATGTGTAATGTTTGCAGCAAATATTGTGGAAAATATTAAAAGAAATACTGCAGTAATTATAATTATTATTGTTGTTTTTTTCTTAGACATAAGTTTCACCTCACAAATATTATTACCAATAATTTCCTAAATATTATTTAAATTTGTATAAATCTGGAAATATTATAAAAAATAATTATGAGGTGTTTAGATGAAAAGAGGAATATGGTTAGATAAAATAAAAAACACATATCCATATGTATATAAAGATATGGAGTGTGACGTTATAGTTATTGGTGGAGGAATATGTGGAGCTATTAATGCTTTTTTCCTTGCAAAAGATGGATTTAAAGTAGTTGTTATAGAGAAAAATATTATTGGATATAATAATACATCTGTATCATCAGCATGTATATCAGATTTTGTAGATGAACTATATATTAAGTATATTTCAAGTAAAGATAAAAATATAACAAGGAAGATATATGATTTAAAAAAGAAATCTGATTCATTATTAAATGAAATACTTGTAGATATAGGGATGCATAATGATGCTCAAAAAATAAACTATAATATTGTAAATACAAGACTATTTCAAAAAGGTGCTTTAAATCAAGAGTTAAATATTAGAAACGATATTGGTCAAAAGGTACAAAAGAGCGAAAAAGGAAATGTAATAAATATAGAGGAGTCAGCAAGAATTATTAATCCATATGAATTTACAAGTAGAGTGTTTGAGTATATTTCTAGATTTCCTAACGTATCAATCTTTGAAAACACAGAGGTAAAAGAAATAAATTCATCATATGATAATGTAAGTGTTGTAACACAAAATGATTTTAATATTATTGCGAGTTCTTTAATTGTTACTACAAATTTAGAACAGTTGCCTATATCTAATTTACCTAATATAGATATATACAAAAGATTTAGTGTTAGTATGAAAAGTGATATCTTAAATAATAAAAAGGCTATTAAAGTTTTAAATGATATTCCAATATATATAAGAATTGATGAAAAAGGAAATATAGTAGCTAGTGGCATAGATACTAAATATATAAGCAAAATGGAAAATACTAAATATCTAGATTTAATAGAAAAAGAAAATAGTAAAAAAATCATGTCTGTACTATATAAGTTATATCCTAAAGCGGAATTTTCTAACGAAATTTACGCACATAGTGGTAACATTTTCATGTCGAAGGATAATTTACCATTAATATCTGAAATACCAAATATGCCTAACGTATATGTAAATATAGGAATGGGTAGCTCATCTATATCTCAAATGCTAGTAGGTGCAGATATATTAAAAGAAGCACTAAAAGGATACTATAAAAAAGAGATGAATTTATTTAAATTATCCAGATAATAAATATGTCGTAATTAATAAAAAAAACTTTAAATTTACAATATCCTGTGATATAATACGCGTGAGGAAGGAAGATGATATGATGAACAAACTAAGGTTAATTTACGGCAAATCTCGAGATGCTATATATATTTCACAAGAAGATACAATAAAGATTTTCTCTAAAGCTTTTGAAGAAGCTGAATTACCAGTAGTTAAATCTCCCAATACTAATTTGGTAGATATGATGTTTGCTCATCCACTTACTGATGGATATGAAAGTACAGGTGAAATTTTTGAAACTGTACTTACTGAAGAAGTAGACACGCGTTATTTAGTAAGAGAATTAAATAAAACTCTTCCTGCAGGCTTTATTGTTATGTCAGCGGAGTATGTGTCACCAAATGAAGAAAGTATAAATCTAAGAGTGTATGGAGCAGAATATGTAATAGGATTAGACTATACAGAAAAATTTAAAGGTAAATCTTTAAGAGAGAAAGAAGAGATACTAGTATATTATAAAAAGAAGATGGAAATGTATCTTGGACAATCACAAATTCTTGTAGTAAAGAAAAGCTATGATAGAATGGAAAGAATCGATATAAAACCACAAATAGAAAAATATACATTTAATATAGATAATACAATAGATATTGTTTTATCCGCTGGACCTAGATCTAATATATCACCAGCAATATTTATGGATGGATATGCTGAATATATAAATGAAGCAGTTCCTTATGAAGTAAAAAGAAAAAGAATACTTTTTAGTTAGTAAAATACTACATTTTCTTGAAATATTTTTGTAATCAAAATGATAAGAGTTATGGTAAACAAATTGTTGACATTGAATTATTAATATGGGATAATAAAGTTAACATTCAAGGAAGGCGGTGTAGAATATGCAAATTACAGACGTAAGAGTTAGAAAAGTAACTTCTCAAAACAGAATGAAAGCTATCGCTTCTATCACAATTGATGATATTTTCGTTATTCACGACATCAAAGTTATTGAAAGTGATAAAGGGCTATTTATTGCTATGCCTAGCAGAAAGACTCCAAACGGAGAATTCAAAGATATTGCTCATCCTATCAATACTGAAACTAGAGAAATGTTACAAAATTTAATTATTGAAAAATATAATGAGGCTGAGTAATTTATCTAAACAATAAATTATAATGAAAACTAGAGGGTTATTTTTAATTACCCTCTTTTTATTTATTTTTTGGAGGTGAAATTTAAGTGACTAATGAATATGTAAAAGATATAGTATCAAAGATACCTTTTGAACCCGGAATTTATATGATGAAAGATGAAAAAGGAGAAATTATATATGTTGGAAAAGCGATATCTTTAAGAAAAAGAGTAAGACAATATTTCCAAAAAAATAATAAAACTAAAAGAATTGAAAATATGGCTTCTTTAGTAAGAGATATAGACTATATTGTAGTTAATAATGAAGTAGAAGCTTTAAACCTTGAATGTAACTATATAAAAAAATTATCACCTAAATTTAATGTTCTTTTAAAAGATGACAAAACTTATCCATATATTAAAGTAACTGTTAAAGACAAGTATCCTTTAATATATGTGACACGAAGAAGACTAGAAGATAAAGCATTATATTTTGGACCATATACTAATGTAGGTGCTATGCGTGATGCTTTACATACAATAAAAGAAATATTTCCTGTAAAAAGATGCAAGTATAATTTAGATAAAACCAATGTAAAGAATGCATGTCTTTACTATCATATTGGTAGATGTCTAGGGCCTTGTATAAATGAAGTTAGTCTTAAAGCATATAAGGATATGATAGATCAAGTGGTACTATTTTTAGAAGGAAAAACAGAAGATGTAAAAAAATTAGTAAAGGTACAAATAGAGGAATGTATCCAAAAACTTGAATTTGAAAAAGCTGCTATATTAAAACAAAGACTAGATAATATAGAAAAGTTTAGTACAAAGCAAAATGTATCTAATTTAAATGAGACAAGTACAGATATATGGGGATATGTGCTTAACAACGAAACCTTATATGTGCAAATATTTAAAATAAGAGACTATAAAATTGTTCTTCATGACAATGTTAAGATTTCAGACATATCTGAAGAAGAAATTGAAGAGTCGTTGGTTCAAATATTATCTAATTATTATGTAGATAATAAAGATATGCCAAAGAAAGTATATATTAAACTGTCTGAAGAAAATATAGAACTTATAAATAAACTTTTTAGTAAAAGAGAAATTAGTTTACAAGTAATCTGTCCAAAACGTGGTGAGAAGGCAAATTTAGTTAAGATGGTTGAAAATAATATTCATATTAATATAGAAGACAAAAAAAATAATGTAGTAGAAAATCTTGCAAATTTACTTAGATTTAAAGAAGGAATAGATTCTATTGAGTGCTATGATATATCAAACTTAAGAAATGATTATATAGTAGGTTGTATGATTAGATTTGAAAATGGTAAGTTAAATAAATCTATGTACAGAAAGTTTAAAATTAAGAGTACAGCTACTCAAGACGATCCAAAATGTATGTATGAAGTATTAACACGTAGACTAAGACATGCTAAAGATTGGCCACTTCCAGATGTAATGCTAATTGATGGTGCGATGAACCAACTTAATGCAGTAAAAAAGGCTATGCAAGACACTGGAGAAAATACTAATATCTATGGTATGGTAAAAAATGATAAACATAGAACTAGAGGATTAATTGATGAGAACGGAAATGAAATTGATCTTACAGATAATAAGCAAATACTAAATTTTCTTACTTTTTTACAAGATGAGATACACAGATTTGTTATTACATATCATAGACAGTTAAGAGATAGTATTAAACTTAAAGATGGTAAAGTATATAAGAGCATTACAAAGAAAAAATAGGGGGAATTTATGAAGGCGTTAACTATAAAGCAACCATGGGCAACATTAATTATGCAACAAAATAAAAGATACGAGTTTAGAAGTTGGAAAACAAATTTTAGAGGAGAGTTTTTAATTCATGCTGGAAAAACAATAGATAAAGAAGCTGTAAAAAGATTAAAAAAATATTTACCAGAAGAACTTCCGACAGGAAAAATTCTTGGTAAAGTTACACTTACAGATTGTATACCTATGAGTGATGCGTTTGCTAAAATGCTTGCAGCAGAAAATAGTGATATTTATACATCACATTCGTTTAGTAATAATTATGGATTTAAAATAGAAAATGTACAAGTATTTGATAATCCAATCGAATCTAAAGGTCAACTGGGATTTTGGAATATAGAGATATAACAATATGGGAGATAATAAAAAATCTCCTTATATTATTTCAAAAATGTAAGCGTATTGTAAGAATAAACAATTGTATTTTTCTGCTTTAAAAGCTATAATTAAATTAATATAAAAACACTATGTATATTGTCAAAAACAGTCACTTGGTTGTCACTTAATATATAGTATAATTATAATAAGAAGAAAAAAGGTGATAAAAATGAAGAAGTTTGTAGGAATAACTATGAGTTTTTTATGTATAATAATTATTGCAATTATATTTAAATATATTTTTGAAGGATATAATATGTATAAGGATGCTATAGAGACTTTATCTATAGAGGAAAAAATTCAGTCAATAAAGGAAAAAGAAAATTATACAAAAATTGAGGAGATTCCGCAAATATATATTAATGCAGTAATATCAGTGGAAGACCATAGATTTTATAGTCATAGTGGAATAGATGTAATAGCAATATGTAGAGCTGTTGTAAATGATATAAAAGCTTTAGATTTTGCCGAGGGTGGAAGTACTATTACGCAACAATTATCTAAAAATATTTATTTTACACAAGAAAAAAAGATAACTAGAAAAATTGCAGAAGTATTTATGGCTTTTGACATAGAAAGTAAGTATGATAAAAAGGATATACTAGAATTTTATTTAAATACAAGTTACTATGGAGATGGATATTATACTTTAAAAGAAGCATGTAGAGGATATTTTAACAAGGAGCTAAATGAAATGAGTGATTATGAGTGTTTATTACTTGCTGGTGTTCCAAATGCTCCATCAGTATATGCCCCTACTAAAAATTTAGATTTAACAAAGCAAAGACAAAAACAAGTAATTAATAAGATGATAGAATATGGATATTTAAATAAAGAAGAAGCTGAAAATATTCTAAAACAAGGAGAAAATTATATAATCCCAGAATATAATTAAATATATATCATTTAAGTAATAGAGAAGAATATATTTTATTCTTCTCTATTATAGTAGGTTTGAATTTTTAAATTTATTGCTCCATATATTGGTAAGTTCTTGAAGTGAAAATTTTGCATTTGCTGGACTTGAAGATGGAAGACACGCAATAGTTATATCTTTAAATTTGCCCTTAAAATATTTCATAAATAGTTTGTAAGAGGTGTTCCCATTGCAAAAAATTGATTTAATATTACTATTTTTAATTATCATATTAATATCGTTTGGAATAGCGTTTTTAATAGACGAATCGCTAGAGGACACTATATCACATTCTTTTATTGTATCCCATAAAGCAATATTATGCTTTAACAGAAAATTTTTTCTACTTTCTATATTATTTTCAATTTTTTCATTATAGATTAATTCAAGTATTTTCCAAAATCTATTTTGTGGATGACCATAGTAAAAATTTATTTCTCTAGATTTTATTGATGGAAAGCTTCCAAGAATTAATATAGTACTATTTATATTGTAAACAGGTTCAAACGGATGGGATATTCTCATTGTTATTTTCTCCTTTTTAGTTATTATATCATATTAAAACAAGTTCATAGTTTGGAATTTCTTATTAAGACATTGTATTATGCATCAATAAATAATATTTACAAATATTCTTGCTTTATTTTTCGCTACTTTTTATTGTGATTTTCGACAAAAAACGATTTTTTCATGTAAATAAAAAATACATATTACAAAAATGTTACTAAAAAAAGTATACTAAAACAACTAAAAATATTGATAAATAGCATTAAATGTAGTAAAATATCCGTGAAAGGTGAATATTTTATGATAGGAATTACAAAGAGTGAATTTGAGAATTCTTTATTTAGACAAGATGTAGTTGAATACTATTTAAACATGCCTAAAGAGGATATAGAATATAAATTTGGAAATATAATTTCTAATATGGTTGGATATAATCAAAATAGTCCACATCATTGTTATGATTTATTTGAACATACATTAAGAACAGTAGCAGACATACCAACAGGAGAATTATCTCAAGAAGAGGTAAAACTATTAAAAATTGCTGCTTTTTTACATGATGTTTCTAAACCTCAAATAGTACAAGATATAAAAGAAAAGGTAGATTATATTAAAAATCAAAGAGAATCTGCAAAAATTGCAAGAGAATTTTTGACAGAACTAAATTATAATGAAGAAGAAATAAAAAGAATATGTTTCTTTATTTTACATATTAATGATTTTATATATTATAAAGATGAAGTTCCATATTACTATGAACATCATGTTTATATAAAAAAAATATCTGCAACTACTATAGCAGAAAAAATGTTTGAAAATGAATATGATTTTGAAAAATTAGAGTTAAATGATATACAAATAAAAGCAATATGCTATAGCTTATTAAGAAATGAAGAATGGCCACTTTTTGAAGATGAAAAGGGTAATGAAATAAAAATCAAATCTGTAGATATGCAGGATGTAAAATGCAAATTAGTAGAATTAAAAAGAGACTTTGTGCCAACATTAAAAGATTATAAAATGCTTATGAAATTAAGTATTGCAAATTATAAAGCACAGGCTAAACGATCATATCAAAGAGGAAAATTAATTGCTACTCGTGCAGAAAAAGTAAGAGTTGCAGCTATAGTTGAGGCTATATTGCCTGAAAGTTATAAATTATTAGAGGAAGCTACTCAAAAATATACATCTGATGGGATATTAACTCAAGAATTAATTGATGCAACAAATGAGTATAATGAATTACTTGCTATGAATCAAATAGAGCAGATGAGAGAAGAAAACGCTAAAAATTTAATGAATAAATTTAATGATATGAAAATTCGTTTAACTATGAAGTCATAGGAGGAAAATATGCAAGAACAATACTATAACTTACCTATGGTAAGAGAAAATTTTGTTTCAAGAAATATAAAGAAATTATTTCAAGGATTTTTTAATATAAAAAGGAAAAAAAGGGATCAAAAGAGAGCTCAAATACTTGCAAGAAGAGCAAGTTCAAATACTATTAATACTGAAACAGTTACAATGACTGGAGCACATCAAAAAATAGATATATATGAATTTCAAGCTATGTATAAACGTGGTGAAATACCAATAGAGAATATGAATGAGGATCAAAAATATGCTTTAATTAAACTTTTTGAGATGCAAAATGAAAGATTAAGAGAGACAATTTTAATACATAAAAAGAATACAGAAGCATATAATAATGAAGTAGAAAGATTAAAAAAAGAATTAGATATAATAAGATAGAGTATAAAAACTCTATCTTATTTTTTATTATTTGTGATATAATTTTATATATTTAGTAATAATATAAATAATATTAGTTTAATTATTGACATATATATAATCAGGTGTTAGAATTCAATTTACATGATGTTATTTTACTCGAGAATATTTAATAAAAGAGGAGGATCAAATATTATGAATAGAAATGAAATTGATAATAAGTTTAAATGGGACTTATCAACAATTTATCCTAATATGGAAGAATACAACAAGGATTTTGAAAAAGTAAAAAATGATATTCCAAAGCTTAAAAATTATAAAGATACTTTTTTAAATTCTGCAGATGAGTTTTTAGAATTTATGAGTTTATATGAAAGTGTTGCAAGAGGACTTTCAAAGCTTTCTATGTATTCACATCTTGCAGTAGATGTAGAACCAGATAATGAAGAAATTCAAGCTTTAGAGTCAAACATAGGTGCACTTTGTGATATGTACTCTAATGAAGTAGTTTTTGTTGAACTTGAGATTATAAAAAATGAGTCAAAAGCAAAAGAAATATTAAAAGATAAAAGATGTGAAAAATATAGGGTTATGATAAATTCTGTTTTAAGATATAAACCACATATGTTAGATGAGGAGTCAGAAAAAATTATAACAATGTCAGAGTCTGCAATGAACTCATACAAGACATATACATCAATACATCCAGAATATGAGCCAGTAATAATCGATGGTAAAGAGCATTTCTTAAATGATGAGACTTTAAGAGAATTTTTAAAAAATCCTAGTGAAGAGATAAGAAAGCAAGCATATGAGAAAATATATAAAGAATATAAAAAGTTTTCTAATATATTTGCAAATACTCTTGAAGGAAAAATGAAAGAAGATGTATTTTTTACTAAGATAAAAAAATACTCATCTCCAATTGAGGCTGCGACTTTTTCTGATGAAGTTACACCAGAATTATTTAATAAGATATTATACATGGCAAATGAAAAATATCATAAGTATTTTTTAGATTATTTAGATGTATCAAAAGAAGTGCTAGGACTTAAAGTGTTAAATAATTATGATTTAAGTTTACCACTTGTAAAAGAACCTAAAAATAAATATACACTAGACGAAGCTTTTGAACTTATCTATGATGCTACTAAAAATTTTGGAGAAGAATATAGGAAGATATTAGATAAAGCAAGAGATGAAAGATGGATAGATTATTTGCCACATTCAGGAAAAAGGCAAGGAGCATACTCTTCTGGATGTTATGATACAAATCCATTTATACTAACTAGTTTTACATCAGATTTACACTCTGTATTTACTTTAATACATGAGCTTGGACATTCAGTTCATACATACTTTTCAAATCACTATCAAGATTATATAAATAGTGATTATAGAATATTTGTTGCAGAGGTTGCTTCAACTGTAAATGAAAATCTACTTTTAAATTTACTAATAAAAAATGCCAAAACAAAAGAAGAGAAAGCATATTTATTAAGTAGAAAATTAAATGAGTTTGTAGGAACATGTTATCGTCAGCCTTTCTTTGCAAATTATGAAAATATTTTACACGAAAAGGTAATGAATAACGAAGGACTATCTGTAAAAACATTTACAAGTCTTTACGATGAACTAAGTGAAAAATATTATGGTGGAAAAGTAAAAATACATGAGCTTTCAAAATATTCTTGTTTTGCTGTACCTCATTTTTATTATAATTATTATGTATATAAATACACAATTGGAAATTGTGTAGCATCAGTAATTGCAAATAGGGTGGCAAATGGGGATAAAGAACAGATATATAATTATTTGTCATTTTTAAAATCTGGTTCTTCAAAATCTCCAGTTGAACTATTAAGACTTGCAGGAGTAGACCCATTAGAAGATAAACTATATGATGAGGCATTCGAAGGGTTTAAAGCAGATTTAGATGAATTTGAAGAATTAATGACAAAATAAGAATAAAAAAACACTTTAACTTAATTGTTAAAGTGCTTTTATTTTTGCTTTATTTGTCGCTTTTAGTTGAATTCATATTAATTATACATGAGTCAACAAAAGCTTGAATAAGTTTAAGACTAGGATCGTCATGTGTTCTTTCAGGATGCCATTGTACTCCAATATTAAAGAGTTTATCTTTCTTCTCTACAGCTTCAATTACAGTAGAATCTGTCATAGCTGCAATTGTATATTCGCCCGGATTTGGAACCATGTATCCATGTAAGCTATTTACCTTAAGATTTTCTTCTTCAATAATAGAATAAAGCTTTGAGTCTTTATATACTTCAACATCGTGAACATATTCGTCAAGAGGTTTTTTATGTCCTTCGACTTTCACATTTACATTATCATTATTATAGTTACACATTACTTGCATTCCCATGCAAATTCCAAGTAATGGTAAGTCTTTTTCATTTGCTCTTTGACAAACATATTTATCATAATAATAAATTCTGTCTCCACCTGGCATTAAAATTCCATCACACATGTCGATTTGTGCATCAAGTATTTCTTTATCATTTTTTGTGAGTTCATTTTCTTTATTTCCAATATATACCATATCTTGAGTAGGCAATATTATCATTGGAATTGCGCCAGCATTTATAATATTTCTTCTAACATTTTCTAATATACATAAAACTTGTCTGTTATTATCTGTAATATATGGCCTTGCAACCACGCCAATTAATGGTCTTTTCATTTAAATCACCAGAAATATTATACCACAATAGTAAAGTTCATATCAAATTAATTGTTAAAATACATTCCTTGATATAAGTTTTTTTCACGTAGTATTTTATCTATTCCATTTAATACTAGTTTTTTATGAGAATTCCAAGATGGTGCAATAAGCATATCTTTTGGTGCATCTCCACTTATTCTATGAAGTACTATATTGGGATTTATATGTGTTATTATGTATGTAAGTTGTTCTAAATAATCATCAAGAGTGATAGGACTATATTCATTATTGTAATACATTTTACAAAGTTTGGTATCATTTGTAATATATGTAGAATGAATTTTTAGCCCTTGAATATTAAGGCTATTAAGAAAATTTATAGTATTTTTTAAATCGTCAAATGTTTCACCAGGGAGTCCAACCATTATATGAGCTACTACATCTATATTATATTTATTTAGTAGTTTAACTGCATTAATAAAATCTTTTGAATTGTATCCACGATTTAATAATAGTCCTGTTTTGTCATTAGCTGTTTGGAGTCCAAGTTCAATACAAACATAATAATTGTCTTTATATGATGAGATAAAAGAGACAATCTCTTCATTTATACAGTCTGGTCTTGTTGCAATTTGTATACCAACTATTCGCTCATCTATTAGTGCAGAGTCGTATTTTGCTTTTAAATTTTCTAAAGTATCATAAGTATTAGTGAAATTTTGAAAATATACTATGAATTTATTTGCTCTTTGTCCGCGATAACTATTTAAATGTTCCATGACTTGTTTAGAAATGTCTGTAGTTTTTAAATGCTCTCCAGAGCCACGTTCACCACAGAAAATGCAACCATCATATCCTTTTGTACCATCTCTATTAGGACAAGTAAAACCAGCATCTATACATATTTTTAAAGTCCTTTCACCAAATTTTTTTTTTAAATAAGTATTTAAATGATTATATCTTTCCATAATGAAATAAGTATAACAAAAATTTAAATAAAAAGCAATTAATGAATATAATCTAAAAATTAGGTAATAATATTTGTAGGAGATGATTATATTATGAGAAAAGGTGACGATAGAATAAAATGTAATGTTACTAAATGCACACATAATTGTATAGAAGACTCTACGTGTAGACTTGATTCTATAATAGTATGCGAGTGTATGAATGATCAAAAAAGTAAAAAAAGAGAAGATCAAACAGCCTGTGGATCATATAATTATTGTGGAAATTTAAACAAATCAGAAATATTAGGCGGGAACTAAAAGTAAAAGCTCACTTCAGTTTTGAAGTGAGCTTTTATATATAATTATTAATAATAGATAGCTAAAATATACTATAGTATAACGTTAAATTAAGTTGCAAAATATAAGTTGTAGTAATATAATATATACCAAAAGGAGCATGAAATATGAATAAAAAAGTTGAAGAATTTAAAAAAGAAATAAAAGGAAAAAAAGTTTCTGTAATTGGAGTGGGTGTTAGTAACATACCAGCTATTATATATTTAAATAAATTGGGTGCAAAGGTTATTGCAAGAGATAAAAATGAGGAAATTCCAGAAAAACTAAAAAAATTAGATAATATAGAGTTTGTACTTGGAGAAAATTATCTTTCAAATTTAAAAGATTCAGATTATATATTTAGATCTCCAGGTGTAAAACCTTCTACACCAGAAATAGTTGAAGCGCAAAAAAATGGAGTTATCTTAACATCAGAAATGGAAACATTTATACATTTAACTGATGCAACTGTGATTGCAATAACTGGATCAGATGGAAAAACAACAACAACAACTTTAACATCGTTATTTTTAAAAGAAGCCGGAAAAAAAGTATATGTGGGAGGAAATATTGGTACTCCATTATTAGATAAGGTGGAAGAAATAACAAAAGATGATTATGTTGTATTAGAGTTAAGCAGTTTTCAACTTATGACAATGAATGAAAAGATAGATAGAGCTGCAATAACAAATGTTGCTCCAAATCATTTGGATTATCACAAAGATTATGAAGAATATATTGAGGCTAAAGCTCGTGTTTTTAAAAATCAAGATAAAAATGGAATTTTAGTTCTAAATGAAGATAATGAATTTACTAATAGATATGAAAGTAAAGCAAAGGGCAAAATAAGAAAATTTAGTTTGGAAAAAGAAACAAAGTGCGGAGTATATTACAAAGATGGCAAGGTTGTATCTTCTGTTAGTGGTAATATAAAAGAGATAATGGACGCTAAAGATATTAAAATTGTAGGAATGCATAATGTTGCAAATGTATGTACAGCAGCGTCTTTAGTAGTAGATATTTGTGGAGAAGAAGCAATTAAGAATGTAGCTATGAATTTTGGTGGAGTAGAACATAGAATGGAGCTTGTAAGAGAAATCGAAGGCGTAAAATGGTACAATGACTCTATTGCAAGTAGTCCTTCAAGAACAATAGCAGGTCTTAAAGCTTTTAATCAAAAAATAATATTAATAGCAGGAGGATATGATAAACATATTCCATATGATGTTATGGGACCATATTTATTAGATAAAGTAAAACTTATGATACTTGTTGGTACAACATCACCATTAATTAAAGAAGCCGCTGTTAAAGAGGCAATAAAAACTGGAAGGAATGTAATGCCTATTGTAGAGTTTGATAATTTAAAAGATGCTGTTGAATATGCAAAAAACAATAGTAATGCTGGAGATATAGTTGCAATGTCACCTGCTAGTGCATCTTTTGATTTATATAAAAACTTTATGATAAGAGGAGATTATTTTAAGGAGTTAGTAAATAATATAAAATAGTAAGGGTATGAATGAATTTGAAATTGCAGATAAAATAAATGAATATGGTGGAAAGCTATATATTGTAGGTGGAGCTGTAAGAGATGAAATAATGGGGCTTGAATCTCAAGACAAGGACTATTGTGTAACAGGGATAAGCGCAGATGAATTTAATAGTCTTTTTCCTAGTGCGCAAATTATTGGAAAAGATTTTCCTGTATTTATGCTTTATGGATCTGAATTTGCTTTAGCAAGAAAAGAAAGAAAAGTAGCAAGTGGATATAAAGGCTTTAACATTGAAACTTCTAAAAGCTTAACAATAGAAGATGATTTAAAAAGAAGAGATATAACTATTAATGCAATTGCAAAAGAAGTTTTGACAGGTGAAATTATAGATCCATTTTTTGGTATAGAAGATATAAAAAATAAAAAAATTAGACATATAAGCGATTCTTTTGCAGAAGATCCATTAAGAGTATATAGAGTTGCAAGATTTGCTGCAAAATTAGAGTTTAATGTAGATAATGAGACTTTAAAACTAATGAATTCTTTGAAAAGTGAGTTAGTAACAATAACACCAGAAAGAGTTTTTGTCGAGTTAAATAAAGCTTTAACTACAAGAAAACCTTCAATATTTTTTAAAGTTTTAAAAAATGCTAATGTTTTGGATGTACATTTTAAGGAAATTTACGATTTAATAGGAATCCCCCAACCTGAAAAATATCATCCAGAAGGTGATGTATTTAATCATACAATGATTGTTTTAGATAAAGTTTCTGCTAAATCAAAGGATAATTATGTAAGATTTTCGGCATTAGTACATGATTTAGGCAAAGCGACTACCCCTAAAAATATTTTACCACAACATATTGGTCATGAAGAAGCAGGGATAAAACTTGTTGAAGATATTTCAAATAGATTAAAACTTCCTAATAAATGGAAAAAATCTGGAAAAGAAGTGGCAAAATATCATATGAAAGCTGGAATTTGCACTACTATGAGACCATATAAACAAGCTCAATTTTTTAATTTATTAAATAGATCTAAAATTGGTCTAGATAATATGCAAATTATATCTGATGCAGATGATATGCTAGATAGACCAAAGATTAATTATAGCAAAATAGCCAAAGAAGTATTAAACGAGGTTACAGGTAAAACATTAATAGATCAAGGAATATATCCATCAAAAATTGGAAAGGAAAATTTCTTTTCATTACTTCTTCAAAGACAAGCAGAATTAATTAAAGAAAAAGAGGGAAAATATAATACATAAAATAATAAATTAATTAGAAGATACATTGAAAAATGTATCTTTTTTATGATATAAGTATCTTAAGAGAAATATGAAAAAAATTGGAGGTTTAAAATGGCACAAACAAAAGAACCTAGAAAAACAAATACATTATTTAGAAAGACATATAAAGATGTAGTTGAAAAACAAGTGGATGAAAACGAGTATTCGCTTCAAATGCAAGAATTTGCTAAAAATTTTTCAAGACTATATTTAAAAAATGCTGGTATGAAGAAAAGTGATGTTGATGTTATATTAGATAAGGATAATCTAAAAATTCTAAATGGGGAAAAAGAAATTATAAATATAAAACTTAATGAGAATATTATATCTGGAAAGAATCATAATTTAAGTAAAGTGGGAAGGGCTAAAGATATAATTGAGATAGCTGAAGACATTGGAGTAGAACTTGAAGTAACAGGAATGATGTTACAAAACACAAAGGATGAAGAATTAAATAATAGAGGATTTTATATATCATCTAAAGAGACAGCCCCTACTATTATGCAATCTATAGAGTATTCTTTAAGTAAATTGCCAACAGATGATAAGGATATGGTAAATTACGATATAGATGATTTAAATGCACCATCAGAATATAGCATAAATTTAGCAAGAAGGAGAACATTTTTAAATAACTTTAAGTCAATAGTTGATATGGAGACTAAAGCAGAAATATTAGATGAAAAAGTTAAAAATAGCATGATAGATGATGTTTTAGAAAAGATGGAAATTGAAAATGAAAAATCATATTATGAAGAAAGCTCAATACTAAATGTATTTGCTGAAAATTCTGAGCTAAATTATTCAAGACCAGAAATGCTTATTCTAATGCACCCAGAAATAATTGAAAAAGATAATTCTTTAAAAAATAAATTTAACGAAGACGGTACATTAATTGAATTTGATAAACTAATAGAATTAAGAGAAAAGAATAAAGAAGATAAAAGAAACAATGGAAATTATAAAGAAGAAACATTAGAGAGAGTAACAAAAGAAATAGATGAGTCTTTTGCAGAATTAATGTATCAAAAACTATTAAACAATCATTCTAAATTTGAAATTAAGGATTTAAGGAAGCGTTTAGGTGATGATGAGTTCTTAAAAGAATTAGATACAATATTAGATGTTAAGGCAAGAGTAAGAGATGATAATTATAATTTATCTGTAGATTTTGTAGACTATGCATTAGAAAATAGAGAAAAAATACTTAATAATCTAAATTTAGATACTAAAACAAGATTTAATGCTGTACTTGAAAATACTAAAGGAGATATAGAGTATAGAGATAATGAATATGCTAAAATAGAAGAAAGACTTGCATTTATCAAAGATATAAGACAACATGTAATAAATACCAAAGGGATGGAGAAAAAATATACTCCACAGGAATTAGAAAAATCAGATAATGAAAGAGATTTGAGACGAATTAATATTGTTGGATTAATTGGTGGAGCATTTGCAGCTATAAAAACAGGCACGTCTAAAACTTTTGAAGAATGGAAGAAGAAAAGAGATGAAAGACAAAAAGAATATGATGAGCCAGTAGAAATAGATGTAGATATTCCTGAACCAAGTATAAAAGTTTCAAAAGAGAAAGAAGAGAAAAAAGTAGATAAAAGTACAAGTAAAAATATAGATAAAAACAATAATGATGAGAAAAAAGATAAAACAGTAGAAAAAGAAGTAAGTAAAGAATATGAGGAGGAAGAACATAAAGAAGAGCCAGAAGATAAAACTAAGATTGTTAATGGACCTCCTGGAAAAGACGGAAAAGATGGCAGAGATGGAGTAGATGGAAAAGACGGAGAACCTGGAGGAAATACATACATATATAACACATATTATACTGATCAAAATAAAGTTGAACAAAATAAACGTGAAGAACCAAAAAATAGTGAAGAATTAACCGAAAAAGAAAACGAAGAAAATAATTCAACTCTAGAACAAGAAGATTTAAAACAACAAGATGATAAAGTTATCCAAGATGAGGAAAAAGACAGCAAAAAAACATTAGAGAATAAAACTATTCCAGAAGATGATGAAGAATTAGATATTCAAAATCCAAATGAAAAAGAAGAGGAAACATTAGATAGTGAAGAAATATCATTTACAATTAACGGAATGTCAGCAGATGAGTATGAAAAAGAGCAATATGCTCAAGAAAATAGAAAAGAAATTGAGGATAATTTAAAAGAAGAAACAGATGATGAAAATATACAAGCTATAGATGAAGAAAATAATGGTGATAAGATTAAAGAAGAGATTAAAGAGAGTATGACTCAAGAACTAATAAACTCTAAAAATATTTTACTAGAAGGATTAAGAGAACAAAATCAGATTGAAATTGATGAATATAGAAAAGATTTAGAAAAAAGAGTAAATGATATAATTGATAGTTTAGATACAAATAAATATAGTATTGAAGAACTATTAAGGGCAAGAGATCATTTAAATGAAAAGATTGAAAGAGACGTTTTGAAAAAAACTCAAAAAAAACAAGAATCTCTTGATATGATTGAAGCTTCTATGAATAAGTATATTGAAAGAAAATCTTTAGAGGAAAAATTATTTGAGTTAGAAGAAAAAAGAGCAGAGTTTAAGAAAAAAGAATTATTAATCTCATCTATAGAAAAAGATGCAGTCAAATCTTTAGAAGATGTTGAAAAAGAAATAGAGGAAGTAAAAAGCCAAATGGATGATAAGCAAAAGGAGGAAAATAATGGTTACAGAAATCAAGAATAAAGAATTTAAAAGACTTGAAGAAATAGCAAATGGTTTAGAAAGTAAAACAATCACTGTAGATAGTATATCAGACAATGATGTTCCTCTTATTAGCGCTCTATTACAATATGAAATATATAAAGTACAAGATAAAATTACTCAAGCAGATGAAGTTATTAGTGACTATAAAAAAAGAATGCTTAATGCAATTGAATATTTAAAAACAAAAAATAAATAGAATAGGAGAAAAAATGAGAGAACAAAAAGAAGATGGAGAAATCTTAGTAGATTATTGTGAGAACTTAATAGATAATCTAAATCAATCTATGAGTGATGAATGGTATCATATAATTGCTGTTTCATTTTTCTACAATGAAAAAAATGATGATGGAGAAGAAATTATAAAAAATGAGTTCCAAATTTATTATAAAAGAACAGAAGATGGATGTTATTTTGATTTGCTAGATGATGCTCTAAATAATTATTTAGACGATGAGCAAGAGATTGCTATAAAAAAAGTTAAGAACATATTTGAATCTTTTCATAAATATTGTAGCAAATGTGAGGATAATTGGACTGTCTTTAAATTTGATTTATATAATGAAGATAAATTCGAAGTAGACTACTCATATGATTGCATACAAGATATAAACAAGTATATAGAAATATGGAAAATAGAAAATAATATG
>CANCXL010000027.1 GCA_947381905.1 uncultured Clostridiaceae bacterium | reverse complement strand
TTGTAATTGATACAACTGTACCATCTGAATCTGTTCCTACAGCTGTAATAGTTACGTTTTGGTTTGTCCAATATGTTGGATTTTGAGACAATGCAAGCTCTGGTGGTACATTAGTATGTAATAATACATGTGCAGTAGGACCTGCATTTCCGGCACCATCTATTGCTCTAATATGTAAATATGTTTTAGGACCATTTCCAAGTGTATAATTTATACTTGAACTTGTAGTGTCTATAGTTCCATCTACTGTTGTATTTGGATTTGTATCTATAACATAGCTATAGCCTGCAACTCCTGTTTTTCTAATTTCTGTTACAGTATTAGATGATGTTTTCTCATTTGTTGTTCTCTCTATTGCTTCAACATAGTATTTATATGTTGTTCCATTGTCTTCTGCAGTATAAGTTGCAGTACCATTAACTCCTGTTAATGTATTACTTGTTACATTAGGAATATTTGGTGCATCTATATCTTTAAAATTAGGGTCTGTTGCTGTAGTTGCTGTATTTACATCTCCTAAATAAAATAAAAGATTTGCCCAAATTTTTTGTTCGTCTTGTGTTGCTTCACAGTTTGAATGTCCTGTTTGTATCATAGCACAGTTATTATTAACTGTTAAATAGTAATTCCAGTTACCTTGTCCGTTTTGGTCAGTTCTATCTCCAGTACTTGTAAATGATATTTCAACATTACCATATGCTATCTGTCCAACAGTATGGCAGTGTGGAACTGTTAAAACATCTCCTGCTTTTCCTATGTACCATGGATAAGTTGTAAATACATTATTTGTTCTTAATGTAACTTGTGTTGTTGCAGAGCCACTAATTCCATTAATGTTTTCTACTGCTGTTCCCCCTGGTCCTGTAACGCCATCATAATCTTGGAATTTCAAATTAAAATATGACCTTAATTGAGTAAAGTTTCTATTTGCAGGATCTGAATTCATAATAGTATCGTGTCCTACTACACAGCTATTTCCTTCTGCAAGATATGTATTCATAACATTAGTTGCAGCTGTACTTATATCTTGATTTCCATTTGCATCCCATGTTCCAAATACAACTACTTGGTAGTTATATTTTCCGTTTGAATTTTTATATAAATATGCTGATGGATTATTATTAAATGCTGTAATTGATACTGGTGTTACTTCAATAAGTCCTCTACCATATCCTCTAGAATCTGTTCCATTTGCCCCTTCCATCCATCTTTTTAATGATGCAGATTTCTTAATATTTATGCTCTCTCCATCATAAGTGGTAAATGATATGGTTTGATCTACATTATCTGGATAAACATTCAACACATTTATCTTATTGGCAGCATTTTCATTTAAATTTGCAAATGCTCCACCATTTACACTTTTCTTAACATTATAATTATATGATTTTACAGTATCATTATTTGTCCAACTAAGATTTGCTGTATTTCCGCTAGTGCTAGAGCTTAAATTTATAGTTGGTGCAGCAAGTACCACTGTTATAGTAGTTGCTATCATAACAAAAACTAATAATACTGATATGATTTTTAGTCTCTTTTTCATATACGTCCTCCTATTCTTCTTTATTTTATACCATTTATGTGACTTTTTTCTACACATTTGCTATTTTTAAGTATATTATACTTATATATTACAGTTAGATTACAAAATACAATGCAAAAAAATAAGGCACAACGTGCCTTATTTTAATCTTTAATTAACTCTATTATTTCCTTAGCATAATCACTAACTATAAAATATGCATAGTTTCCTTTTGAACCAATTTGTCTATTTTGAACTTTTTCATACTCATCTGCAAGATAGTCTTTCCAAGTTTCATCATATTTGTTTCCATATTCTTTAAATGCATTTTTTACATCAGTTAAATTTTCCTCTGTAGTTTCTACAATTACATACATACTTGAATTAATATTTACATATGGTTTAACTCCAATAACTTGTTTTATCCATTCTGGATTAATATTAAATTCTTCTTGTAGTTGTTCTTTCGAAATATTTTGCATTTTAGTATTATCTAAGTTAGTTACTTCCTCAATATTAGATGATAGTGTTTCAAAATTAACATTAACTGGTATCTTTTCTTCTACTTTATTTTGCATTATCGCAACCACCAAAATAGTTGCTGCACATATTACAAATATGGCTATTACTATACCAAGAATAACATTTGTCTTTTTCATCACAATCAACTCCTTTATTAATGTATATTAATATTATACACTATTTATTAATTATTTCAAGTAATAATTTGTTAACAATTTGAGGATTTGCTTTTCCTTTTGTTTCTTTCATTATTTGTCCTACTAAAAATCCTATTGCTCTATCTTTACCAGCTTTGTAGTCTATTATTGATTGTGGATTTGCATCTACAACTTTTTGACATATCTCTTTTATTGCACCTTCATCAGACATCTGAACAAGACCTTTTTTCTCAACAATATCTTTTGCATTTTCTCCTGTTTCAAACATTTCTTCAAATACAGTTTTAGCAATTTTAGATGAAATAGTTCCTTTATCCATAAGCATAATTAACTCTGCCAAATTTTCTTCAGTAACTTTTGATTCATCTATTTCCATTTCTTTTTCATTTAACATTCTTGCCATATCTCCCATAATCCAGTTTGAAACTGTTTTAGGATTGTTACAAATAGCATTTGTTTTTTCAAAGAAATTAGCTGTTTTTAAAGATGATGTTAATATCTCTGCGTCATATTCTGGAAGACCAAACTCTTTAATATATCTTTCCTTCTTAATATGAGGCATTTCAGGTAAATTATTTTTAATATTATCTACATATTCATCACTTAATATAATAGGTGCAAGGTCAGGCTCTGGGAAATATCTATAATCATGAGCATCTTCTTTAGTACGCATTGCATATCCAATGCCTTTTGCATCATCAAAACGTCTTGTCTCTTGGTATATTTTTCCACCATTTTCAAGAACTTCAATTTGTCTTTTTATTTCAAATTCTATTGAATTATGTATTGCTTTAAATGAGTTTAGGTTCTTTGTCTCTGTTCTTGTTCCAAATTCTTTTTGACCAACTGGTCTTACAGATAAGTTAACATCACATCTTAAAGATCCTTCTTGCATTTTACAATCACAAACTTCAAGGTATTCTAATATAGATTTTAATGTTTGCATATATGCAACTGCCTCATCTGCACTTCTTATATCTGGTTCAGATACTATTTCAATAAGTGGAACAGCGCATCTATTCATGTCTACAAGAGTATCTCCTGTATATGCATCATGAATTAATTTTCCAGCATCCTCTTCAATATGTATTCTTGTAATACCTATTGTTTTCTTTTGTCCGTTTACATTAATATCTAAATGTCCACCTAAGCATAATGGTAAATCATATTGTGATGTTTGGAATGCTTTTGGTAAATCTGGATAAAAATAGTTTTTTCTATCTTGTTTAGAGAATCTTGATATTTCACAATTTGTAGCAAGACCTGCTTTTACTGCATATTCAACAACTCTTTCATTAAGTACTGGAAGTACCCCTGGCATTCCTGTACATATTGGACAGCAATGAGTGTTAGGGTCAGCACCAAATGTTGTTGAACAGTTACAATACATTTTTGTTTTAGTAGAAAGCTCTGCGTGAACTTCTAATCCAATTATAACTTCATAATCTTTCATTTTACTTTCCCTCCTCTATTGTTGGTTCTTTTGTATGATAATCTGTATTTTGCTCAAAAGTATATGCCACTTGTAATAAATTTTTCTCATCAAAAGATTTTGCTATAAATTGAATTCCTATAGGTAATCCTTTACTATCAAATCCACCTGGTACTGAAATTCCAGGAAGACCAGCAATATTTACAGGAACAGTATAAATATCTTCAAGATACATCTCAAGTGGAGAAGCACTATGTTCACCAAATTTAAATGAAGTATTTGGAGCTGTTGGTATCATTATTACGTCGCAGTCTTCAAATGCTTTTTTAAAGTTTTCAACAATAAGAGTTCTTACTTGTTGTGCACGTTTATAATATGCATCATAATATCCAGAAGATAATACATATGTACCAAGCATTATTCTTCTTTTAACTTCTGGACCAAAGCCCTCTGTTCTAGACTTTCTATATAATTCTTCTAAATCATTGAAATCTTCGGCTCTATGTCCATATCTTATTCCATCATATCTTCCTAAATTAGATGATGCTTCTGCTGTTGCAACAATATAATATGTTGCAAGAGAATATTTTGCATAACTTAAAGTTATCTCTTTAATTTCAGCTCCAGCATTTTTCATTGTTTCAATAGCTTTATCATAAGCTGCTTTAACATCTGCATGAATTCCTTCTGTTATAAAGTCTGTAGGTATTCCTATAACTTTTCCTTTAACATCGTTTACTAATGCTTCTGTATAATCTTGTTTTTCAAGATTTGCAGATGTAGTATCCATATTATCATGACCTGCTAAAACATTTAACATCATTGTTGCATCTTCAACAGTTCTTGCAAAAGGTCCAATTTGATCAAGAGATGATGCAAACGCAACAAGTCCAAATCTAGAAACTAGTCCATATGTTGGTTTAAGTCCAACTACTGAACAATATGATGCTGGTTGTCTAATTGATCCACCTGTATCTGATCCTAAAGATGCATATGCCATTTGAGCAGAAACTGCTGCAGCACTTCCACCTGATGAACCTCCTGGAACTCTTGCTAAATCCCATGGATTTTTTGTTTTCTTAAAATATGATGTTTCTGTAGAAGAACCCATAGCAAACTCGTCCATATTTGTTTTTCCTAAAACAATTGCTCCTGCTTCTTCTAATCTTTTTATTACTGTTGCATCATATATTGGTGTGAAGTTTTCAAGCATTCTTGATGCACATGTTGTTTTAACACCATTTGTACAAATATTATCTTTAATTGCAATTGGAACACCACCAAGTACTCCAATGTCTTCTCCATTATCTAATCTTTGTTGTAGTTCTTCAGCTCTTTTATATGCTAAATCTTGTGTTAAAGTAATATATGCGTCAACTTTTGGCTCAACAGCTTCAATTCTTGAATATATATCATCTAAAACTTCTTTTATAGTAACTTCTTTATTTTTTATTTTTTTAGCTACTTCAGTTAATGTTAAACTGTATAAACTCATTATTAAATTTCCCCCTATTCTACAACTTTTGGAACGCTTACGCATCCTGCATCTTTACTTGGTGCATTTTTTAGTATTTCTTCTCTATCATAAGATGGTTGCATTTCATCTTTTCTAAATACATTTTTTATATCTAATATGTGTGCTGTTGGTTTAACACCTTCAACATTAATATTTGAAAGCTCATTTGCAAAACTTACTATATCAGATAACTGTGTAGTATATTTTTCTAGTTCTTCATCTGTTAGATTTAATTTTGAAAGATTTGCTATGTGCTTTACGTCTTCCTTTGATACGCTCATTTAAAAGCCCCCTTTTCATACATTGATTATTATACTTTAAATACTCCCCTGTGTCAAGGTAAAATGCTTATATACAGCCATTTTTGACATATTTTAATACTTATTTTTTCATAGCAAAAAAGAATAACCTATTTTTAGATTATTCTTTTTGAAGAAAGTAAAATTTAATATTAGAAATTAAAATATTTATTTATTAATTCCTTTGATCCATCTCTTTTTATAACAATAGCTGAATCTTGTACTTTGTTTTCTGGTAATTCTATAGCTACACCTCTTACGCCTACAACATCATTTAAATTAGGTATTGTTTGAAACTCAAAATTATTTTCAATTATTGAGTTTACAGACGCATATTGCACAGTTCCATCTGAAAGAACAACAATCAAAGCTGCTGCTTCTCTTCCACCTAGTTCAACAAATTTAGCTTGTACTATATCTGCACCTTCTATTTTAGCTGGTATATTATCAAAAATTGTTACATTTTGTGTTCCAGTATACGCTTCTCTTATTCCTTGTTGACTTAAGAAAAAATATATTTCATTGTCTGCAACTACAGCTTTAAGTCCAGAATATCCAATCTCTTCTCTATACCATTTTATCTTTTGGTTTTCTTCCAAAAATTTAATATCATCTTTATTACTATCTAAAGAAAACTCCTTTTGCTCAACATTTTCCTCTTTTTTCTCATCGCTTACATTATTTTCTTTTTCTCCTATTGTAGTTGTTAGTTCTACAATTTTATTATTAGCTTCTTTTAAATTAAAAAATGAAATCACCAATCCTGTGCTAGTTACTATAACAACAACTAAAAGTACAATAACTAAAACTTTATTTTTAATAATATCTCCTCCTATTTTCCATTTTCATTATATAATCTTACTTTCTTTTTTCTTCTTGGATCATATAAATTAACAACCATAGCTACTATACTTGACACTAAAGTTGCTATCATAATTTTTATTGGGTAAAGCCAACTTAATTCTGGAGGTTCTTCAAGTGTTATAGATAAAAACACATAACATGCTATGATTATATATTCTGTTCTATTTATTAATTTACTACAAAAATATAATATTAAAAATATACCAATAGGAACTATTAAAAGCCTTAATAAATTTTCGTTTGTTATATAACCTATTCCCATAGCTATAGTTCCAATTATTCCTCCGATTACAGTTGATCCAATTCTTTTTCTTACCTCATTAAAGCTTTGTGCAACATCATCTTGAATTGCAAGAATTGCAACAACTGCCATATCATATGGTGCAAGATGACCATCACTACAAATACTAATAACCATTACTATTGCAAGTGCAACAACTGTTTTTATTATTCTAAGTCCTGGAAGCACTGAATGTTCTATTTTTATCTTCTTCATATCAAATCCCTCTAAAAAATGGTAGCATAAAAATAATTTTAAGTCAAATATTATTATATATATTTTGCTCTATTTTTTACAATTTAGAACGACTTGTAAACATTTTGGGCTATTTTCTATCACTTTTAGTAGCGCTTTTTGAAAAAATAGATTTTTCCTAGTATATAAAAAAATGAAGACAAGCAAACGGTGCTTGTCTTCTCTTCAAGTTTATATATGAAAAATCTATTTATAATACTTTATTTGTTTTCGTTCTTTATATTATTTTTTTGTATAGGAATTGTTTTATATCGTAAATTTTCAAGCCAAACTTACAAACTACTCACCTCATATATCACTCCTCTCAAAATCTAAAGAATAAATATCGCATTTTAGTTAGAGATTAAAAATACTATAATTAATCTTTATGACATTATTATACTTTTGTATTGTGAAAATACTATGGAAAATTTATGAAAAAACGAAAAAAAGTAGGTGCTTAGCACCTACACTTTTTTAATCTTCATTCTTTTTATTTACATCTTTTTTTGGCACTCTTTCAAGATCAAACCAGAAATTGCTTCCTTTTCCAACTTCAGATTCAACTCCAAAATCTGATGAGTGTTTAATTAAAATGTTTTTTACAATTGAAAGTCCAAGACCACTTCCTTGAACATTCCTTGTAAAGGACTCACTTGCTTTATAATACCTATCCCATATATGTTTTAGATTTTCTGGTGATATTCCTACGCCATCATCAATTACTTCAACTTTTACTCTTTTTTGAGTTGCTGTAACTTTTACTATTATATTCTTCTTTCCATCACCACTATGTTTTATTGCATTAATGATAAGATTATATAAAACTTGTTCTATTTTTGTTTTATCTGCTAAAACATATAGATCTCTTGGTATTGAATATTCTATTGTATGTTCCATATCTATATTAGATAATTTTATTCTATCAATTAATGAACTTGCAAGTGTACTAAAATCTATTTGTTCTTTATTAATTATCATTATTCCAGATTCAATTTTAGATAAATCCATCATATCATTTACAAGTCTTGTTAATCTATCAGTCTCATCTATTATTATTTTTAAATGTTTCTCTCTTTTTTCCTTATTATCTCCAGACAAATCCCTTATCATTTCAGAATAAGCTTTAATCATAGTAAGAGGCGTTTTTAAATCATGTGAAACATTTGCAATAAGCTCTCTTCTTATCTCATCGGTTCTTGCAAGAGATGTTGTTGCATTATTTAAGGTATCTGCAAGCTCATCTAACTCTTCGCAACCACACTCTTCAAAAGTAATATTATAGTCTCCCTTACCAAGTTTTTTGGCAGTATCATTAATTTTCTTAATTGGTTGAGATATTTTTTTAGACATAAATAATGATATTACAGTAGAAATAACAAGTGATATTATTGTTATATAAATAAGTTGGCTTGTAATTACTGATGATGTTGCATCAATAGGGTCAATAGACATTAATATTAAATAGCAATACTCTGTATCTGGTATTACTTTTCCATACACATATATTTGTGTTTTTAGTCTATCTATGTCTAGTGTATAACTTACCTTTTTTGTAGGGCTCTCCATTATTTTAGTTGCTATATCACTAATATCTATAGAAAAATTTCTTCCAGGCATCTGTACCTGCGTTCCAGATTGTGTATCTGAATAGTTTTGTACTATATATGATGCATTTGTATAAAACAATTCGCCATTCATATTAAATATATAAATTGAGGCTGAATTCTTATAACCAGTTTTATCTATTTGTTCTTTATAATTTAAAGCATTTTTAAATATATTTTCAACTTCAATACCAATTTGCGCTGTTTCAGCTTTTTTCATTGTACTATAGTATGTTTGCAAAAATATAACTTGCATAAACCATAATAGTACAAATATAATTACAGCTAAAATAATAAAGTATATCCAAAGCATAAATGTTATTGACTTTGAATTAGGCTCATTATTCTTCAAATTTATACCCCATTCCTCTTACTGTTACTATTTTATCTCTATATTTTCCTAAATTATTTCTAAGCATTTTTACATGTGTATCGACAGTTCTATCCTCTCCAAAGAAATCATATCCCCATACTTCATTTAATATCTTTTCCCTAGATAGCGCAATGTTTTTATTTAAAATAAAATATTGTAATAGTTCATACTCTTTAGGAGTCAAATCTTTCTTTACACCATCAACATACACATTTCTTCCAAGCATATCTATCTCTAGTCCTTCAAATGTATATTTTTCTTTATTTATATTTGAATTTGTATTAGCTTTAGTTCTAGTAATTACAGCATTAATTCTTGCCATTAATTCTTTAGGACTAAATGGTTTTACAACATAGTCATCAACACCTATTTCAAATCCAAATAGTTTATCATATTCTTCACCACGTGCAGAAAGCATTATTACTGGTATGTCCTTTATTTTCTTAATCTCTTTTATTGAAGAAAATCCATCAAGTTTAGGCATCATAACATCCATAATTATAATGTCATAGTCTTGCTCTTTACATTTAGAAATTGCTTCCATTCCATCTGATGCTTCGTCTATTTCATATCCTTCAAATTCAGCATATTCTTTTATTACATTTCTTATATTTATTTCATCATCTACTACTAATACTCTCATATTCTCCCACCTTTAACTATACATAATAGTACCATTTCTTTGTGATAAAATTATGTTATATCGGTTAAATTATATCATATCATAAAAAAAAGATATAGTTTTGAAGAAAAAAATACTTAAGTTTTTAAACTTAAGTATAGAATATGCTTTTAAAGTCTATTTTTATATCAAAATGTATAATCAACAATATAGTAAGAAATACAGCAAACAAAAACACTAAAACAACTCTAACAATATATTGTTTTGTTCCATATTCCGTTAATTTTATGGGTCCAGAATAAATTAATCTTGCAAGTAAATAACTTATTCCTAAGCATAGCATAAATAGACAAGCAATAAATAAAATATGATTAATTTCACTTGGCATAACTAATCGCCCCCTTTAATAGATAATTATCTTTAAGTTAATATTTATTATTCATTCATATTATAAATTAATTCTGTCCAAAATACAAGAAAAAGTTTGATTAAATCAATAATCAAACTTATCTATCTACTTTAATATTATAATATATTAATTTCTTCATTTTATTTTTGTAATTCCTTTACAATATCATATGTATCTCTTGCAATCATAAGTTCTTCATTAGTTGGTACAATATATACTTTAACTTTTGAATCTTGTGTACTTATTAATCTCTCTTCTGCTTTAACATTATTTTTCTCTAAGTCAAGTTTTACTCCTAAAAATTCAAGATATTTGCAAATTCTTTCTCTCTCTTCAATACCTCTTTCACCAACTCCACCACTAAAGCTAATTATGTCTAGTCCGCCAAGTGTTACCATGTATGAGGCAATTGTTTGAGCAATTTTATACGCTTGTGTATCAAGAGCAATCATAGATCTTTCATCTCCGCCAGCATATTCCTTTTCTATATCTCTATAGTCTTCTGATACACCAGATACACCCCATGCACCAGATTGTTTATTAAGGATATTTTCTATACTTGCAATATCTAGATTTTCAAGTCTCATTATATATGGTACCATTGCTGGATCAATATCTCCACATCTTGTTCCCATTGGAATTCCTGCTGTTGGAGTAAGTCCCATTGAAGTATCTTTTGACTTGCCACCGTCTATTGCACAAATTGATGCTCCTTGACCTATATGACAGTTAATAATTTTTAAATCTTTAATATCTCTGCCATCAAGCTGTGCAACTCTTCTACTTACATATTTATGACTTGTTCCATGGAATCCATATTTTCTAATCTTATATTTTTCATAATATCTATATGGTATTTGATAGATATATGCAATTTTATCTAGTGTTTGATGAAATGCTGTATCAAAAACGGCTACCATTGGTTTATCCCCAAGAGTTCTTTTTGTGGCATATATTCCTTCAAGTCCTTCAGGATTATGAAGTGGAGCAAGTGGTATACACTTTTCTATCTCTTCAATTACTTCATCTGTGATTAATACAGATTCATTATATTTTTCTCCACCATGAACAATTCTATGTCCTACAGCACCTATTTCATCTAGGGATGAAATTATATTATACTTTTCATCTTGTAAGATATTTAAGACAATTTTTATTGCCTCTTCATAGCTTCTTGCAATTTTTTCAATCTCTAGTTTTTCTCCTCTTATATTGATTCTTAAGAAAGAATTTTTTCCACCAATTCTTTCATAGTTTCCTTTTACTATACGCTCTTCATTTTCCATATTAATTACTTGGAATTTCAAAGAAGAACTACCACAATTTAAAACTAATATCTTCATAAATTTCACTCCTTCTAAATAAAGTAGATATTTTATTATAACATTAAAATCCGTGTCTGTAAACATTTTTTAATATTTCCGATATATTAATATGAAAAAAACTAGCTAAATTAATAGCTAGTTTAAGAGTAAATCCTCTATCTCTTTCCAAGATTTAACTCGTTTAACATTATTTTCTTGTAATTCTTCATCTGATATGTTTTTATTATGATATGCCTCAAACAACAATTTTGTTTTAACAGGGCCAAGTAAATTTGGTAACCTATCATCAATTTGAACATCTGCTACAAATATATTTTTAGAGTTAGTAAATATTATTTTTTCTGGATCTAAAAATTCAAATTCTCTCATCAAATACTCAAACTTATCCTTAAATAGTTTTGCTGACCTTCTCTCTGCTCCAAACATAACACATGCAGAACATAGATATATATCATATATACTACTAAGTTTCTTTAGAGTCTCTTTTGCTCCTTCAATTAAAATAGCATCTTTATATCCATCTTGTGTTAAATAAAACTCATAAAACTCATTAATTTTCTCTTGTGGACCTATAACATCATCTATTATATATTCAGTAAAATCATTCTCTTCATAATTAGTACCACAAAAATCATTAACTAATTTTAAAAATCCAGGATGACATATTACATAGTCTAAATCTACAAGTAACTTTTTCTTCATAAAAAACCTCCATGCTATATTATTATAATAACATATTTTTATAATAACTTATATAGTATAGTCCCTTTTAGTTACTATTCCTATTGCAAGTTTACCATAAAATGATACTACATCAAAACCAAACAATTCTTGTACTTTTGACTTTGAAACATTACCCCTATCTATTATGAAAAGCATTTGGTTGCCATCATCAAACTCAAAAAAATCTAAATCTTTAATTTTTACATTATGATAACCAAGACCTCTGCATATTCCTCTTAAATAGAAAATTTTTATTCCATTATTTTCCTCGAATTTAAATCCGCTTCCTAAATAATCCCTTATATATACTTTTCCTATAGATATGTTATTTATTTTGCTAAGTTCAATTGTTCCATTATCATATCTTTTTATGTTTATAGAATGTATTTTCATTTTAGTATTTAAAGTCTCTAATACATTATTTGAAATATATGCGTTTAGACCATAAGATAAGGATTTTTCATCCAAATCAACAAGATTATCTAAATTTAATATATTTTTTATTGCAGCTTGTGCGTTTAATTCATATGTTAATATACTAAGCTTAATTTTAGATTTTGTACCTAAATCTCTTGTAAACGAGAATGGATTGCTATCTCTTTCTATATTTATATAATCCAATGCATTCTTGCTTCTAAATATTCTAATTAGGTATTCTACATCCACACTTGGTTCATATGCTAAATGTTCAAACAACAGCTTTTTTAACTTACTGTAATATGGTGTACCTATATAATCATCTACATTAGCAGAACTTTTTTTATTATCTTTAATCTCTATAAGTTCTACATTTTGACTACTTTTTTCATCCTCATAAACTCTATTTAGAATAATTTCAAAAGTATTTAAAATTTCTCCCTTCAAATTTTTAATTTTAATTACAGATTTACAAATAATCATAATTTGTCTCCTTTCTGCCAATTGGCCTTTAATCTAATATATAATTATATATATTGTAAAATTCATGTTGTGCGTTGTAATTATAGCATATGATTATGTAAATCGCAAGCAAAAGTAGAGTAAACACATTAAATATGTTTACTCTACTTAATTTTGATTTTTTTTAATTATTGTCCAGCTCCAAGGCTTTCATTAACCTCATTTATTCCAGGAAGCATTGCATCTGTTAATGCTTCATCTACAACTACTTTCCATTCTTTATCTACTTTATTTAATTTAACGTCAACAGTATTTGTAACTGTTTGAACCTCTTGAGAATCAAATAGTGTTTTAAAGTACTCTAACATTTCTGTTTCCATATCTAGTTCTGTTGTATTAGAATTTCCATTTAATTTAGATAATGCTATCTCATAAGCTTTAGTAGCATACATAGCAAATATAGTTTTTAAATCTTTATTTGATATCTCTACAGTTACTACTGCAGTATCTTTTTCTTTAGTAGTGTTTTTTACACTATATTGAAGATTTTTAAAATATAATTTTACCATTTCAACAGCATCTTCATTATTACTTTCTAAGTCTAAAGAACCAGTATTGCCATCTGTAGTATACCCAGCAGCTTTTTCAACTTCAACGTTTTTTAGTGCTTCAATAAATCCAGTTACTGAATCTGCAGGATTTTTTCCTCCTTTAGAAATTTTTGTGATTCCAAAAACTACTCCAAAAACCACAACAACAGCTAATATAGCACAGCATATAATTACTAATAATTTGTTATTTTTCATATTATTCCTCCTTTAATTGACATTATATTATATATTTTGCACTTATTCAAGTTATTTTAACTCTTTAACAGCCTCTTTATAGTCTGGCATATACTTTTTTATATGACTCCAAAATTCCTTTTTATGATTCATATATTTTAAATGTGTAATCTCATGTAAGCATACATATTCTATTTGCTTAATTCCATAATGTATTATTTTTTCATTTATCTTTATTACTTTCTTACTAGAACAATTCCCCCATATAGACTTAAACCTTCTTACTTGAATTTCTTTAGGTGTAAGTGATGTCATTTTAATGTATTTTTCCATTGCCTGACTTATATATCTTACTGCTATATCTTTTAATTCATTATATAATTTAATTTCAATTTTCTTATATAACTCATCATCTATAACTTGTCCATTTGGTACATAAATTATGCATTTTTTCTCATCTAGCTTTACTATTATTTTAGATACATTCAAGTATTCGTATTTAATATCTACTTTATTATTTAAAATATAAATATAGTCTTTTTCTTTTAAATTTATATCTCTTGTTTCTTTAACATTATTTATCTTCTTTTTAATCCAAGCCTCTTTACTTTTTAGCATAGATTCAATTTTTTCAGTTGAAAGCCTTATAGGTGCTTTGACTATAACTTTTCCATCTTTTATTTGTATGTATAGGTTTTTTATTCTCTTTCTAATTAATACATATTCTATATTCATATTTCTACATTCCACTTTCTAGGCAGGATATACTCTATTCTACCATTCTTTGGTACATATTTCTTCTTTATTTTTACTCTATTTGATGCAAGTTCTGGCTTTCTTTGTCTTAAATATTTATCTGTTTCACAAAAAATATTTTGTATATCTATATATTGCAGTTTTCTCTCTCCTAGATATTTAAAATCTAAATTTAGTCTTTTAAATTCCTCTTCTTGATGTTCATACATATATTTAATTATACCTTCATATGTGTATCCTTTTATATTTTCAAAGCATTTATCTATACCTCTTTTAGCTCCTGGACCTGCCATAGTAAATGTATCTTCTTTAAAATCTGTTACATCACTATAATTTATGTCTGTTGCAAGTTGATAAGCCATAAAATTGCCAATTAGAGGATAAAACTTTAATATATTAAAAACTTCTTCCATCGAGTTTGCATATATTATTTTTTTATCTACTTTATCTTTTAAAAACATCTCCTCGAGTAAAGCTAAATGATTTTGATGTTTTATATCATAACCATAAGCTTTATTTGCACAGGAAATATATGCATCATTATATAATACATGTCCTTCCTTTCTTCTTTTAGAAAGTATTTCATTGTATTTTTTAAATGAAAATGTGTCTATTGTAATATCTCCTATATTTTCTTCTATATACTCCCATGTATCTTCTAAATTAAATATCTTAAATAATATAATTCTAAATACCATATCTGACTTTGAATATTCTTTATCTGTATATATTACATTTTTCAAAAGATACTGTGATACTCTATCTAGAACTCTATAACTATTGCAAAATTTATACTCTTGTAATATTTTATCCTCTGTATATGGCATTTCTTCCCCATTTAATTTTTTATACCAGATATTTTGTCTTTCATAAGCAAAATACCAATAAATATCATAAACCTCGTCTCTTTTTTTCATACACTACTCCTATTTTACTATATTGTCAAAACTAATTGTTATTATTTTTTGTAAATCACTTGGACTTATTTCTACCTGATACCCTATTTTTCCTGCGCTAATATATATGGTATTGTATTGCATTGCTGTTTTATCAATTACAGTGCAAAATTGCTTTTTCATTCCAATTGGTGAGCAACCTCCATGTATATATCCTGTAAGTGGTAATAGTTCTTTTTGCTTTATCATTTCTATACTTTTTTCATTAACAGACTTTGCTGCCTTTTTTAGATCCAATTCAGAATCTACTGGAACAACAAATACATAATACAATTTATTTGATGATCTTGTTACTAATGTCTTAAATACTTGTGATGGATTTTCCCCTAACACATTTGCAACGTCTATTCCAGAAATCATTCCAGAATCTTCGTAACAATGTGCTTTATATTCTATTTTTCTACTATCTAATATTCTCATTACATTTGTTTTATTTTGCATAACTTTTCTCCTCTTTTTTTCATAATTTTAGCATGGGAAAAATAAAATTTCAACAAAATAAAGCAATAGTATATAAAATACTATTGCTTGTATAACCTGATATTTAATTTTTAGTAAAGTCTCTATCTTTTGTTTCTTCACTAACTGTTGAATCTAAAATTGTAAATACTTTTTTCTCTGTTTTAGATGAACTGAAAATATTTGTCAAATCTTTAAATCTTTTATATATTGCAATATTTGAATAATTCTTTGAAATATCTATTTTAGTCTCTGTTAAGTCTTTCTCATAAATATAAATTGCTTTAGGATCAAAATAAAATGCATTTACTTTTTCACTTACATACTTTGGATACAATTGTTTTATATTTGAACTATCAACAAATAAATCTTCAAATTTAATTTCTTCTAATGTATCAAGTCTAATATTATAGCTGATAACTTTTTCATCTTTATGGTTTCCATCTATATCTTCATATGTTTTTATTACAACATATGAAAGAGTATTAAAGTTTACACTTAACTTTGTATGTATATCTATAAATAGAGTATCTTTATCTGCTAAATAATTTTTATCATAAAGATTAGTACTTAATTCCTTTAGCTTCTTATTTATCTTTTCTTGCTTTTCTTTATCTTTTAGCCCACTTATTTGTTTATATTCTACATATGCTTTATCTCCTTTTATTTTTTCGTTATTGTTAAAGAAGTTTCCACCTTTTGTAGATACAATGCTCTCAATCTTTATTTGATATGCGTCATATGTATCATTTACACTTGAAATTGCATATGAACCATTATTACCACTAGAATTTGAGTTATTCGAATTATTGTTTGTTCCTTGATTTTTATTAGAGCTATTATTTGTAGTTTGTGTAGTATTGTTATTATTCTCATTTTTATTCTCTTTTGGTGATGATAAAAATACCTTAAAAATTATAACAGCAGCTATAATTATAACTATTATAGCAATAACAATTACCACATTTTCAAATGTACTTGATTCTTGTTTTTCTTGCTTTTCTTCTTTTTCTACTGGTAAATTTTTCTTATGTGCAGGTACTATATTTTTAACGTCATCTTTTCCTGGTTCCACATATCCACCGCGTCTTCTTGGTGTTTCTTGAAAACCAACTTCTCCTACTTTTCTATCAGATAGGAAATTTTCTTCATCGTCTTGGTTATATATCATAACATACACCTCCTAAAATTATATATCAAAAATTTTACAATGTATTTTACTATTTAATAAGCATTTAAAGTTTTTGGCGTCTTCTAATGATCCAACTATTTTTCCATAATGCATAGGAACTACAATTGTAGGCATTAATACATTTGCAAGTTTTGCCGCTTGTGCATAATCCATAGTATAAGTTCCTCCAACAGGTAAAAATGCCAAATCACATTTTACCGCTTTTGCCTCTTTAGTTGCATCTGTATCTCCTGCAATGTATACTCTTTCGTAGCTTAAATCTAATATATATCCTACCCAACCATTTTCTTTAGGATGAAACTTTTTATCTTCATTATATGCACTTATTGTCTCTATACATAAATTTTTTATTTTATATTTATTTTCAGGCTCTACAATTACAATTTTACTTTCTTCAAATCCAAGCTTTAATGCCTCTACATATAAATCCTCAGTTATTACAATTATTGTATTGTCATTTTTTACTTTTAAAATATCTTCTGGTGAAAAATGATCATAGTGTGAATGAGTTATTAATATATAATCTGCATCATTTGTATTCTCTTTTAATGAATATGGATCTGAGTATATTTTCATACCATCTATTACTAATTTTACAGCACTATGACATAGTACTTCATAACTTTCAATCATAATATCTACCTCAATAAAATTATAGCATAAAGACTTATATTATTTCCATATTGTAATATATTTTTAACCTTAATATTATAATTTTAAATATGTAGAAAAAGGAAAAAGACTATGCATTACATAGTCCTTTATACTTTATTAGCTGATGATATAAGCTTATAATAATTTGATTTTTTATTGTTTAAAATTGATTCGAGTTCATTTATTCTATTATCATAATATTCTTCAAGAGAATTTAGCTCATCTTCGTCAAGATTATTAATATATGAAATATCCTTTGATATTTCTTCTTCTATTTTATATAGATCCTCATTTGTGATATTCTTTTTAGACTTTACTTGAATTTTTTCTTCTTCTATTACCAAAGCTCTTCTGTTTATTATCTCTTCTTTTTGTGTATTTTGTTTAAAACATAAAAAGCTCTTTAAACTTCTTATAATTTTATTTATGAGATTATCTTCAGATACTACAGCTAAACTTCTATTTTTTCTCATTGTATCACCTACTGTAATATTATCCTTTCGCCTGAAGTCTGCATGCCAACTTGATTAAGCTTATTAGACTTCATATCTATACTTGCAATTTGCATTCTTATCTCCTCTAATTTTTGAGCTTTAATCCTTATTATCTCTCTTTTTTCTTTCAGTTCATCATAGCACTCGCCATTTTGCTCACATCTGTATCTTGCCTCAGCTTCATTTAGGACTTGTATAGTTATATTATTTAACGCCCCATTTAATGATTCTATACTTTTTAGTCTATCTTGAGAAAGCTTTTCTGTTAAGACATCAGAAGATTTTGATGTTACATACTGTAATATATCTTCTTCAATACCATCTATTGTATTTTGACTATATCCAGCTTTTAATAGTAATTCAACAGTATTTGCTTTATAATTTTCAAAATATGTATATATCATATTTTTTATATTACTTTCGCTAAAAGCGTTATTATATATATATCCATCATCTTCATATGCAAATTTACTTTTTTGTTCTAAACATTCTAGTTTAGATGTAATTTTTTCTATACTAGAATCTATTTTATTTTTCGTTATCTCTTCAAAATGATACTCATTAAAATAATCTATACTATGTTCCAAGCTTCCAAGCTCTTTTTCCATAGTTTGGTATACTATACTATTTTTTCTATCTTCAAATATACCATTTTTTGAAAGAATATCTCTACATTTAGATCTTATCTCGCTAACTCTTTGACTATCTAACTGTCTTTGCTCTTCCATATGACTATTTAAAATTTCGTAAGATTTATTGGTAACCTTGGTATCTAGATTATATAAATACATACAAACACCTCTTACATTTTAAAAGTGTATCATAATATATAAAAATATTCAATACAGCTTTTTATTTTATATTTTAATTAATTTTTTTACCATATAGCACATAGTTATATTCTTTTTCTTCTAACTCTTTAAAATAATCTTTTTTTGTACGTTTTTTATTAATTATAGGGGTAATTGATGTTGCACCACTACCTCTTAAATCACTCTTCATACATTCGGCTAGTGCTCTTCCTAGCCCTATTTCTCCCTTTTTTACTCCTAATGCTGGTAAAACATATCTTTTAGTCAATATTTTATTTTTGAAATACTTTATATAATTTTTAGTATTAATACTATTAGAATAATCTAGTACTCCTATATAAAATCCTGCAAGCTCACCATTTAAATATGCAAGTTTAATCATTGAATAATCTACATATTTCGAAAAATCCTTATATAATTCAAAAAGTTCTTCTGGAGCTATTTCTTTATATCCAGTATGATTTTTATATAATCCAAGCATCATTTGTCCAATAATTCTAAATTGTGCATCGAATGTTTCTTCTGTAGGCTCTACAAATTCATAGCCTTTTTGCTTCATTTCCTTTAATCTTTTAGATAATTTTTCATTTCTTTCATATTTTCCAATCTTTGATATTAAATTTGATGTATATTCTTCTATAACATCATAACCTGCATCTTCAAAAAAGATTGGATAATACTTTTTATTGTATGGTTCGTTCAAATGTGGCATGTCAAAATTATCTTTCTTAAATCTATATCCAAGCCAAAAAGAGCAATTATATGGTCCCATTATGTTTTTATACCCTTTAAAAGCAACAAATCTCTCAATATGATTAAGTAGCATATTGCTTACTCCTAAATCTTCTATGCATTCATAGTATCCTACATATGCATTTGTATCGTTTTCATAAAACGTTACCACTGCACGTGCTACAGCTTTTTCCTTTTCATCTATAACTAAAAATTTGTGTGTTTTAAAATATTTACTTAATATATGTCTATTTTCTATTATCTGTCTTTCTTCATCCTCTTTTTGCATTAATTCTTTCTTTGAATATAACCTTTTAGGTAATTTCAAAAATTCATTTATATATTCTTCTTCATCCTCAAATTCAATAACCCTATACTCTTTTTCCATATATATCCCCCTACTGCATCTATACTATATATCATTTTTACTTTCATATCATATTAATAATTTAATTCTAGCATAATATCCACTTTATTTCAAGGAAAAAAAGACTCGCTTTTTTTCAAAAGAAAATAATAGAGCAATTTTAAAGAGCAGTTTTTTATTAACTGCTCTTTTAGAGAAATTTTTACCTATTTTTGACACCGCTTCCTTAATGTGCTATAATTATATATGTAGATTGCTTTTTTTCAACTACTTTTCTATTTGTAAAAGTGAGTTTACTAGTTCAAGCAAATCTACTATTTTAGAAGGTGTGTCACTTACACCTTCTACTTTTATGCCATATACAACTAATAATTTCATTTGTATAGCTCTTAATAATGTAGTTCTTTTTTGCTTATTTTTATAGTCTATAGCTACTATAAATTCGTATTCCATAATGTCCATAAAAGCATTAGTGTCTTTCTCAAAGACACTTATCATTAAATCGTAATACTCTCTCATATGTATCCCTTCTTTCTATAACCTATTAAACATTAACTTTTGTGCTAATATTTAATTTTTGAAAGATTATATAAGGCTTAAGTGTCTTTGCTAAAACTCTATTTTAAACTTAAAATAACAACAATTTAAAGTAGTTACTTCAAATTTAAAATATAATAGTTTGCCTATATATATTATACCATTTTTTGACATAAAACTCAATTCAACAAAAAAAGAGCTCTAATACAATGTATTAAAGGCTCTTTTTTATAATTTGAAATAACTATAATTAATTATTCTAATCTTTTTTAGTTTTTTCGTTATTCTCTTTTTTTATATATAATTTGCATCTGCAAATTCCCTCTTTTGTAAACTCATCGCACGGACAAAGAGTAGTATCGTCTACATTTACTCTACATGGACAATGTCCATCTTTTCTATATATTCCATCTATTATTTTATTTACATACTCTTTATCTGGATTTAAGATATATCCCTTCATAATACGCCTCCTATTAATCTATATGTTCATTAATAAAGTCACTTAATTCGTTTTTATCCATGTATCCCTCGGTTTTATTTACAACTTTACCATTTTTAAATAAAAGAAGAGTTGGAACTACTTGTATTCCATAGTTTTTAGCAATACTCATATTTCTATCTATATCTACCTTTGCAATCACTACTTCTGCTCTAGATCTAGATAGTTCTTCTAGTACTGGTGATAGCATCTGACATGGTCCACACCAAGTTGCAAAAAAATCTACAAGCACTAACTTATCTGAATTAAGCACCACACTTTCAAAATTATCTGTATTTATATGTTCTATCATAATTTCCTCCTTTAGTATATTATTACTATTGACTAATAAAAATTATACTATAATTTTTATATAAAGTAAACATATATTAAACATGTGCTTTATGTATTAAATAATTATATAATGCTGAATGTCTAATTTCATCTGTCAAAATTGACATGAATAATGTATGCATTTTTGAATTAGGCATTGCTCCCATTATTTTTCTATATTTAGCAATTGCATTAACTTTATCCATAAAGTTTTGCTCTATTTCTTTTTTATAATCTAGTTCTTCATTTGAAGAATTCATATTTGAATTATTATCCATATTCATAGGGATAGTTTCTCCTGTTAAATTACTATATATAAATCTTAGTATTTCATCATGCTTTTTCTCATCTTCTTTTATTAACATTACTATTTCCTTTTCATCTTCTGGTGTTACTAAAAGTAGTCTTTCAAAATATTCCTGTTCCTCTCTTTTTCCTTCAATTAAATTTCTTATTTGTTCTATAGCAGCATTTAATGAAATTATCTCCTCATCAACTGCTGTTTGATTTCTAAATTGTCTTGGATATCCATATGGATATCTATTATATTCGTTAAACATATCTAATTCCTCCTTATATTAATATATGAAACAATACATTATATAGTGAAGATTTTAATATATAACATTAAACACTTTTATTTTTTAATTACAAAAGGAGGAAAAAATTTTTCCTCCTTTTGCTATATACTTATATTATTTTTTTACGATTTGAGCAATAATTTCTGCAGTATTTTCTACCCCATTTTTATCACTATTTATACAAATATCATAGTTTGAAAAATCTTTCCACTCGTTGTTTGTATAGTATTTATAATGACTTGCTCTTAATTTATCTATCTTATTAATTTCTCTTTTAGCATTCTTTTCATCTAAATTATAATATTTTATTGCTCTTGCAATCTTATCTTCTAAATTACTATATATAAATACACTTGTTACATCTTTGTTATCTTTTAATATGAAATTTGCACATCTTCCGACTATTACACAAGACTCTTTAGATGCAATTTCCTTTATAACATTTGATTCATGAATAAATAATTCATCTGCATTAGATAATGAAGAATAATACCCATTATTTAGTTCAGTAATTTTACTTATTTTTTGTTCGTTTTCTTTAACATATTGTTCAGATAGTCCACTCTCACTTGCTACTTTTTGAATCAATTCCTTGTCATAAAGCTTTATTCCTAGCTTTTGTGCAAGTAGTTTTCCAACATATCTTCCACCAGAACCATATTCTCTTGCAATTGTTATTACAATATGATTTCCACTATTTGTAATACTACTTAATTGCTCACTTGAAATGCTAACATCATTTGTATTTATTTTACCTATTTTTAAATTTCTAAACTCAATTAAAAGTAACGTAGTAGCCAAAACAAATGATAATCCATCTGCAACAGGTCCTGCTACAAGTACTCCTGTAAGTCCAAATATTCTTGCTAAAATAATCATTGATGGTATTAATATTAATATTTGTCTTGAAAGAGATATTATTGCACTTTTTACGCCTTTTCCTATCGCTTGGAAAAATATTCCAGTAGGCATCTGTATACCATTGCAAATAACAAGTAATAAATAAATTCTAAATGTCATGCAAGCAAATTCTATATACATTTCATCTCCACTACCAAATATAGCAATTAATTTGTCTGGTATTAGTTGAAATAATATGAATGCTGTAGAGCTAACAATTACACTAAGTGTAAGAACAATTTTTATAGTCTTTTTAACTCTATCATAATTTTTAGCACCATAGTTAAATCCAATAATAGGCTGTGAACCTACAGAAATACCAATTATTATACTATTTAAAATTTGGCTAATTTTCATAACTATTCCTAAAACTGTAATTGGTATATCTGCTCCAAATTTAGATACCTCACCATATTTTGAAAGTAAATTGTTTTGTACAGATATTAAAACAACTATACTCATTTGAGTAATAAAACTACTTATTCCAAGCATTGCTATCTTTAAGCACATTCCTATATTTAAGCTTATTTCATTTTTTGTAATTGTTATAGATTTAAATTTTCTAATATATAAAATATTTAGTATAAATGTAATAAATTGACTTATTATAGTTGCAATTGCTGCTCCTTCTACGCCCATTTTAAATACAAATATAAATATTGGATCAAGTATTATATTAAGTATTGCACCAGATAACATTGATACCATCGCATACTTTGGATTTCCATCGGCTCTAATAATTGAGTTTAGAGTGGTTCCAATCATAACAAAAGGAAGACCTATACCTATTATTTTTCCATATGATATTGCATAATCTCTTAACGTATCTGTACATCCAAATATATTTAGTAAAGGTTTTAAAAATACTAATGTAATAAAACACAAAATAGCAGATACTATAGTAGATATTACTATTCCATTTACTACTCCTTTTGTAGCTTCATCCTTCTTCTTTTCTCCTAGTTTTAAACTCAAAAATGCAGAAGTTCCATCTCCAAACATTAGTGAAAATGCCAACGCTATAACTGTTATTGGAAAAACAACATTAGTTGCACCATTTCCTAAATATCCTACACCCCAACCTATAAAAATTTGGTCAACAATATTATATAGTGCATTCACAACCATGGAAATTATACAAGGAATTGCAAATTTTCTAATTAGTTTTCCTATCTTTTCATATCCTAAAATATTTTTTTCTTTTTCCACTTTTTATCTCCTTTCACTAATTTTTAGGCATAAAAATACAACACATAAAAGGTGTTGTAAATGCCCTTATACAGGGTATTATTGTATAACAATTATCGAAAAATGTCAATAAATACATAATGCACAAAACAGCAAAAATTTTTATTTATAGCGCTTTAAAACATTAAAAATTGGAGCACTTATAATGCTCCAATTATTTAATATTTCTAATTTATTTTTCTATTTTTTACTACAACATACGTTATTCCGCATAAAGATGTAATTAGTATTATTGTCATTACTTTTACTGCCATATC
>CANCXL010000026.1 GCA_947381905.1 uncultured Clostridiaceae bacterium | reverse complement strand
AATAATACATGTATAAGAATTAGAACAATAAACAACAAAGATGTAATATTAACATTTGATGGATATGTAAATAATCCTAGTGGAATTGAGATGAAGGATAAAAATAATGTAACAGTAGATTTATCTCAAAAAGAAAATATAGAGAATTTCTTATCTAATATTGGATATTATAAATATGTTCAAATGAATATTGTAAAAGAAACATATGTTAAAAAAGATAAAGAGTATTATTTTAGCATTAGTATAGATTCTATTGAAAATGTAGGTGAGTTTGTAGATTTTGATATCTATACAGATAGTGAGGATGAAAAGACTACAAATAATATTTACTATAGTTTTGAAGAGAAAATAGAAAAGGTAGTAAATCAAAAAATGAATGCAAAATATAGAGATTTTGTTTCTGCGTTTACATACATAAATCAATTAAAAGGAGATAATTTAAAAAGAATATTAGTTGAACTAGATAAAATCTTTATAGATTTAAATCCGGATTCTTTAGAAGATTCAATAAAGAACAATTTAACTATATTAAATCTTGAACTTATTGAAGAACTTGAAAGCAAAGGTATAATGGTTCAAATTGTGTATTCAAATACAGATGAGCCAATGATAAATGCACTAAAGAAGATATTAGATAGAGTGGGATATACACCAACATTTATGAATATTAGAGCTATAAAAGAGCTTTCGGTAAAAGAAACATTTATTTTAGAAAAACAGAAGAAAATAAGTTTTAACGAAGTAGCATTTATGATTTTAACAAACAGAATAGAGAAACAATAACATATAAAAAGGTAACATGATAATCGTGTTACCTTTTTTGTGCAAAAAAGATGTTTTTCGCATATACATAAACCATAATTTAACAAAAATTACTCTATTTACGTGTTAATATAAAGACATGAAAAGGAGGAATGAAATATGAAGAAAAAATTTAAATTAAAGCTCTTTGCTTTGGCAATGATGGTTATGGCAGGACTAACAATAGTACCAAGCATATATGCAGCACAACCATTTCAAAATCATGATGGGGTAACAGAAGAAAATGCAGACTTTGTAGTGTCTTACACTGCAGATAAGACAGACTTGCAAAAGGGAGATATCGTTACAGTAACAATATCTGTAGATAAACTACCAGAAAATGGCAAAGGTATAGTTTCGCTATCCAATAGAATAGCATACGATTCAAGGGTAGTTGAACCAATTACTTTTATAAATTCTGACGATGAAATTAGAGTAGATTTGACTGTTGGAGAAGTAGGAGAAGGTCTTGGACTTTCAAGAGGAAAAGGAAGAATAATAACATTTAGTAATGAACCAGATTATATTAAAGCCGTTTCATTTAGTTCTGCACAAACAGAAGAAAATCCAAGAAAACCTGGAATTTATGCTATTGTTAAATTTAGAGCTAAAACAGACGCAACAGAAAGTGATGCAAAACTAATGTTATTACAAGATGGTATAACATATAATGGATTTGCAATAGCTGGTAAAAAGTATGATGGACAAAGATGGGTCACAGATCCAAACAATACATTCTTTATTAAGTCTAATCTAAGTAATGTAAAAATTTCTAACATCTAATATATAATGTATAGATTAATTTGACAAACAATAAAAGTAACATATGAAAATATGTTACTTTTTGTCGTATGTATCATATTTAGAATAAACTAGAATATAAATGTAATAATAGCAGTTGCTATTAGAGGAGGAGATTATTATGAAAAAGAAACTAAAATTTTTTGCTTTAGTAATGCTAGTTGTAGTAGGGCTTGTAACATCATCTAACATATATGCAGCACAACCATTTCAAAATCATGATGGAGTAACAGAAGAAAATGCAGACTTTGTAGTATCTTACACTGCAGATAAGACAGAGCTACAAAAAGGAGAAGAATTTACAGTTACAATATCAGTAGATAAGCTACCAGAAAATGGTAAAGGTATAGTTTCATTGTCAAGTAGAATAGCATACGATTCTAATGTTCTTGAACCACTTAAGTGTGGTATAACAGAAGATGAAAATGGTAATGAGATTCCAGATGAAAACGGAACAGAGTATTTTTATATTGTTCCAGGAACACTTGGAAAGAAATTAAACTTTGAAATTGGATATGCAGGGCTTATATCTGTTCCAGAAGAACCAAGCAATATTAAAGCTTTATCTTTTGGTACTGCAAAAACAATGAAAAATCCAACTGAACCAGGTGTATTTGCTACTATTAAATTTAGAGCTAAAACAGATGCAACAGAAAGTGATGCAAAGTTGATGTTATTACAAGATGGTATAACATATAATGGATTTGCAATAGCTGGTAAAAAGTATGATGGACAAAGATGGGTCACAGATCCAAACAATACATTCTTTATTAAGTCTAATCTAAGTAATGTAAAAATTTCTAACATCTAATATATAATGTATAGATTAATTTGACAAACAATAAAAGTAACATATGAAAATATGTTACTTTTTGTCGTATGTATCATATTTAGAATAAACTAGAATATAAATGTAGTAATAGCAGTTGCTATTAGAGGAGGAGATTATTATGAAAAAGAAATTAAAATTTTTCGCTTTAGTAATGCTAGTTGTAGTAGGGCTTGTAACATCATCCAACATTTATGCAGCACAACCATTTCAAAATCATGCTGGAGTAACAGAGGAAAACGCAGACTTTGTAGTATCTTATACAGCAGATAAGACAAATCTACAAAAAGGAGAAGAATTTACAGTTACAATTAATGTAGATAAAATGCCATCAAATAAACAGGGAATAGTTGCACTTTCAAATAGAATAGCATATGACTCAAGAGTTGTTGAAGTTGTATCTACTATTAAAACAGAAGATATATACGATGATGATGGAAACTATATAGATACAGAAACAATAGTTATTCCAGAAATTATACCAGGAGATGTTGGAACTGGGCTAGGATTACGAAAAGGTAATGGCGGAATAATATCATTCTCAAACGAACCAGAATATATCAAGGCAGTTTCTTTTAATTCTGCTAATACTTTTATGAATCCGAAAGAGCCAGGGGTATATGCAACAGTCAAATTTAGAGCTAAAACAGATGCAACAGAAAGCGATGCAAAATTAATGTTATTGCAAGATGGTGTAACATATAATGGATTTGCTATAGCTGGTAAAAAATATACTACACAAGGGTGGGTAACAAATCCAAGCAATACATTCTTTATAAAATCAAATTTAAGTGATGTAAATGTATCTGTTAATCCTTAACAATTTTTATTATCTTTAATATTAAAAAAGCTTGAAACGTAGTAATATTAACGATATGTAACAAAATAGTAACATATGTGAAAATATATGTTACTATTTTTTATGTTTATTTATTTCCACCAAATATAGTTAAATACTGACTTATAAGAATTTCTACCAAAATTTACATGATTTACATATAAAAAAAGCTATTTTTTTACAAAAGAAATGCTTGAATTAAAAAAATTGTTATGCTAATATATATGTATAATCGTATGATTATTAATAAAGGGGGAAGAATTAGTATGAAAAAAAGTTTCAAATTAAAAGCTTTAGTACTATCAATGTTAGTTATGATGGGTCTAACATTAGTACCAAGCCTTTATGCTGTAGAACCTTTTAAGAATCACGACGGAGTAACAGAAGAAAATGCTGATTTCGTTGTTTCTTACACAGCAAGTAAAACTGAATTACAACCTGGCGATGAATTTACAGTAACAGTTAATGTAGATAAATTACCAAGTAATGGTGAAGGTATAGTATCACTATCAAATAGAATAGCATATGATTCTAGAGTAGTTGAGCCTTGTACTTATCTTGATTCAAAAAATAGAGAAAAATTAGATGTAACACCAGGCGAAGTTGGTACAGGACTTGGATTAGCAAGAGGACAGTCAAAAATTATATCTGTTCCTGGCGAACCAGATTATATGAAAGCTGTTGCTTTTAACTCTGCTAAAACAGAGGAAAATCCAGATGAAGCTGGAGTATTCGCAACTGTTAAATTTAGAGTAAAAGCTGATGCAAGTATAAAAGAAGCTGGATTAGCATTATTACAAGATGGAAAAACATATAATGGATTTGCTATAGCTGGTAAAAAAGAAAAAGATGGAGAATGGGTTACAGATTCAGATAATACATTCTTTATTAAGTCTAACTTAAGTGATGTAAAAGTTCCAATCAAATGTACAGAAATCAAATTCCAAGATGGACTAACATCAGTAGAATTAGATAAAACAAATAAACCATCAGTAGATTTAAGTGATAAATATGTTGCAACTCCAGAAAACATGAATGAAGATGTACAATGGTCTTCAGATAATGAAGCAGTTGCTACAGTTTCAAACGGAGTTGTTACAGCTGTTGCAAACGGAACAGCAAATATAACAATTACATGTGGAGATGTTTCAGCAACTCTACCAGTTACAGTTACTACATCAGTTGGAACTGTAAGCTTCAAAGGAGCATCTTATACAGTAAACTTTGAAGAAGATAGAGATCTATCTGGAGAAGTTGTAGTTGGACCACAAGGTGCAACAGCAAAATCTATTACATACACATCTAGCAATCCAGATGCTGTATCAGTAGATAACAATGGTGTAATCAGAGGTCTTAAATATGGAACATCAGACATAACAGTTAATGTTGATGGAAAAACTGCTACAGTAACAGTATCAGTAGTTGTTCCACTAAGAACTATAACTTTAGACCAAACTTCAGTTGAAGTATATAAAGGAGATAAAGTTGAAATTAACGTTACAGCTGGACCAGAAGGTGCTGTTGTTGAATCATTAGTTTCTGCTCCAAAATCTGGTGCCGAATTTGCTAAAACTACAGACACTACTACTAAAATTACAGTAGAAGGTCTAAAAGAAGGAACTGCTGTTTATACAGTTTCTGCAAATGGAAACACTACACCAGAATTACAAAAAGAATTCACAGTAGTAGTTAAAGAAAACCCAATTACATCTGCAACAATTAAAAATGCTGCTGGTGCTGAAATACTTAGAGGAGAAACTCTAACTATGGAAGGTGCTTATACAACTAGAGAAGATGAAACAGTTCATAAAACAACTGATGACAATACAATGGTATGGTCTTCTTCAGATGAAACAGTTGCAAAAGTTGATCCAGCTACAGGTGTTGTAACAGGTGTTAAAGAAGGTAAAGCAACTATTACATTAACAATTGCTGGACAAACAGCTACATATGAAGTAACAGTTAATGAAATTCATGTAAGTGGAATTCAAATGGATGAAGATAAAATTGATGAAATATTCAAAGAAGATTCTGTATTTACAGTAGGAGATAGCTTCTCTGTAGACTTTACTCTATTACCAGAAGGTAAAATTACAGATACTTTAGAAGAAATTCTTGCAGGTATCACAACTAAATATGATAAAGATTTAGTTGACGTAAAAGTTGAATACAACAAAGAAACTGGTAAAGGTACAGTTACTGTAACTTTAAAAGCAGCAGGAGATGTTGAACTTTCTGTTGCAGCTGGAGAACCAGACACAGAAGACGCAGTAGAATATACTATGAACTTCACAGTTGTTGAACCAGTTGTTGAAGAGCCAGAAGCTCCAGAAACAGGAGATATGTCAGTAGCTATGATGGTAGTATTAATGGCAGTATCTGCTATGGGAGTTGTTGCTTCTAAAAAAATACTAGTAAAATAATAATAATAATATAACAAGTTATTAAGTTGCATTAGGGGATATTTTATACAAATATCCCTTTTTGCACAAAAAGAGGGGTATAGATGAAAAAGTTAAGAATTATATTAGTTTTGTTGTTTTTCTTTGCTATTACTTGTTTAGTAGATTCTAATGTATTCGCCTTAACAAGCAACGACTTAATTAGTGTAGGAACTGGAAGATATGCAATTACAGTGACTAAACAGACAACAGTACAGCAAATTAAAGACGTTTTAGGAAAGCCTAAAGTAGAAACTCCTTCAGCCTTTGGTGGACAAGCGTATACATTCTACACTGATGATAATTATAGCAATTATCTATATATAGAAACAACAAGCAATGGAACAATAGCATCATATGGATCAGTAGATCCTACATATAAAACATATACATATAGCTATGACGATGCATATAATTATAGAGAAAATGGTGTGCTTCATGGCTGTTTATTTAATTTTGGTGGAAAAATAAAAGGTGGTATTTATTATAACAAATATGAAATATTTGATGGAAATTATAATGATACTGTAAATTTTTATGAAGAAACATATAGAAGTGATGAAAATACATATTTAAGAAGTTTAATTGAACATAGTGTACCTATGTTTAATGCGTTAAGCACAAATCAAGGATATAAAACAAATCTAAAATTTGATGAGGATTTCTTTTATATTAACCAACAATTTAAAGAGCTAGGTTCATCAATTAAAAACTATTTTGAAAGAATGGACAAGTCTAGCTATTATCGTGGAATAAAACTAAAAGAAAAAGTTGGATTTACAAATAGTGTATACTATATTTTAAATCCAGGTATTATTGCGTCTTTATGTTCTTATTCTTTTGGTACAGACTTTAGTGAAAAAAATATTGCAGTTTTTGACTACAATATGGATACAAAAATTATAACTACAGGTGCTGTATCTCCAGATGCATTTAAAAGACATGATGCGGTAGATTTAACAGATGATGAGATTGAAAAGTTAATTAATGGAAGAAAAGAATATGAAAAAGCAATAAAAGACCTATATTTAGAAAATAGCATATATAAAATTGAACCACAAACAAAAAATCCTTCTACACTTGTAGCAGGAGAATTAGTAGATAGTAAAAAAAGAGGAATTTTAGAGTATGTAAATGCAATAAGAGTTGCAGCAGGTCTTTCAAAATTTGAATTAGATGAGCATGCATATGATATATCTCAACATATTGCAACTTTAATTAGTTATAGAAAGACAGAGCTAGGACTAGATATTACGCATATTCCAGCAAAACCTAATGGTGTAAGTCAAGATTATTATGAAAAATCACTTGGTGTAACTGATGGATATGCTGAAAATCTAGGATATGCCTCAAATGCAACAAGTGTAAGCATTATGATGCATCATATTAATATGTTTTTAGATGATGGATCAGAAAGACCACAAAATTTCTCTCACAGAACAAAATTACTTGATACAGAATTTACAAAATTTGGTTATGGTATTAGTAATTTAACATTTGCAAATGAGTTTGCAGGATATAAAGCTTCAGATGTTAAGCTTCAAGCATGGCCTGCAGAAGGTATAACATTTTTAGAGTCTCTAGTAGACAAAAAATTTAAATGGACAGCTCAATTTGTAAAACAATATAAAGTACAAGATAACACAACTGTATCAGTTAGATGTCTAAATACAAATCAAGAATGGAACTTTACTGAAGAAGAAGGAACAACATCTTCAAATAGATATTTCTCAAGATATACAAAATCTATTTCTTCTATTAATAATAAAGTAGTATTTTATGATTCTACAATTATTCCTGAAATGGGACATGTATATGAGATTACAATTTATAATCTTTTAGATGAAAATACAGGTCGCAGTGCAAACTATACATATAGATCTGTGTTCCAATATGCAGATGAAAAGAGTAATCCTACAGGTGTAACAAAAATTACACTTACAAATTTAGAGAAAAATGGAATAAAAGAAGTAGAGAATAATCCAGGAGTATACTATGTACCAATTGGTCAAACAGTTAATTTTGATATTGATCTTGGAAATGTTGTAGATAATAAAGTAACATGGTATTCTTCATCAGATAAAGTTAAAGTTACACAAAATGGACTTGTTACAGCAAGTGACTTATGCGAAGAAGATGTAACAATTTCTGTGTATTATGATGGTAATGATGTTATAACTAGATTTTTAGTTAGACCATATTATGCACTAGAAAAAGTAGGAATTAGTAATCCAGATAATGATCAATTTACATCTATAGATAAAGGTACATCAAAAAGATTACATATAGATTACATTCCATTTGAGACAACAGAGCCTACAACTATTGTATGGAAAGTTATTAGTGATACAAACCCTTCTAAAGAGTACGATATTAATGATTCGGAAATCACAAAATATATACAAGTAGATGTTCTAAATAAAAAGATTAATCCTAATGACATAAATGGAAGATTAATTAAAATTACTGCAGTAGATGCAGAACAAAACAATAACAAGTATAAAGTAAGAGCACATGTACAAGGGCTAAATGAGGAGTTTATTGGTACTTATTCTTTTGATGTATATGTACCACTTAATTCTATGAGAATAGAAAAAACATTTAATTGCTTAAAGAACTCATATGACGAAAATAATGTATTAAATGTAGAAATTAATTACAATGACTTTATAAGAGAATATCCAGATGGAGTATTAAACTTTAATATAGATTACAATCCATCTAATACAACCGTAGATAGAACTGTATCTTGGAGTTCTTCAAATTCTAATGTATTATCAAAATATTCTAATTTAAATAGTTTTAAGATTAATGGAGAAGGTACAGCGGCACTTATAGCAAGTAATTCTGGAAATAAAGATGGAAAAGCAGTTACAACAAGGGCAAATATCAAAATTGTTGCTCCTATTACAGATTTAATTGTACCTACAGTATTAAATATAAGGCTTCAAAAAAATGGAAATAATTTCTATGCGACAGATACTATATCTGCAACACGAGTTCCAGATATAAATAAGAGCGCTATTAGTTATTCATCTAGAAATGAGAATATTGCAACTGTAAATAATAGTGGAATTGTAAGTTTTAAAAATCCAGGAACAGTATTTATAGATGTTACATGTGAGAATGTAACAAGGACTATACAATATAATGTTGTTTATCCAATAACTGAATTAAAGATTGTTAATCTTAAGGATTATGAACAAAAAAACAATACTTTAATATTAGATATTAATGAGACATATCCGCTTAATGTTCGTATGTCTCCAGAAGACTCTAGTGTTTCAACAGGATATATTAGATATTCATCAGATAATAATAGTATTGCAACTGTTACAAATATGTCAGGAAATATAACACCTAAAGCTTTAGGCAGTACAACAATTAGAGCAAGTGTTGATTCAACTCATAATTTAGGAATTGCAGCTGCTACATCAATAAATGTTAAAGTAGTAAGAAAAGTAAAAGATATTGATACAGAGTCTAGTGTAGATATGGATATAAATTCTACAAAGACATTGTCATTTAGAAAATCTCCATCTAATGCTACAGAAAAAGTAGAAGTTACTTGGGAGAGTGAATCACCAGATTTATTGACAATTGATAGAAATAGTGGTAAAATTACGCCTATAAAATCTGGTATTGCAACAGTAAAACTTACAGCAGATATAAGTGTTGATGGAATACGCAGAGATACAATAACTAAAAAAATCACTGTTTTTGTATATAGAGATGGAAAACTAGATTTTATGAAAGGTGATTTAGATAGAAATAATATTATAAATTCAAATGATGCTGCAATTGCACTTGATTTATATAATTCTGGAGTTATATCTGCAGAAGATTTAGCAATTGGAGATATGAATAATGATGAAGTCTTAAATTCAGTAGATGCAGCGTTAATACTAGATTTATACAATAAATAAGGAGTAATAAAATGAGTTTAATATATGGAGTAAATCCTGTAACTGAAGCGATAGTTTCTGGTAAGACAATTAATAAGATATATGCACAAAAAGGAAATAAAGAAGTATATCAAGTTATACAAAAAGCCAAAGAAAAAAGAATTGTAGTTGTAGAGGCAGAAAAGAATAAATTAGACAGAATGATAACAGATGAAAACGAGAAATTAAAAAATTCACAAGGAATTGTAGCATCTGTTACAGACTATAACTATTATACTATAGACGACATACTAGAAGAAGCAAGTATGAGAAATGAACCCCCTTTTATAATCATATTGGACAAGATAGAAGATCCACAAAATCTGGGTGCTATAGTAAGAAGTGTAGAGTGTCTAGGTGCACATGGTGTAATTATTCAAAAGAGAAATGCGTCTCAAGTTACTGATACAGTTGAAAAAGTAGCTGCTGGGGCATGCAACTATGTAAAGATTGCAAGAGTTACAAATATTACTGAAAGTATTAAATATCTAAAAAAACAAGGTTTATGGATTTATGGATTAGATATGGAAGGTGCAACAGATGTATATAGTACAGATTTATCTGGACCTATTGGAATAGTTGTTGGAAATGAAGGCTCTGGAATTTCAAATTTGGTACTTAAAAATTGTGATGGAGTAATTAAAATTCCAATGACTGGAAATATTGAATCATTAAATGCATCAGTTTCTGCTGCAATATGTATGTATGAAATAGTAAGACAAAAAAATTTAAAAAACAAGTAGATAAAAAGTGTAGCAAATTTTGCTACACTTTTATATTTACACAAATATTTTAAAATGATATAATTGTATTTGTAACAGAGGAGAATGTCTATGAAAGAAAATTTAGAATTACTAGCTCCTGCAGGAAACGAAGAAAGCTTTAAAGCTGCAGTAAATGCTGGGGCTGACGCAATATATATGGGGCTTGGAAAGCATAATGCAAGAGTAATGGCAAAAAATTTTACATTAAGTTCGTATATTGATTGTATTAAGTATGCACATGTAAGAGGTGTTAAAGTATATTTAACACTTAATACATTACTTGAAGACGATGATATAAAAGATGCTTTAGAGCTTCTTATTAAACTATATGAGGCAGGACTTGATGCAGTTATTTTACAAGATATAGGTCTTGCAAGTATAATACATGATATTATGCCAGATTTACATATGCATGCGAGTACTCAAATGAGTGCTTATTCCTTAGAACAAGTTAAGTTTCTTGAAAGTATTGGATTTAAAAGAGTAGTACTTGCAAGAGAGTTGACTTTAGAAGAAGTAAAATATATTACAGATAATACAAGTATAGAAATAGAAGCATTTATTCATGGTGCACTTTGTGTAAGTTTATCTGGTCAGTGTTTATTATCTCTTGCAATTGGTACAAGAAGTGCAAACAAAGGTGCGTGTGCACAGCCTTGTAGAATGAGATATACATTATATAAAGATAAAGAAAAAATGAGTCCAAAAACTTATTTACTTAGTAAAAAGGATATATATGGATTAGATATTTTAGATAAGATTATAGAAAGCAATATAACATCACTTAAAATAGAAGGACGTAATAAAAGTCCAGAATATGTTGCTCTTGTAATAAGTACATATAGAAAATATATTGATATGTATAAAAAAGAGAAAAAAATAGATATAGACGCAAATGATGAAAAGAATCTAATTCAAATGTTTAATAGAAATGGAAAAAGCCATGGCTATTTAGATGGAATAAAATATAAAAATAGTATAACAACTTTATCTCCTAAAAACACAGGATTATATCTTGGTGAAGTTATTGAGCAAAACTCTAAATTTGTTAAAGTAAGGCTTGAAGAAGACATAGACTTGCATGATGGAATAGAAATATATTCAAAAAAAGGTGTTGTCTCTACAATAGTTACATGTATTAAAGATGATAAAGGAAATATTATCAATAAAGAATGCCATAAAGGAGAAATTATATATTTAGGCGATATAAAAGACTTTGTTTCTAAATCAGATAAGATATATAAGACATCAAAATATAAGCTTAATTTATTTGTACAAAACAACTATTTAGAAAAGAATAAAAGAAGAAGAGAACTTGTATTAAATGTAAATATAAAAAGCAATTCTCCTGTAACTTTAAGTGCTATTTTAAATGGTGAAATGTATACATATAATACAAATGTTATGCCTGAGCTTGCACAAAATAAAGAACTAACACTTGAATCAATAGAAAGTTGCTTTTCAAAAACTATAGACACTGGAATAAGTTTTACTAAGGTGGTAGGCTATATTCAAAAAGGGCTATTTTTAAGAGTTTCACAGCTTAATGATATAAGAAGAAATTTTGTAGAAAAGATTGAAGAGAAACTAGCTAAAGGTCGCGAAATAGGTTCTATATATGATAAGCTAGATAGTAGACTTAAAATAAGTTATAAAAAAGAAAACATAAAAAGACAAAAGAATATTTTGTCAGTATATAAATATAATTGTAATATAGATTATTATAAAGAATATACAAAGAGATTTTCACAAAATCTAGAAAGAATAGATTTTCAAGCAGAAGACTATGTAAAATATGAAAAGGACATTATGCACAAGTATTCAAAATATAATTTAGGAATTGTAATATCTAATTTTGTATTAAATAATCTAGATAGATATTTAGTATCTAATTTAGAAAAACTACTTGGAATGGGTGTAAGCACTATTGTTCTTGGTAGCTTTAAATATTTAGATAAAGTTTTAGAACTTAAGAAGAAATATGAGTTTAATCTTGTTGCAGATTACAGCTTTAATGTAACTAACTCTTATAGCGCTATGTTTTTAAATTCATTAGGTTTTGATATTATAACTCCTGGATTTGATGCAACAAATGATCAAATAAATAAATTAAATAAGGTATGTAATATTGAACTAGTAAACGGATATATCACTGCAATGTCTTCAAGATATTGTATGATTGGGTCATTTGTAGAGGACAGAAAAGAAGATGCAATATGTTCTTCTCCTTGTCAAAATGGAGAATATTACATAGAAGATACATATGGAGAAAAATATAATATTTTATGTAATAACATAGATTGTGTAATGAGAGTTATAAAGGAGCATAAGCTTATAAGGGACGGTTTAAATAAAGATTTGTCATATATTAGAAATAATATAATTTAAATTTAGATGAATTACGGCAAAAAAAGTATGAAAATGTTTACTTTTTTTGTCGTTTATTATATCATTATAGTAGTTACAAAAGTTAATATATGAAAAAGGAGGAAATTAAATGAAGTGTTCTAAATGTAACAATGAGATCGATGAAAATAATGCATTTTGCCCATTTTGTGGATCTCCAGTTGAAAAAGAAGAGCCTGTGGCTAAAGAAAATGAAGAAGTGGTAGAAACACCAGTTCAAGAAGAAACAGAAGAACCAATAACTCAAACAAAAGAAACAGTAGAAGAAACTAAAGAGGTAGTAAGTAACGAAATAAAAAAAGTTAATGTTACAAATACTGTTAAAACAGAAAAACAAGAAGAGACAAAAAATGAAACAGTAAAACCTACATCTGGTAATAGACATAGTGTAATTACTATTGCAATTCTTGCAGTAGTTGCAGTTGTAGCAGTTATATCAATTATACTACTTGTTGTACTAAGCTCAAAAGATGCAGAAGGATTATATAAATCTGCAATAAAATCTGCAATTAATGAATTATATGTAGGAGAAGCATCAACAGCAAAAAGTGCAAATGTTACAACAAGCGTTGAAATCTCTACAAATAATGCTCAAATAAAAGAATATGTTGATGGACTTAAAGCATCAACAAATATTCAATATGATTTAGATAAAAATCAATATGTAGTAGGGCTTGATTTATCTAAAAAATCTGATTCATATTTAGCAGCAAGTGTAATGGCAGATATTGCAAATAATCAAGTATATGTTAAAGAAAATAACTTATATGATAAAGTTGTAAAAGTTGCGATTCCAGAAGAATATAAGGAAACAGTAAACGAATATGTAGGTGAAGTTTCAAATGCAAATAAAGTTGCATCTAAAAAAGCTGCAAATAAAATTTCAACTACAATAAACAATAATTTATCTAAAGACTTATTTAAAACACAAAAAGTAACAGTAAATATAAGTGGAAAAGATAAAAAAGTAAAAGATAACACTATAACAATGACAATGCAACAATTCTGTGATGTAGTAAAAAATACTGCAAAAACTCTTAAGCTTGACAATAGTTTCTTAGAATTATATGAAGATAGAGATTCTATTGTATCAGCTCTTGATTATCTTGAAAAATATGCAGATGAAGCACTAGATTCTATGGGAAGCACTGCAGAAGATGTAACAATTACAGTTCATTATTACACATCTGGTCTTGGAAATAAATTTGTTGGTGCTGCTGTAGTATTTTCTGCAGGATACAATGAAGCTTATCTTGAAGTAATTAATACAGAAAAAAATACATATGAACTAAACCTTAAAGGTGTTGCATATGGTTCAACTCAAGAACTAGGTTCTGCTACTATAGTTGTAAATAAAGCAACTAAAAAAGAAAAAGATATAACAATTAGTGCAGAAATTGAAGAATTTGGAAAAATATCTGTAAACCTTGTAACATCTAGTGTATATAATAAAGGAATAACTCCTATTGATACAGCATCTGCTATAGATGTAGAATCTATGACACAAGAAGATATGGAAACTATTTATGATAACTTCACTAATTCAAAATTATATGAAGTACTTGAAGATAATTTTGGTGATTTAAGTAAATATTTAAATATTGGTGGATTTGATGAACCAGATGATACTTCTGTATCTACAGATAAAAAATTACCAAAGGGTGTAACTCTTAAAAACAATCAATATTATGTATTAACATATGATGATGATGCTATATTATACAATGTACCATCTTCACTTAGAATGTATGCAGATGATGAAAACTATGTTTTATATTCAAAAGAAGATAAAGAATATAATAGAGCAGATGTAGATATTACTGCATATCTAGATATGGAAGAAGTAGAAGAAGATATTAAAAGCCAATATGATACTAAAGTTGAAGACGATGACTATTATAAAAATGTTAAACTTTCTGATACAAAAACTGTAAAAGTAGGAAATATTACATTTAATACTGCTACTTTAACATATGAAAATAACTATGGAGATAAATATGAAACAGTATTTTATTATACTAAAATATCTGATGATTATGCATATTATCTAACAATTGAAAATGGTGAAGACATGTCTATAACTGAATCTGAGGTAAAAGACTTATTAACATTAGATATTCATTTAGCAAAATAGTAAGTAAAAAAATATATATGTATAAATTATAAGAATGGAATAGATAACTATTCCATTCTTTCATTTTCAAGAAGATAATCTGTTATAGAGTAGATTGATGCAGCAATTAGTGAACTAATTAAAGAAATACTATATCCAGAAATAAAAAATTGTGTGGCATAAATAATTACTACTGCACTGCAAAATCCAACAAGACCTCTTCCTATTGGATAGTCATGAATACCTGTAATAAGAGATATGATATAGTCAATTAAAATTACAAAAAATGCAGATATAAACAGTATATATAAATTTGAAACATAAAAATTCGGTGTAAGATATATTGTAAAAACAAAAATTGAAATTGATATAAATAAACGAATAAATATGTGTTTTAAACTTAAAGACATAAATTCACCTCTTTTTATTATTATTTGTATAAAATAAATAAATATGTAAAAAATATATTTAGGTGATATAAACATGTTAATAGTATTTTTTAGAGCATTAATTTTATATTGTGTAGTCTTTTTAGTAATTAGATTAATGGGAAAAAAAGAATTATCTAAAGTTCAACCTTTTGAACTTGCTATAATAATAGTAATATCAGATCTTGCATCTGCTCCTATGTCTTCTAGAGGACTATCACTTCTTGATGGTATTGTACCTATTATTACGCTTTTACTTGCTTATCTTATATTTTTACTTCTTAATCATTCAAGTAATAAGATACAAGATGTTATATGTGGTAAACCAATACTTATAATAAAAGATGGAATGATAATAGAAAAAGAATTTAATAATCAAAAATATACAGTATCAGATCTAATGAGCCAGCTACACGAAAAAGATATTTTTTCAGTCTCTGATGTAAAATATGCTATAATTGAGACAAATGGAAATTTAAGTGTAGTAAAAAATAGTGATAATATAGATTCTCTTCCTGTAAATGTAATAGAAGATGGTAAATTTTCTGATTCGAATATGGAACTTATTGGTATTACTAAGGGAGATGTAGAAAGGCTATTAAAGGCTAAAAAAGTAAAACTTGAAGATATCTTAGTTGGACAAATGGATTCAGATTATAAATTTGTTTATCAACTAAAAGAAAAAGAGGTGTAATATGAAACAGGTAATAATAATGATTATATGCATATTAATACTCTTAGGTGGTGGAATAGGAGAAATAAAGTATTTAGATAAAAGCTCTGTATATATATTATCTGAAATAGATTATATTGAAAATGCAATAAATAATTCTAACTATGAAGCAGCCAATAAGCAAGTAGAAATTACTTTTGACAATTGGACTAAAATTAAAAATTTATGGAATGTATTTATCATACATGAAGAAATTGACGATATAGACGAAGCTATAATAGAGCTTAAAGAATATATAAAGTTTGAAAACGAAGAAGAGTGCTATGTTGCAATAGAGAAGATAAAAAGAGATTTAGAGCATACTGTTAAAAGACAAAGAGTGCTACTAGATAACATATTATAATATAGACGAGATTATAAAATCTCGTCTATTATTTTTACTAAATTGTCATGTTTTTCTTGTGTTGTTTTATATAATGGTAAACGTACATCACCAACATTATAGTTTAAATAATTCATAGCATCTTTTATCATTATAGGATTAACATCTGTAAAAAGTTCATCCATAATAGGAAGATATTTAATAAATAAGTCAAGAGAATTTTTGGAGTAGTTACATATTTTATGCATTACATCAGGAATAATATTAGCACATACAGAAATTACACCTGCACCACCAATTGAAAGTATTGGGTATGTAAGATTGTCATTACCAGAAAATACTTTAAAGTCAGTATCTCTTGTATGGTGGATAATTCTTGCAATTTTTTCTAAAGATGGATTTGCTTCTTTTATTGCTATAATATTATCTATTTTAGATAAATTTACAATATTATTAATAGATATATCTACACCAGTTCTTGAAGGTACATTATATAAAATAATTGGCATTGGGTAGACTGACTCTGCAACTATTTTATAATGCTCATATAATCCTTTCTCATTTGCCTTATTATAATATGGTGTTACAACAAGAATCCCATCTGCACCTTGAGACTTAGCATATTTAGATAGTTCTATAGTTTTGCTAGTATTATTAGAACCAGTACCACAAATTATTGGTATTCTTTTTTTACATTTTTTAATGCTAAAAGATATAAGTTCTTTTTTTTCATCTTCACTTAGTGTAGCGCTTTCACCAGTTGTACCACAAATTACTATAAAATCAGTGTTGTTTGCTATATGATATTCAATTAGTTCTTCAACTTTTTCGTAGTTTATTTTGTCATCTTCTGTAAAAGGAGTAACAAGTGCGACGCCACTTCCTTTTAAATCAAGCATTTAATCACCTCATTAATTATATATTAAAAATTGGTAGTAAAAATTCATTTTTTTATATATTTTACTATTGCAACAAGAAATAATCATAAAACTATCACAAAACTATATTAATATATAACTATAATTTTTCATATATAAACCAGAGGTGAGGAGTAAAATCCTCACCAACATTTTCTAATATATTTCAATTAATAATCATAAAATTATCATAATTGAAATGTATAATTAAAGTATAAATTGAATGCAAGAAATTTTAATAAGAAATTTTTTCATATATAAACCTTTGACCAGGAGAAATCCTGGTCTCCTTTTTTTCTTGTAAATAATTAAATACTATGCTATAATACTTATGTAAAGGAAAAATATAATATGAAATTTAATGAAACAAAACTAAATAAAAATATAATTAGAGCTGTTGAGGAACTTGGATATCATGATATGACAAAGATTCAAGAGGCTACAATAGATAAAATATTACAAAGAAAGAGTGTAGTGGCAATGTCTAGTACTGGTTCAGGAAAGACTGCTGCTTTTATGTTGCCATTAATTAGCAATATAGATGTAAGAAATAGGAATACAGAAGTTTTAGTTATAACTCCAACAAGAGAGCTTGCAACACAAATAGTTTCAGAGACAAGAAAGTTCTGTAAATATTTACATGGAATAAATTCTATTGCCATTTTAGGGGGACAAGACTATAGGATGCAGGCTATTTCACTCAGAAAGGGCGTAAAAATAGTCGTTGGTACTCCAGGAAGATTACTTGACGTAATAAGGAAGAAAATGCTTAAAATGACAAATATAAAAGCTGTAGTACTAGATGAGGCAGATGAGATGCTTAGCATGGGATTTTATGAAGAAGTAAATGAGATTTTAGATCATGCTGGCAAATACTCTCAAAAATTACTTTTTTCTGCAACAATAGATAATAGAGTAAAAGATATAGTTCAAAAGAAAATTAAAAAAGCAGAATATGTTGAGTGTAAAGACAATGCTACAATGCTTGTAGATAATATAGATCAATATGCAATAGATGTGAAAGTCAAGATGAAAAACGAATGTGTATTAAGAATTCTAAAAAAAGAAAATGCAACAAACAGTGTAGTTTTTTGTAATACGAAGAAAAAGACAGAAGAGTTATATAATTACTTAAGAGAAAAAGGAATAAAACTTGAAATGCTAAACAGTGATTTTTCTCAAGAGGAAAGAGAAGCTATATTAAAAAAACTTAAAGCAGGTAAACTTGATACGATTGTTGTAACAGATGTACTTGCAAGAGGAATAGACGTAGAGGATATGGATCTTGTAATTAACTATGATATACCATATGAAAACGAGTATTATGTACATAGAATTGGTAGAACTGCAAGAAATGGTAAAAGTGGTGCAGCATATACTTTGTATACTGGAGGGCAATTAGAAAGAATAAAACAGATTGAAGAGTATACGATGACTAAAATGGAACAAATTGATGTTCCAATGGATAAAGAGGCACAAGACAAAATAACTAAAACAGATTTTCCAATAAGCAAGAGAGGATTATATATAGTTACATTATCTCTTGGAAAGAAGGATCAGATTAAAGCAAAAGATATAGTTGGTGCACTAGGAGCATTAACTGGAATGAAATCTGAAAATATTGGAATAATTGAGGTAAGAGAAGATACTAGTATAGTAGAGGTATCAGAGGAGTATCTTGCAGAGGTAGTTGGTGCATTTACAAATGGCAAAATTAAAAGTAAAGAAGTTAGAATTATAAAAGACTAGGTAAATCCTAGTCTTTTATTCTGTTAGTTTACAATAATCTATATTTGTGCTATAATACAAATATATGGTATATATAAATTATATCTTAAATTTAGGATTAAGGAGAGGAATATGGAAAATAATTTTGTTGTAGAGGTATATCTTATAAATATAACTCAAAATATTAGTAAAGCTAAAAAGTATTATATTGTAAGAAAGTATAGTAGAGCAAATACGGAGATACAACTTATTGAAAATAACAAAAAATCTAAGATTAAATTAGATAATATAGAATCACTAGAAGAAAGAGAAGTTGTGGAAAAATATTTAAGAAAAGTTTCAACAGCAAGCCTTAAGTATGCTACTAGTTATTTAAATTCTTTATTAAGAAATAGAGCTATTTTAAACATAATAGATTATGGAAATGCTAAAGAGGCTGAAAGTTTTACTAAAGAGGGAAAACATTACAAAGTAGTTAGATATTACTATGATGTAAAAGGAAATATGTTTTATAAGATAATGGGCGAAAAATGGAATAAAAAAATAGGATAAAAAATCCTATTTATTTTTTTGCGATTTCCTCAATTTCATTGCATATTAGATCTATATTTATTTTTTTATCGCTTGAAAATGGAGTAATTTTTTCTTTTGCAAATAAATATTTTGTTATTTCATTTGCTTGAGTCTGCATTTTAGTTTTTGCAATTTTATCTGCTTTTGTTGCAATAATGCTAAATGGAATTTCTTTTGCAAGAAGCCATTCGTACATTGCTCTATCGTTTTGTGAAGGTTTATTTCTAATATCTACTAAAAAGTATATATGTTTAATTTCTGGAGTAGTGGATACATATGTATCAATTAGTTTATTTATCTTGTTTTTTTCAGATTCTGACATTGTTGAATATCCATATCCTGGTAAGTCAACAAGATAGTATTCATTATTTACATTATAGTAATTTATACTTCTAGTTTTTCCGGGTGTTTGTCCAACCTTTGCAAGTTTTTTATTATTACATAATGCATTGATAAAAGAAGATTTACCAACATTTGATTTACCAACAAGTACAATTTGAGTTTTGTCTGTTTTTATAAGCTTTGAATAATCATATACAGAAGCTTCAAATTTTACATTCTTTAACATGATATTAATTCCTTTCTATAGTATTACTATAATAACATATTTTGGATAATTTGTAAATTGACTGTATTTATATTTACATAAATTAATTGACAGCTTTATAGTATTATGGTATAATGCTTTCAGGTTAAAAAAAGACCTTAATATATGTAAATATATATATTAGATACAACTAGATATTTCGATGTTGGTCAGAAAGGGGAGTGTTCGTTATGAACAAGAATAATTTGAAAGTGTTCTTGGGTATAACTGAGGACATTAAAGAAAAGGATTTGAGTTTGGATACTTGCACAAAGGAACAAGTTGATGCAAACACAAGAAAAATAAAAGAGCTTTTTGACATAGCATTAGATGAACAAACAACTGTATATTTTGACGGAGTATATGTTGAAGAACCATATGATGGATTAGAGTTTAAAACACTTGAAGAAGAATTCTATTATTGTAACAATAATTCATATATAGTATTTGTAGATGATTTTGGTTTTAAAGTAAGATTTAAGATAAGATATTTACAAGGATACGACTTTGACATGGTTTATAAAGTAACAGAAAAAGCATGTAATTATACTAAAGCTCATCCTAATGTATCCAATTACAAATTGTACTAAAAAAGGAGACCTTGATTAATTTCAAGGTCTCTTGTTTTTATTTATTTTTTCTTTGGCATAATTTTTGTCATACCACCCATATATGGAGATAGTGCACTTGGTATATTGATAGAACCATCTTCATTATAGTTATTTTCAAGGAATGCTATTAATCCACGTGGAGTAGCAAGGCATGTGTTATTTAGTGTAGCTACTAAGTAATTGCCATTTTCACCTCTAGCACGAATAGATAGTCTTCTTGCTTGTGCGTCTCCTAAAGTAGAGCATGAACCAACTTCAAAATATTTCTTTTGTCTTGGGCTCCAAGCTTCAACATCACAAGATTTAACTTTTAAGTCTGCTAAGTCTCCACTGCAGCACTCTAATGTTCTTACTGGAACATCTAGGCTTCTGAAAAATTCAACAGTATAGCTCCATAGTTTATCATACCATTCCATAGCATCTTCTGGTTTACAAAGAACAATCATTTCTTGTTTTTCAAATTGATGAACTCTGTATAAACCTCTTTCTTCAATGCCATGAGATCCGACTTCTTTTCTAAAACATGGAGAATAAGAAGTTAGGCATACTGGTAAATCTTCTTCTTTTATTTTTTGATCTTTAAATCTTCCAATCATAGAATGTTCACTTGTTCCAATTAAGTATAAATCTTCACCCTCGATTTTATACATCATAGCATCCATTTCAGGGAAAGACATAACTCCAGTTACAACATCACTACGAATCATAAATGGAGGAATGCAATATGTAAATCCTTTATTAATCATAAAGTCTCTAGCATAAGCAAGCATTGCTTCATGTAATCTTGCAACATCTCCAAGAAGATAGTAAAATCCATTACCACTTGTTCTACCAGCACTTTCTTTATCTAGACCATTAAGTGCATCACAAATATCTGCGTGATGTGGAATTTCATATTCTGGAACAAAAGGATCACCAAATTTTTCTATTTCAACGTTTTCAGAATCATCTTTTCCTATTGGAACAGAAGGATCCATAATGTTTGGTATTACTAACATTCTTTCTCTTAATTTAAGAGATAATTCATTTTCTTTGTTTTCTATTTCAACAAGTTTACTATTTATTTTTACAACTTCTTCTTTTTTTGCATTAGCTTCATCTATATTTTTTTCTCTCATTAGTTTTCCGATAGAATCACTAATTGTATTTCTTTCTTGTCTTAAAACATCACCATCTTGTTTTAATTTTCTTATATCTTTATCTAGTTCAATAACTTCATCTACAAGAGGAAGTTTTTCATCTTGAAATTTATTTTTAATATTTTCTTTAACAATTTCTGGATTTTCTCTTACAAATTTTATATCTAACATTATATTCACTCCTTAACAATAATTGTATTATATGACAAAATAATAAATGTTTCAAGTTTAGTCTTCATCGTCACTTGAAGATTCTTTTGTCATCATTTCTAATAATCTTTCATATATGCCTACTGCATCATTATTCCAGTTGCGTGTGATATTACGTGCTTGGGATTTATCTGAGGCATACATAGTTATACTTACTAACTCATCGCTTCCTTCTTTAATATAGCATGTAACTTTATATCTATCATTTAATGGTACAACTATATTATCTACCGAAAAGTCTGTTTTTACTTTCACAATATTTTTATTTATTATCTTTTTTATATTGTGTAGGTTTACACCTGGTATTAATTCTAGTAATTCTTGTAGGGTCAAAAGACCCGAAGGTGTAATACTATATAGCTGTTCTCCAGAATCACTTAAAGACTCTGTTACATAGTTGTTAGATTTTAACTCTTGAATGTATGTGCATATATCAAAATAAGTGATATCTTCAAAATCTTCACAGAACTTAACTATTTGCTCAATAGATAATGATTTTGCATTTTTTTCTAGAATATACAATACTATTATTTTATTGTCAAAAAGTTCTAAATCTTTTGCCACGTAAATCAACTTCCTTTCATTAAAATTAGCTTTACAAATCTTTGGATATATGATAACATATTTCTATGAAAAAATAAAGGGAAGAGGCAAAAAACATGGAAAATATATGTAAAAATTATGTTATAGCTATTGATGGAGAAGCAGGTACTGGAAAATCTACTTTGGCCAAAAATATAGCAAAAAAATATTCTATTGTATATATGGATACAGGAGCAATGTATAGAATTGTAACTCTTGCAATGATATATAATAAGATAAATTTAGATGAAATAGATAAAATAGAAAAATTACTAAAAGAGATAAAACTAGAAATGACAAATGAAAATGGCGAAGATAAGTTTTATTTAAATGATGAGGACGTATCTAAAAAAATCAGGGAAAAACAAGTAAATGATTTAGTATCGCAAGTCTCACATATACCAGTTGTAAGGAACTCTATGGTAGACCTTCAAAGAAAGCTTGCACAAGGTAAGAAAATAGTAATGGAAGGAAGAGATATTGGAACAAATGTGTTCCCTAATGCCGAAGTTAAAATATATCTTGTTGCGTCTGCAGAAGAAAGAGCAAAAAGAAGATTTGAGCAAAATAAAGAAAAAGGAATAGATATTCCTTATGAAGAAATATTAGAAAACGTTAAATTTAGAGATAATAATGACAAATCAAGCTCTGTAGGAACATTAAAAAAAGCAGAAGATGCATATGAGATTGATACAACAAATTATACTTTAGAAGAGGTAGAAAATCTTGTTGTAGAAAAAATTAAAGAAAGGGTAGATATAAATGAAAATTCTTAAAAAAGGCTTTTTAGGCTTTTTGAAGGTAATGTTTGGACATGTATTTTTTAGAGTAAAGTACATAAATGCAGAAAAACTTCAAAATGTAGATAAATGTGTAATATGTCCAAACCATTCACACTCATTTGATCCGTTTTGGGTTAGATTTAAAGTTGATGATTTGTGGATTATGGCAAAAGCAGAACTATTTAAAAATAAATTAATGTCAGCGCTTCTTAAAGCATACAATGTTTTTCCAATTAAACGTGGACAAAAAGATGCAAGTAGTCTTCTTCATTCAATAAATGCAATTGAAAATAACGACCATGCAAAACTACTTATCTTTATTGAGGGAACTAGAATAAAAAAGGATAAAGAAAGAGGCAAAGCTAAATTTGGTTCTACATATATTGCATCAAAAGCAGGAGTACCAATAGTACCAGTGTATATAACAAAAAATCCAAGATTGTTTTCTAAAGTTAATGTAGTTTTTGGAGATCCAGTAGAATTACCAGAAAATTTAAGTGAAGATAAAAAGGGATTACAAGAGTATTCAGATATGATTTTAGATAAGATATATGATTTAAAAAAAGAGATATAAAAAAATTAAAGGCAAACTGAAAATAGTTTGTCTTTTTTGACAATATGAAAAAATATGAAAACACTAGTTATGTAAGGTGAACCCAAAAGTATTTACATTAAAATAAAGAGTAATTATAATCATTATTGTAATAAGAATAGCTATTGTATTACCAAAAGGGAGGTATAATAAAAATGGATAATGAAGAAAAAAACGAACCACTAAAGCCTACAAATGACTATGTGTTTAGGAAAATATTTGGAGAGGTTGGAAACGAAGAGATAACAGCAGATTTTATAGAGAAAGTACTAGATAAAAAATATGATAGTATAGATCTATCTAAAAATCCAATATTACTACCAGAGGCAATAGATGGAAAAACAACAATACTTGATGTAACAGTTAAAGCAAATGGTACAGAAAATATAAATATAGAGATGCAAGTGGCACCATATAAGTATATGACAGAAAGAATACTTGAATACTGGGCAAAAAAGTATGATGAAGGAATA
>CANCXL010000025.1 GCA_947381905.1 uncultured Clostridiaceae bacterium | reverse complement strand
AAGGGTGGCCTAAATATTTAGGTGGAAACTTAAATACAACATCTTAATAAAAAAAACAAGACTATTTCATAGTTTTGGAGTGTAACAAATAAAATTTGTTACTTTGTTCTTTTAGCCTTTAGTGGTTATGTAATATTTATGTAAATTAGTAATAAAGGAGAAAAAAAGTAAATATAATAATTATCCCACTTGGATTAGAATTAAAACATGAGCTTAGAAAAATACCATTATATGAACTAGAAAATGAAAGAAGTAATATAGATTATATAGAGGAATTTAGATTTAGAGAATATGTATTTTATTATGAAGTATATTGTTCTTATTGTAGAGAAACAGCTTTAAGGAAAGCATATCAAAAATACATAAAATTGAAGAGTAAGAATTAATTTTCTTACTCTTTTTCTGTACTTTAAGTTATATTTTTGATATAATACATTCAGGTGATAGGAGTGAGTTTTGTTCATTTACATTTGCACACAGAGTACAGTTTACTCGATGGAGCAATAAAAATAGAAGAAGTAGTAAAAAAAGCTAAAGAATATGGTATGCCTGCAGTAGCAATAACAGATCATGGAAATATGTTTGGCGCTATAGAAATGTATAAAGAGTGCAAAAAAAATGGAATTAAACCTATTATTGGTTGTGAATTTTACGTTGCACCAAGAAGTAGATGGGATAAAGAAGGTAGAATAGATACAGAACCTAACCATCTTATATTACTTGCAATGAATAACACTGGATATAATAATTTGGTAAAGCTATGTTCAATTGGCTATACAGAAGGTTTTTATTATAAACCAAGAATAGATATGGAAGTTTTAGAAAAATATAATGAGGGCTTAATATGCTTATCTGCATGTCTTGCTGGAGGGTTGTCTAGAAAGATTGTAAATGGAGACATTTTAGGTGCAAGAGAAATGCTTGAAAAATATGTAAGTATTTTTGGAAAAGATAGATATTTTTTAGAAATACAAGAAAATAAGTTAAGAGAGCAGATTCTTGTTAACCAAAAATTAGTAGAGTTTTCAAAGGAATATGGAATAGGACTTGTAGCAACCAATGATTGTCATTACTTAAATAAAGAAGATTATGATTTTCACGAAGTTTTACTATGTATACAAACAAGAAAAACTTTAAATGATGAAGATAGATTTAGATTTAAAGTAAATGAATTTTATTTTAAGTCTCCAGATGAGATGAAAGAAGCGTTTTCATATGCCCCAGAAGCTATTGAAAATACTTTGAAAATAGCAGATATGTGTAATGTAGAATTAGAATTTGGACATACAATACTTCCGGAATTTAAAATAGATGAAGATATTACACATTTAGAGTATTTTACTAAAAAATGCTATGAAGGAATAGAGAAACGATATAATGCTTCTGAATACGAAAAAGTAAAAGAAAGATTAGATTATGAGATAAGTGTAATAGACAAAATGGGATATATAGATTATTTCTTAATAGTTGCAGATTTCATTAACTATGCAAAATCTCAAGGAATACCTGTAGGCCCAGGACGTGGAAGTGGTGCAGGTTCAATTGCAGCTTATTTAATAGGAATAACAGATATAGATCCTTTAAAATTTAACTTAATCTTCGAGAGATTTTTAAATCCAGAGAGAGTAAGTATGCCAGATTTTGATGTGGATTTTTGCTATGAAAGACGTCAAGAGGTAATAGACTATGTATCAAATAAATATGGAAAAGATCATGTAGCACAGATTATTACTTTTGGAACAATGGCTGCTCGTGCTGCAATACGTGATGTAGCAAGAGTATTAGATATACCATATCAAAAAGCAGATAGTATAGCAAAACTTATACCTCATAATCTTAAAATAAAAATAGATGAAGCTCTTGATGAAAATCCAGAGTTAAGAAAACTATATAATGAAGATATAGAAACTAGAAGAATAATAGATATATCTAAAAAAATTGAGGGGCTTGTAAGACAGGCATCTACTCATGCATGTGGAGTGGTAATTACTAAAAAACCAGTAGTAAATTATGTACCATTATATGAAAATGAAGGACAAATATCAACACAATATACAATGACTCTTTTAGAAGAACTTGGATTACTTAAGATGGATTTTTTAGGACTTAGAACATTGACTGTTATAGATGAGGCTAAAAAGTTAATTAAAAAAATTAGAAATATTGATGTGGATTTTGGAGAGTATGATGACAAAGAAACATATAAAATGTTAACACTTGGAAAAACACTTGGCGTATTCCAAATGGAAAGTCCTGGCTTTAGAAAAATGATGATGAAGATGGAACCAGATTCTATAGAAGATATTATAGTAATGATATCTCTTTATAGGCCAGGTCCAATGGATCAAATTCCTAGATATATAATGAATAAAAATAACAAAGAACATATAGTATATACTCATCCTTCATTAGAAAAGATATTAAAGCCAACATATGGATGTATGGTATATCAAGAACAAGTTATGCAAATATTTAGAGATCTTGCTGGATATAGTTTAGGTAGAGCAGATATTGTTCGTCGAGCTATGGGAAAGAAAAAAATCGATGTTATGAACAAGGAAAGAGAAGTATTTGTAGAAGGGGCTAAAAATAATGGAATAGATGAGGAAAGTGCAAATAAGATTTTTGACGAAATGGCCGAATTTGCAAAATATGCCTTTAATAAGTCTCATGCTGCGGCATATGCTGTCGTAGCATATCAAACTGCATATTTAAAATGTCATTATCCAAGTGAATTTTTAGCTGCATATATGAATTCTTTTATTGGAAATCAAAATAAGATACCAGTATATATAAATGAGAGCAAAGAACTAGGAATTGAGGTATTAAGACCAGATATTAATGATAGTTATGCAAAATTTGCAGTAATCGATGGCAAAATCAGGTTTGCACTAAACTCAATAAAAAATGTTGGAGAAAATGCAATTAATGAAATAATTAGAGAAAGAAAAATAAATGGAAATTATAAAAGCTTTATAGATTTTTGTCAGAGAGTGTCTGGAGATGCAATTAATAAAAAATGTATAGAAAGTCTAATTAAAGCAGGATGCTTTGATGAAATAGAAAAGGAATATAACAGATATGATCTATTAGACAATTTTGAAACAATTGTAGATGGAATAAATCATACACGTAAGACAAATTATATAAATCAGATTGATTTCTTTGGAGAAATAGAACAAGAAGGGCAAAGCATTAGATTGGAAAAAAGTGGAAGAGTTCCATCAAGTAGAGATCTACTTGAAATGGAAAGAGAAATGCTAGGGCTATATATATCTGGTCATCCACTAGATGAATATAAAAGCTATATAAAGAAAAACTCTACAGTAACTACAATAGAATTAAATGAAGATAATCAAGAAGATGAAGAAGAGTCAGAGCAAAATGTGGATTATGACGGAAAGAATGTATCAATATGTGGAATATTTAATCGTGGTAGAATATTAATGACTAGATCTGGCAAAAACATGATGTTTGCCGAACTAGAAGATATGTATGGAACAGTTGAACTTATATTATTTCCAAATGTTTATGAAAAATTTGAAAGAATACTTCAAGATGAAGCTATTATAAAAGTTACAGGAAAAGTTAGTATAAAAGAAGATGAGAAAACAAAAATACTAGCATCAAATATTGTGCTTATAGATAGTGATATAAGTAAAGAACAGCCTAAAAAAGAAATAAAAATAATTGAAAATACCATAAAGAAAATATATGTAAGAATTCCTAAAGATAAACTAGACTTAGAAGAGAGAGTAATAGGATATATAAAAGATTTAGCAAAGGAATATCCTGGAAAAAATGAAGTATATATTTTTTATGATGGAACTAATAAAATGAAACTATTAAATAAGGCATATTTTCTGCAAGATAGTGAACTTGTAAAAGAAAGGCTAGAACTTGCATTCGGTAAGGAAAATATCAAAATTAAATAATATTCTACTTCAATATATTAAAACCTTATATATTGGTATGAATCAATTATAACATAGTATTTTATTTAATAAAGCAAAAAATATATGGAACTACTTTAATAGTAGTTCCACAATATGAAAAAAATCACATTAATGTATGAGTTCAAATATCGCCATATTCCCATACATCAATTATATTATAGCATATTATTTGAAAAAACGCAAAAAAATCAAATAGTATGTAACTATTTGGTATTTATTAGCAGCTCTCATATAATTGGTGAATATATATAGAAAATGAGTGAAAATAAAAAAGTTATTTTAAAATTATATTATAAATACAATTAACCTTTTCATGTAATTTATCTGAAAGATAATGAACTTCATCAAAAGATGTAGCTTCATTTAAATCTTTAGGTATTACGCTAATTGAGTTAACTATATTGTATAATGTATTTAAATCATTACTGCTAATGTAATGGCGTACACTAGCAGTAGAATGTGATTGTTTTTTCATATTATTACCTCATTTCTTTATGAAATGAGAACTGCTAATGTAACCAAATATAATATATCTGTAAAAAAGATATAACAATCCTCAAGGATAATTATATCTTTTGAATAAAATAAAAATATATTATAGTAATATTATACCATAAATTTACATAAAAAACAATTTAAGCAATTATAAAAAGGAGACTACCTATAGTAGCCTCTTTTTACATAAGTAAGTTATATCAATGTATGAGCCCAAATATAGCCATATTCCCATACATCAATTATATTATAGCATATTATTTGAAAAAGTGCATAAGTATAAAAAAGCACCACCTATATAAGGTGGTGTAATTTTTTATTATTATTTTGTAGATTTCTTTCCAGCTGCTTCTGACATTGCGGCAATAGAACCTAATGTTTTAGTAGCATCAAATGGAATAAATACTTTGTTTGCAGAACCATTTGCAACTTTTTCTAATGATTCTAATGATTTAATAGCAACAAGTTTTTCATCTGGTTTAGATGACATTATTGCGCCATATACCATTTTAATTTCTTCTGCTTTAGCTTCAGCAACTTTCTTTATAGCTTCTGCATTACCTTCAGCTTCAAGTATTTTAGATTCTCTAATACCTTGTGCTCTTCTAATGCTTGATTCTCTTTCAGCTTCAGCATTAAGAATTGTAGCTTGTTTATTACCTTCAGCAAGAGTAATGTCTGCTTGACGTTTACCTTCAGCTTCAAGGATAATAGCTCTTTTATTTCTTTCTGCGTTCATTTGTTTTTCCATCGCATCTCTAATGTCTGCAGGTGGTTTAATATCTTTTATTTCAACACGATCAACTTTACATCCCCATTTATCTGTAGCTTCATCCAGAACATCTCTTAATTGAGAGTTGATTGCATCTCTAGAAGAGAATGTAGCGTCAAGATCCATTTTACCAACGATATCACGAATTGTTGTAATAGCTATGTATGCAATACCTTTTTGTAAGCTTTCAATTTCATATACAGCTTTTACTGGATCCATAATTTGATAGAACACAACTGTGTCTATTGTAATTGTAACGTTATCTTTTGTGATAACACTTTGTGGAGTAACATCCATAGTTTGTTGTTTTAAACTAACAACAGCTCTAACTTTATCTACGAATGGAAGTAATATGTTTAAACCAGCTTCTGCTGTAAAACTATATTTACCAAAACGTTCGATAATTTTTATTTCAGATTGCTTTACTACTTTAATAGATGCACCAGCAACTACTAAGCAAAAAATTAAAATAAGAAATATAACAATAACAAACCCCATATTTTTACCTCCTTATGGTTTTCTTACTAAAAGTTTAACTCCATCAATTTTTTCGATTATTACACTTTCTCCAACATTGATAGATTTATCCTTATCTGACTTAATGGCAGACCAAAGTTCACCATTTACTTTAACTTGACCTATTGGATTGGCATTATCCATCTTTTTAATAACAATTCCTTTTTTACCAAGAACAGCACTATTATTCATACTAGTATCATCTTTATTTTTAAATATTTTATTAACTAGTGGTTTAGTAAATAAAATCATTATTATAGTAGATATTACAAAAACTAATACTTGTGCAATGAAGTTCTCTGGGGCAATAAGGCTAGTTAAGAAAGCAAGAAATGCTCCAACACCTGGCCAAAATAGCAAAAATGAAATAGTAAAAATTTCTCCCAAAAAGAATACACCACTGACAATTAGCCATACAACCCAAATGGGTATTGGTAGTGATAACATAAAAAATCCCTCCTTTTTATGGTGAAATTAATCACTAGTATAACTATATTATACTATATTTTAATATAAAGCACAATATTTTTTACATAATATTATACTAAAAAAGGACAAAAAGAATACATTATATTATATAGATTAAAAAAAAGTTACTAATATTACAAAAGAATTAAAAACTTGACAAACGAAAAACACTGTGCTAAAATTATGTCTGCTTCTGGAACAATAAAAATAGTGCAATTTGACAAAAACGGGTAAAAATGTTATAATTTAACATGTAACCTAGAAAAAAGGAAGGTGCAAAATTTAATTATGGGAAAGAAAGGTGTGCTCAGTACACTAAGATTCGTATTATTTACAGTGATATCATTAGTTATGATTTTTTCAGCTGTATATTTAACTGTACTTAATACATATAAACCAGCAGTTAAAACATATATCAATGGAGAATTCATTGGATATTTTTCAGATGAACAGCAATTTGATGAGGTATATAATGACTTAGTTGCTGAAAAACAAAATATTGACGAAAATGTAAAAGTTTATCTAGAAAGTGAACCAGTTTTTGAAAAAACATATATAAGAGACTCACTTTTAGGTGAACAAAATGTTTATACAAATTTAAGAGCTGAAATACAAACAGAATTTACAGTTTATGAATTAGTTGTAGATGGTGAAAAAATGACATTTACAACTGAAGAACAAGCTGAAGCTTATGTTCAAAAAGCTAAAGCAGAAGTAGATGATGTTGAGTCATCAATAGAAGTTCAAAAAGTTTCAGAGCTAGAAAATATAACTTCTACTGATAGAGCAGATAATATTTTAGCAGACATCATAGATAGAAACAAACCAGTGGTTATTCCAGTAGAACCACCTAAACCAACATATACACAATATGCTACAACAGTATATAGTGGAAATGTTACTCCAGCAATAGATGGTACAAAAGTATGGCCTACAGTTGGAAGAAACATTAACTGTGATTATATGGGATATTATGGACATAATGGTGTAGATATTGGTGGTGCTTCAGGCGCAGCAATATATGCGTATATGGGTGGTACAGTTATATTCTCAGGATGGGATTCAACAGGTTATGGTAACTGTGTAAAAATAAACCATGGAAATGGTGTTGTTACAATCTATGCACACTGTAGCTCTTTAGGTGTTACAGCAGGTCAAGTAGTTAATGCAGGAGACTACCTTGGTGGTATCGGTATGACTGGTTGGGCCACTGGTAACCACTTACACTTTGAAGTAAGAGTTAACGGTATTCCAATTAACCCTTGGGTTTACCTAAATGGGGTTTAATAATTAGTAAATAAGTTACATTTGTAATTTATTATAAATCACCTAATGCTCAGATGATACATAAATACCTCAGTACATCTTGGCTTTAGGCAAGTTAAAAGAAGGAGGAAAAAGTCAATGACTAAAGAAAGAAAAAATGAAATCTTAACAACTTATGCAAGAACTGAAAATGATACTGGTTCAGCAGAAGTACAAGTAGCACTTCTAACAGAAAGAATCAATGAATTAACAGCTCACTTAAAAGTTCACAAACATGACGAACATTCTAGACGTGGTCTTTTAATCATGGTTGGAAAGAGAAAAAGACTTTTAAAATATCTTGAAGCTAAAGATGTTGAAAGATATAGAGATATTATTGCTAAACTTGGTCTTAGAAAATAATTATCATGAAAAAATTGGAGTAGGAAACTACTCCTTTTTTTATGCTTTTTGGCGTAAAAATAGGTGTTTATAAGTAATATTGAAACATTGTTTCAATATATGAAATATTTTTGTAACACTACCTTTTAAAATAAGAATTATCGCGACTTATATAAGATAATAATTTATATATATGATATAATGACATAAATAGCGATATTTTTTAAGGGGGAGTTATATGAAAGTAAATAAAAAGGCTATAATATTCGTATTATTCTTTTTTTGTATAGCTATTGCTATGCCTATTGTTTTAGGTAACAATAAAGAAAATGAGAATATTAAAAATATTAATGAATATATGGCAAATGATACTACTTCTGAACAAGGTGCAAGAAGTTCAGTCGGTTTAACTGTCGCTAATAAACCTATAGTAGACATTATGCTAACATCTAAAGAGACAAATTTGGATCTTAGTTCATTTGAAGCGGATGTAAGAGCAAAACTTGAATCTTTAGGAATAAATACTACAAATGTAGAATTTCAAACAGTAGATAGAGCAATGATTTCCACTAATGCATCAGATGCAAGTACAATCTTTAATGATTGGGGAAGAATTGGTGTTGCAGGAAATTGGGCGTTAACTACTTATGGAGGTAAAAGTGTAATTTGGAATAAATTAAACACAAATGGTGCAACAGGATTTTATTCTAAAGAAAATTACAATATAAAAGATGCGACTATAGAATTTAAAATGCGTACAACAGATAGTGACGATGACTATGTTGGTGTATTTTTACGTTTTAACATGAATTCACCTGAAAGTACAGCGCAAGCAAGTAAGAAAGCTACAACATATATGTACATAGAACAGATGAATAATGTTTCAGATTTTAAGGCTCCAAATGGTTTATATAAAATTCAAAACAACGTGCTTATACCATCAGATAGTCAAGGAAATAACATAACATCATTATATGGACAACCTGTAGCTAAAGTTACATCTGGATGGCCAACAAAAAATGCTTGGGTAAGTTATAAATTTGTTGTAGAAGGAAATAACATTAAAGCATACAGAAATGGTACACTTATCTTAAATTATACAGATACAACAAGTACTGCAATAAATAAAGGATCTTTTGGACTTGTTAACTGGTCACAACCTGCAATGTTTGCAGATTTTACAGTATCATATACTGTATTTAAAGAATTCCAAAATGTGTTAAGAGAGCCTACGTGGAGAGAAAATGCTCATCATGTTGTTGTAAATGTGGATGATGAGGTTGATGAAACTCTTACAGGAACTGATACAATAGGTGAAATTTTAACACGTACTTTAAATGATAACATTCATTTTGTTCAATGGGGCTCAACAACAAATGAGTCAGCAACAAAAGATTTCATAAATAAAAATGATGAAAAAGGTGTGTTTGTATCAAGCGCTAATTATTCAAACTGTGTAGAACAAACTGCAATATATATTAAAAACTTAATTGAACAACAAGATAATACAGAGTATGTAATTGTTGGAGAAGATAATGATTTAGTAGTAGAACCAGCGTCTTTAAAACATGATGCGGTATCAGAAGATTTTCCAAATGGTAGATGGATGATACATCATAATTATACATACTTTGATAATAACTTAGGACAATCAGTAAGTACAGAAGTATATACACCAGATTTAATGTGTAATTTTGATAAACCAGGTGAATATAATGTATACTTTGATGACGATTTAGTTGGAACAATATATGCACATAGAAGACCAGTTGCAGATTTTTCAGTAAATCTATCTGGTTCAGCTGTTACACTTGCATCTAGTTCTTTTGACTTAGATAATAATACAGATATAGGCTTTGGAAAGGGAATTAAAGAAGAGAAATGGTATTATAAAGCAGCTAGTGCCTCAGATTGGACAGAAGGAAAACTTACTTCATATACAGCAAGTGAACCTTATGTAATAAAATTAGAGGTTACAGATTACCAAGGAGTAACAAGTTATACAACTAAATATATAGGAGATGGAGCTCCAGTAGCAAGCTTTAATTATGGTTCAAACAGAATTACAAAATATCAAAAACTAGTAGTAAATGATACATCTTATGATCCAGCTGGACTTGAAATAACAGGATGGGAATGGACTTTGAAAAAAGGTGCAGCAAAAATTGGAACATATACAGGAAGTAATGTACCAACAGTACTAGATTTTAATACTAGTACTCTTGGAACAGGAGATTATACATATTCTCTAGTTGTAACAAATCGTAATGGTATAAAATCTGAAGCATATACAAAATCATTTACTGTAATAGATGATACAGATGCTCCAGAGGTTGTAATTGATCCTACATCATGTGATTGGAAAAAATCACAATTAGTAAATCTAACATTTAGCGATGGAGACTCTGGATTTGCTAGATGGAGATATGCAATTGATGATACACAAGTTGTAAATGATCAAACTTTATGGAGTGATTATTTAACAGATGCATCATATACATTAAATATTACAGAGCAAGGATTAAAATATTTACATGTACAAGCTTATGATAACGCAGGTAATTTGCTAGATCGTACAGTAGGTATATATAAAATAGATAATGAAAAGCCAAATGGTACTGCCACAATAGTTCAACCTACAGAAGAGGTAAGAGCAGCAGTTATAAAATTTAGTGCAACAGATAATTTATCTGGAGTAGCTAGAATAATAAAACCAGATGGAACAGAAACTTCAACTTCAACAATAGATTATGAAGTTAGAGAACCTGGAACATATACATTTAAAATTGTAGATTATGCTGGAAATGAAAATACAGTAGATATAGATGTAACAATTGTTTCAGATGGTGTAGTAGTAAAATATGTAGATAAAAATACAGGTGCAAATATAGAGACAGAATCCTTAGAAGGAAATGTTGGACAAGATTATACAACACAAGCAAAACAATTTGAAGGATATAAATTAGTATCACTACCAACAAATGGAAGTGGAAAATTTGAAATAGACGAACAAGTAGTAGTTTATGGATATAAGAAGATATCAGCAGGTGTAGATGTAAAATACATAGATGAAATAACAGGAGAAGAAATAGTTACACCAACAATGCATATAGATGGACTAGAAAGAGATCCATATTCTACAACATCAAAAGAGATAGAAGGATATGAACTAGTAACAACACCAGAAAATGCAAATGGACAAATGACAGTAGGACTTACTACAGTAACATATGGATATAAAAAGAATTCAAATGTAATATCTAGATATATAGATGAAAATAGTGATGAAGAGATAATACCAGATGTTGTAGTAAAATACAAAGAAGGATATCCATATTCAACAACAGAGAGAACATTTAATGGATATAGATTAGTATCAAAAACAGATAATACATATGGAACAGTAGGAAGAGAAGATATAATAGTAACATATTATTATAAGAAGATATCAGCAGGAGTAGATGTAAAATATGTAGATGAGATGACAGGTGAGGAAATATCAGGAATGATACACATGTCAGGGCTAGAAAACGAAGAATATACAACAACATCAAAAGAGATTCCAGGGTACGAATTAGTAACAGTACCAGAGAATGCAAATGGACAAATGGCAGTAGGGCTTACTACAGTAACATATGGGTATAAATTAATATCATATGTAACAGTAAGATGCGTAGATGAGAATACAAATAGAATATTATATATAAGTGAACCAGTAAAATATTTAGAAGGAGAAACTTATAGAACATTTAAAAGAGATATAAATGAATATACATTCTCAAGAGTAGATAAAGCAGAAGAAGCACAAGTAGGAAGAGAAGATATAACAGTAACATATTATTATAAGAAAAATACATCTATAACAGTAAAATATGTAGATATATTAGATAATAATAAAGAAATACACGAGGCACTTCCAATACCAGGAGTACAAGGAGATAGCTATCAAATATCACCAGTAGAAGTAGAAGGATTTAGATATGTAGGAAGTCTAGGTGCAACACAAGGAGTTATGGGATCCGAACCTACAACTATAATATATAAATATAAGAAACTTGCAAATTTAGTTACAGAGCACATTGACGCAAATACAGGCGAAAAAGTTGCAGAAGATGTAACAACTACATATAAACAAGGAGATACATATGAAGCTCTTCCAAAAAATGTTAAAGGATATGTAGTAGTTGAGGAACCAGAAGAAAAAACTGGAATAATGGGAAGAGACGAAATAAGAAAACAATATTATTATAAAAAAATATCTGGAGGACTTGTAGTAAAATATGTAGATAAAATAACAAATCAAGTATTAGATAGAGTTGTTTATGATGGAAATGAAAGTGATGTAATAACACTAGAAGAAAAATCATTTATGCATTATGTATTAGATTCAAGACCAGATAAAACTCAAGTAACTTTAACACCAGAAGCTGAAGAATTAGTATTCTATTATGTAAAATCTATACAAATGGATGTAGTAGGTGTAGATGAGGCAACAGGAGAAGAACTATATTCAACTAAAGATAGTGGAATAGAAGGAATGCCATATCTAAAGATCGCAAAAAGAATAGAAGGATATGAACTAGTTGGAGAAGATAGCCAAGAAGGAACATATAGTAGAGATAAGACAAGACTTGAATTTATATATAGAAAAATTGGAGAAGGAATTGAATCTTCTGTTATTTTAAGATATATGGACAAGGATACTAACCAAGTATTAAAATCAGAAGTTATTAAAGCTAAAGTTGGAGACAAATATACAACTCAAAAACTAGAATTTCCAAACTATAAATTTGTTGAAGTAGTTGGAAATGAAAGCGGTACAGTAACAAAAGAGACACAAGAAGTTACATATTACTATGTAAAAGAAAAAGGTAATGTGGTAGTAGTATACGAAGATGAAAATGGAACTGAACTAAAAAGAGAAGAATATACAGGAAAAATAGATACAAATTATAATGTAGATATAACTCCTGTTAATGGATATGAAGTAGTAGAAACAATAGGAAACACTAGCGGAATATATATAAATGGAACTATTGAAATTAAAGTAAAACTACAAAAAATACCAGAGCCAGTAAAAACTAGTAATGTAGTAGTAGTATATGAAGACGAAAAAGGTGTAATAATAAAGACAGAAGAATATACTGGAAATGTTGGAGAAGATTATAACGTAGAGATTAAAGAAATTGATGGATACGAAATAGTAGAAAGACCAGAAAATACACAAGGTAAATACACAGAAGAGACAATAGAACTTAGAGTAAAATTACAAAAAATACCAGAGCCAATAAAAACTGGTAAAGTAGTAGTAATATATGAAGACGAAAATGGCAACGAAATAAAAAGAGCTGAAACTGAAGGAAATGTTGGAGAAGACTATAAAGTAGAAATTGAAGAAATTAATGGATATAAGCTTATAGGAAAACCAGAAGGACTAGAAGGAAAATACATATATGGTACTATTGAAATTAGAATTCAATTACAAAAAATACCAGAACCAATAATAATGGGGAAAGTACTAGTAATATACGAAGATGAAAATGGCAATGAAATAAAGAGAGATCAAGTTTCAGGTAAAGTTGGAACAGATTATAATGTTAATATAACAGATGTACCAGGATATACAATAGTAGAAAGACCAGAAAGTACAGAAGGTAAGTATACAGAAGAAACAATAGAACTTAAGGTAAAACTTGAAAAAATACCAGAAAAAATCGGAAAAGTATTAGTAGTATATGAAGATGAAAATGGTAAAAGAGTAAAATGGGATGAAATTTCAGGTAAAGTTGGAACAGAATACAATGTTAGTATAACAGATGTACCAGGATATACAATAGTAGAAAGACCGGAAAATACACAAGGTAAATATGTAGATGGAACAATAGAACTTAAAGTAAAACTTGAAAAAATACCAGAACCTGTAAAAACAGGAAAAGTAGTAGTAATATATGAAGATGAAAACGGTGATGAAATAAGAAGAGAGGCTTCTATTGGAGTTGTTGGAGAGGACTATAGAGCAGAAATCAAAGAAATTGATGGATATACTATAGTAGAAATACCAGATAATCTAGAAGGAAAATATACAGAAGAAACAATAGAACTTAAGGTTAAACTTGAAAAAATACCTGAAGATTTAAAAACAGGAAAAGTAGTTGTAGTATATGAAGACGAAGATGGTAACGTAGTAAAAAGAGATGAAAATATGGGAAGAGTTGGGGAAGACTATAAAGTAGAAATCGAAGAAATTGATGGATATAAAGTAGTACAAGTTCCAACAAATACAGAAGGAAAATATACAGAAGAAACAATAGAACTTAAAATAAAACTTGAAAGAATACCAGAACCTGTAAAAACAGGAAAAGTAGTTGTAATATACGAAGACGAAAATGGAAATATAGTAAAAACAGATGAGATGACAGGTAATGTTGGAGAAAATTATAGTGCTAATATTACAGATGTACCAGGATATACAATAGTAGAAAGACCAACAAATACACAAGGAAAATATACAGAAGAAACAATAGAGCTTAAAGTAAAACTTGAAAAAATACCAGAACCTGTAAAAACAGGAAAAGTAGTTGTAGTATATGAAGACGAAAATGGAAATGTAGTAAAAAGAGAAGAAACTATAGGAAAAGTTGGAGAAGACTATAAAGTAGAAGTCAAAGAAATTGACGGATATGAAATAGTAGAAGTTCCAGCAAATATGAAAGGTAAATATACAGAAAATACTATAGAGATAAAAATTAAACTACAAAAAATTATAGTAAAACCAGAAAGTAAAGGAACAATAGTAATAAAACATATTGATGAAGATGGAAATGTAATAGCTAAAGATATCACAAAAACTGGTAAAGTAGGAGAAATTATTGATATTAAATTAAAAGAAATAAAAGGATACAAATTACTTGGAAATGAAACAATAAGTGTAAAATTTATTGATGGAGAATTTGTAATTGAAGCTAAATATCAAAAAATACAAAATATAGATAATCCTAAAGATGATAATAATCAAGAAAGCATACCAGATACAAGTGACATGAATGTAACAGTAGTAGCTATTATAGCAATGATATCTTTAATTGGAATTACTAAATTTATTAGAAAAGAAGACTAAGTTTTTTAAGTGAAATTAAAGAGATGGATTTATTTAAAATCCATCTCTTTTTCTGTTGCTTTAATATAAGATGTGAAACGATACATTAAATTACATAATATTGTTGAAAATTAGCACTAGATGTGTTAAAATAGAAAAGTCATTATAATTTTTGACTTAATTAAATTTAATTAAGGAGGTGAAGATTAAAAAATAAGTAGGAAAAAAATATTATATGGAGGAATATGTGTATGAGTCGAAAAGACAAGAAAAACAAAATACTACATGTAGTTGTAATTGTTATTTCATTTATACTTTTTATGAGTAATTCTTATGTTTATGCGACAAGTATAAATGTAGAAGAGCAGACAAGCAATTTTTACATTAATGATTTTGCAAATCTTTTTACAGAGGAGCAAGAGCAAGAAATGATGCAAAAAGCAATAGAGCTAGACAAATCGTATAATGGAATACAAGTTGTTTTAACAACAATTAACTCACTAAAAGGATATTCTTCACAAGAGTATGCATACTCAATGTATAATCAGTATGGGATTGGAAAAGACTCTATGGGAATATTAATATTATTTGCTGTAGAAGACAGACAGGTAAGAATTGAAACTGGTTATAAAATGCAGTCATATATTACTGATTCTATATCTGGAAAAATACTAGATAAATATGGAATGGACTATTTTAGAAACAATCAATTTTGCGAGGGACTCATAAATGTTCAAAATGCAACTATTGGTGAGATAAAAAATAGAGTACCGATTGATTGGAACGAAAAAAATCAATCCATAAATAATTCAACAGACTTTGATTTTTCTGGATTCATGCTAAAAGTGTTATTATTTTTTATATTTCCAGTTGGACTTTTATTATTATTTGTATTACTTGTAAAAAAGATTATACAAAAAAGAAAAGATAAACAGCAAAAGATAATTGATGAAGCTATACAAAAAAATAATAAGAAATGGGAAGAAAAAGTAGAAAATATTAATGCTATATTTGAAGCAGAAAAGCAGAACCTTAATACAAAAGTAAATAATAAGGATGAAGAAATAGAAAGATTAACTAATCTAAATTCACGTCTTGATAAGTCATTAAAGAGAATGGAAGAAAGAGAAGAATATGTTAAAAAAATTCATCCTAATATAGACGAAGAAATTGAGGACAAAAAAGAGGAAGAATACAAAGAAAAAGCACAAGCATACGATAGTGTTCATATGCCATTATTAGATATAAAGCCAAGTAGAAAAAATGAAGCTATATTTGAAAATGGTATAGAAGCATACGAAGAATTACCAAGTGAAGTTAAAAAATATTCTAAAATGGATATTGATATGTTAAAGCATAACTATAATATTTCTACACAATTAAGGAGAAAACATGAAGAAGAGGAAGCTATAAAAAAAGATATCAAAATATCAAGCGAAGCCTTTGGAAAAATTAAATCTTTTGTAAATAGCAAGCCCGATCCAAACCATAATAACTATTTAAAAATTGCAGCAATATTTGCACTTTATATGGGACTTTCAAAATCTCAAAAGTCATATATTAAGGATAAAGAAGAAATAGCAACTTTATTAAGACTTAATGAGAAATCTAAAGTAGATTATGATAATTATACTACAGCAAAAGATGTAGAAGAAAGCCTTAATTCTACTATTAGATGTGTTGGAAGCCCAAATAGAGATGATATAAGTAAATTAAGAAATGCAATTTCCAAATACAATGATCTTACTACTGCTCAAAAAGCATACATTAGCATTCAAATATACAATAGAATAAAAAGAATGTTAGCTGATGCTGAAGATGATGAAGAAGAATATAAGAGAAGAAAAAGACGTGAAGAAGAACATAGAAGACTATCTTCTAATAGCAGTAGCGGATTTGGTGGATTTAGTGGTCATGGTGGTCATTCTGGAGGTGGTGGCGCAGGAAGAAGTTTTTAATATTGTAAGGAGAGTTGATATATGCACAAATTAAAGAAAATATTTGTGATAGCAGCTCTAGTTGTAGCTTTAATAGTGATTTTTACTCCTTTAAATAGCTTAGCAGATTCATCAAAAATTAAGTTACCCGATGTAAAAAAAGATACATTTATATATGATCAGGGCGAATTTTTAAATGATGATGAAGAAAGAAAAGTAAATGAATTATTAGTTAAACTTGAAAAAGCTTCAACTATTGAGTTTGCTGTTATTACCATACCAAGTCTTAATGATCTTACAATTGAAGAATATGCAAATAAGATGGCAAACGAACTAGGTATAGGAAAAAAAGAAAAAAATAATGGAGTATTATTACTTATTTCAAAAACAGACAACAAAGTAAGACTAGAAATAGGTAATGGACTTCAAGGAATACTTACTGATTCAATATCTGGCAGAATACTAGATAATTATTTTGTACCATATAGGGAAAATAATGAGTATGATAAAGCAGTTTCACAAACAGTGCAGGCTGTAATAAATAGAATTGCTTCATCAGAAGAATATGACTTTTCAATAGATGGTATAGATGAGAGTCTAGTAGTAGATGATGATATTTCTGGTACAACAGTCTTCATTATTATCCTAGTATTAGTTTTAATAGCAGTCGTGCTAGAGGGAGCTACAGGATATTATTTGGGAAATGGATTTGGAGATGGTATTATCTTTATGCTACTTGAAGATATCAGTGATATTTCAAGCTCTGGAGGTGGCTCTGGTGGTCACTTTGGAGGAGGAGGCTTTAGCGGAGGCGGAGCTTCTAGATAAAAAAATTATTAGAAATTGGAGGAAATTTTTATGAGAAATTCAAAAGGTGTAGTAGGTATCATTTTAATTGTTATTGTGGCTATATTAGCCATATTTGGACTTTCATGTGTTGGAACATACAATTCTTTGGTAAATTTAGAAGAGGATGTAAACAAAGCAAGTGCTGAAGTTCAAAATCAGATGCAACGTAGGGCAGAACTTATTCCAGACTTAGTTGCTACTGTAAAAAATTACACAAAACATGAGGAAAAAATATACGAGGATATTGCTAATGCAAGAGCAGCTCTTACAGAGAGTTTTAAAACTGGAAATCCAAGTGAGATTAGTGAGGCAAATAGTCAATTAACTACAAAGGTAAACAGTTTGCTTGCTATAGCAGAAAACTATCCTACTCTTACTGCTGGAGAGCAATATACAAGTCTTATGGATCAATTAGAAGGATCTGTAAATCGTATTACTGTTGCTCGTGGTAACTATAATGATTTAGTTGCAAAATATAATAAAAAGGTAAGGAATTTCCCTGGAAGTATTTTAGCATCAATGTTTGGATTTGAACAACTTGAACAGTATAAAGCTGATGAAAGTGCAAATAAAATAAACATGGTAGATTTTGGAGACTAACACAATATAAATATATAAATAAAAATTGACAAGACTAATTTTTTTAGTCTTGTCTTTTTTTCGTAAAAATAGCCATGTGCCTTAATTTTTCGGTTGCATATAGTTCTATTTTATGTTATAATAAATTCGTTAAAAAATAGAATTTATAGCTTTTAGCAAAGGTGGTATGTATATGAGTAAATTCGAAAATAGAGAGAAGTTATCTAACATATTTAAAAATTATAATTCTTTTGATTCAAAAGAAGTTTTAGTTTCAGGTTGGATAAGAAATTTAAGAGATTCTAAAAAAATAGCATTTATAGAATTAAATGATGGAAGTTATTTTAAATCTACACAAATAGTAATGGATGAAAGTGTACCAAACTATAGTGATATTGTATCTTTAAATATAGGATCAAGCATTATAGTAAAAGGTGTAGTAAAAGTAACTGAAGGTGCAAAACAACCATATGAGATTGTTGCAAAAGAAATAGAGATTTCTGGTAAATCTTCACCAGATTATCCACTACAAAATAAAAGACATTCTATGGAATTCTTAAGAGATGTTGCTCACTTAAGACCAAGGACAAATACGTTCCTTGCAGTATTTAGAGTAAGAAGTGTGATTGCACAAGCAATTCATGAATTTTTCCATAATAATGAATTTGTATATGTAAATACTCCAATAATTACATCATCAGATTGTGAAGGCGCTGGTGAAATGTTTAGAGTAACTACACTAGAAGATACAAAAGGAACAGATGCGTCAGAAGATTTCTTCGGAAAGAAAACAAGTCTTACAGTATCTGGACAACTATCTGCTGAATGTATGGCAATGGCTTTTTCAAATGTATATACATTTGGTCCAACATTTAGAGCAGAAGATTCTCACACAGCAAGACATGCTGCAGAGTTTTGGATGGTAGAACCAGAAATGGCATTTTGCGATCTTGAAGGAGATATGGAACTTGCAGAGCAAATGATAAAATTTATAATTAATAAAGTACTTACAGATTGTAAAGCAGAAGTTGAATTTTTCAATAACTTTTTTGATAAAGAGTTAATAGAAAGATTAAATCATATATATAATTCCGAGTTTAAAAGAATTACATACACTGAAGCAGTTGAACTTTTAAAAGAACATAATGATGAGTTTGAATATAAAGTTGATTGGGGTACAGATTTACAAACAGAACACGAAAGATATTTAACAGAAAAAATATTTAAAAAACCAGTATTTGTAACAGACTATCCAAAGGAAATAAAAGCTTTTTATATGAAGCTAAATGAAGACGGAAAAACAGTAAGAGCAGTAGATATGCTAGTTCCTGGAATAGGTGAAATTATAGGTGGTTCTCAAAGAGAAGAGAACTTAGATAAATTACTTAAGAGAATGGAAGAGCTTGGACTTAAAGAAGAGGATTACTCATGGTATTTAGATACAAGAAGATATGGTACAGTAATTCACTCTGGATTTGGTCTAGGATTTGAAAGACTTGTAATGTATATGACAGGTATGGCAAACATACGTGATGTTATACCATTCCCAAGAACACCAGGTAACTGTTTATATTAATATTTTAAGGAGAGATGAGAAAAAATGAGCGAGTATAGAACACATACATGTAATGAGTTAAGAGAAAAAGACGCTGGAACAGAAGTTAGACTTTCTGGATTTGTAAAAACAGTAAGAGATTTAGGAGGTTGTGTATTTATAGATTTAAGAGATCATTATGGTATTACACAGCTTACAACAGAAGATCCTAAGTTATTAGAACAAATAAAAGAAATAAACGTTGAATCAACTATTACTGTTGATGGTAAAGTTGTATTAAGACCAGAAGAGAATATAAATGATAAAATTGAAACAGGAAGAGTAGAAGTTGAGATTGAAACTATTACAATTCAAAATAATGTACTTTTACCAATGCCATTTGAGGTTGAAAAATCTCATGAAGTAAAAGAAGATTTAAGATTACAATATAGATTCTTAGATTTAAGAAACGAAGAGATACATAAAAAAATAGTATTTAGAAGTAAAGTTTTAAAATGTTTAAGAGATAAAATGGATGAGATGGGATTTGTTGAGGTTCAAACACCAATTCTTACATCTTCATCTCCAGAAGGAGCAAGAGACTATTTAATTCCTTCTAGATTACATGAGGGAGAATTTTATGCTTTACCACAAGCTCCTCAACAATTTAAACAACTTCTTATGATATCAGGTTTTGATAAATATTATCAAATCGCACCATGCTTTAGAGATGAGGATCCAAGAGCAGATAGATCTCCAGGAGAATTTTATCAATTAGACTTTGAGATGTCTTTTGCAACTCAAAAAGAAGTACTTGCAGTACTTAAAGAGGTTACATCACATGTGTTTAATACATATGGACATGCAACAATATCAGATGATTCATTTATCGAAATACCATATAAAGAGGCAATGGATAAATATGGTTCAGATAAACCAGACTTAAGAAATCCACTTGAAATTAAAGATGTAACAGAATGTTTTGCAAAATCTGGATTTAATGCATTTAAAAACAAAACTGTTAAAGCTATAGCAATTGATTCAAGTTCTGTAACAAGAAGATTCTTTGATGAGATGACAGACTTTGCTAAAACTGAACTTGGAATGGCTGGTCTTGCATGGATTAAAATAAATGAAGACAATACTGTAGTAGGTCCTATTGCAAAATATTTAGATGAAGAAATTCAAAAAGAAATGTTTGAAATTACTGGAGCAAAAGAAAATTATGGTATTTTCTTTATTGCAGATGAATACTTAAAAGCATGTAAAGATGCTGGAAATGTAAGAATTGAACTTGGTAAAAGACTAAATCTAATAGATGAAAATGTATATAAATTCTGCTTTATTGTAGATTTTCCATTCTATGAAGAAACTGATGATGGAAAAATAGATTTTGGACACAATCCATTCTCTATGCCACAAGGTGGACTTGATGCATTAGAAAATTCAAATCCACTTGAAATTCTTGCATATCAATATGATATGGTATGTAATGGTTATGAACTTGCTTCAGGTGCAGTAAGAAACCATGATACAAAAATAATGACAAAAGCATTTGAAATTGCAGGATATTCAGAGGAGACAGTAAGAAATAAATTTGGAGCATTATATAATGCATTTAAATATGGTGCACCTCCTCATGCTGGAGCAGCTCCTGGAATTGATAGAATGATTATGTTACTTCTTGGAGAAACAAATATAAGAGAAGTTATTGCATTCCCTAAAAACAGCAAAGCAAGAGATTTATTAATGCAAGCTCCAAACTTTGTAACTGATGAGCAATTAAGAGATGTTCATATTAAAATTGATGCAAAAGAAAAGGAAAATAAATAAGGAGATTTTTATGAAAATAGCAATACTTGGTGTAGGTGCTTACGCAATTGCACTAGCTAAAGTTTTTAATAAAAACAAAAATAATGAAGTTATGATGTGGGCTAAATTTAAAGAAGAAGCCAAAGTTGTAATGAATACAAGAGAAAATGCTGGTGTATTGCCAGGTGTAAAAATACCAGAAGATATTAAAATTACTATGAATCTTAATGCATGTATGGAAGATGCAAGTATAGTTATACTTGCAGTTCCTGCAGCAGCGGTAAGACAAGTATCAGAAGAAGTAGCAGTTTATGCAACTAAAGAGCAAATATTATGTGTTGTATCTAAAGGAATTGAACCTAAAACAAATATGTTTATGAGTGAGATACTTTATCAAGCAACAAAAAATGAAAATATTTGCATGATATCAGGACCTTCATTTGCTATTGAGATTGCAAATGATTCAAAAACAGGATTTAACGTTGCAAGTAATAATATAAAAGCAGCTCAAACTGTAAAAGAACAATTTGAAAATGGCCTTGTAGTAAGTACTTGTGATGATATAATTGGTGTACAAGTAGCTGCGTCAATAAAAAACGTGTTTGCAATATTTATGGGCATGCTTAATGGTATGGACAAAAAAGACTCATATAAAGCAAGTTGTCTTGCTTGTCTTGTAAGAGATTTAGGAGAAGTAATTGTTGCTTTAGGTGGAAAAAGAGATACCATATTTACATATGCAGGACTTGGAGATATGCTTCTTACATGTATGAGTTCAAAAAGTAGGAATTTTACTTTTGGGACATATATTGGAAGAGGATATTCAATGCAAGATGCATTTGATACTATGTCTGTTAAAACTGTTGAGGGAATATACACATTAAGCACTATTACAGACTTAATGAATAGCAAAAATTTTAAAATTAAATCATTAGAAGTACTATATGGTATATTATATAATAATGATTCAAAAGAAAATTTATTAGATAAAATTAGAATGTAGATGGAGATGTTTAAATGAATAAGGACGAAATCCTTGAAAATATTAAGAAAGAGGCTCTAGAAAATCATGTACCAATTATAGAAGATGAGCCATTAAAACTTATTGAAACAATAATGAAGATAAAGAAACCAAATAAAGTGCTAGAAATTGGTACAGCTGTTGGATATTCAGCAATAAATTTTTCTAAATATTTATATGGAGAAAATGCTAAAGTTAAAACTATAGAAATAAAAGAAGAAATGTATAATAAAGCAATAGAAAATATTTCTAATATGGAATTACAAAATAAAATAGAAGTAATACATGCAGATGCAGGAGAACATTTAAAAAATATTCCAACAGAAGAGCAGTATGATATGGTGTTTATAGATGCTGCTAAAGGACAGTATTTAGTGTATTTAGAGGAAGCAATTAGACTTACTAAAATAGGTGGAATAATAATTGCAGATAATATGTTATATAGAGGACGTACTCTTTCGGATTATAATGAACATAAACATAGAACTGCTACTAATAGATTAAGAGAATATTTACATATAATGAATGAAGATGAAAGAATTGATTCAACACTAATTAAAATTGGTGATGGACTAGCAATAAGTATTGTAGTAAAGAAATAACAAAAAATGGAGGTAATGTTACCTCCATTTTTTGTGCAATACTACCCAAAGAGTACACTTTGTAATAGAAATGTAATAACAAGATAGAATAATTAAATAATAAACTAAAAAACATGATAATATCACTACTTTCATTGAATTTTTTGTCGGTTTTGTGTATGATATAAGTATATAAAAGGAAAAGGGGGAAACTATTATATGAAATCTAAGAAAAAAGCAATGCTTTTATTAGTTTTTTTATTTATTATTATGTCAGTTGTAAGCGTTAATAATGTAATAGCTATTAAATATAGTGGTAATATGACAACTACTCTTACTGATCAAGATGGTTTAGATGTAGAAGTTGCAAATATCAGTATTAGTGATACAATGAAAATAGAAGATTATATTAAAGCGAATATGAATAAATCTTTAGTAGGAGATGAAAAATTTGAAGCTAAAGATATAATAATGATAAAAAATATATTAGCAGATGGAACTATATTAGGAGATATTAATACAGTTACAGATATGTGGAAAAATGTACCTGAAGCATATTTGTTTCTTAATTATTATTATATGCCTATGTATGAAGCATCTGAAAACAGTGAATATTATGTTGCATATATTAATTCAATGCAATATGATCAAAATTCAGAATTAAGAGATGTATGCTTTGCATACAGTAATGTTGAAGGACAAGTAATAACAGACGGTGTATTTTATGATAAAGATACAGGACTTGCATATATTTCTAAAAAATATGTAGAGGAAAATAAGAATGGACAAGATGTTGCAAATGTGCAAACAGAATTATTCCAAGTTGTTAATTCATATATGCCTAATACAACATTCACATTAAATATTGAAAAAGATGATACAGTTTTGGGAAATGTTGTAAATTCAGGATATGCCTCTGTTGAAGCTATGGCAACTGAATTTGGCGTAAAACTAGCATTGGATGATGAGTCTGCTTCTACAATAAATGCTATGAAGTTAAAAGTGGCAATAAATGGAACACAAACACATCAGTATGAGTACTATGAACAAGCTGGTATCTTGGTTGTAAAGGACATGCCAGGAAATATCAATACTTTAGAAATTAGTATTAGTGAAGATAATATATTATATAATGAAGAGTACTTGGAAAATAGTATGATTTCTCCACAAGCTTCGTATACGGATATTCCATATTATGAACAAGCTGGAGAATGGATAGCAAGCGATACACCTCAAGAAGGTGCATTAATTAAAATATATAGAGATAGAGATAATACGTATGTATTTTATGATGCGTGGAATCATGGAAACACAAGTGTAGGTAATGCTGTTCCAGGAATACCTTTATATGGTCATTCTGGTTCATGGGTAAATATGCCTAGCGTAATTAAAAATGGTTCACCAATTGATTTAAATAATTTAGTAAATTGGTATGGATGGATTCAATGGAATATAAATTTATATTCAGATATTAATACTACAGATGATAGAGGTGTTAATTGGCAGATTCCTGCTGGAACATGGCAATTAAAATGTGCAGATGTCAAAACTTCACTTGATGTACCAAACTATGTAACTGGTGAGTATGGAACAACTAACCAAGAAATAGCTAAAGTATTTTGGATAAGAATATATAAAGTAACAGACGACTACTTAATTTGTGGTATGGTAATTGGTGGAAATCAACACTCCCAATCTGGTGCTGGTATATATAAAGTACATTACAGTAGAGGAAAAGGAAGCATTAATATAGGAAAAAAAGATAGTGATGGAAACTGGGTATCAGGAGCAAAACTTGCGTTGTCAAATGACCAAGGATATTATAGAGAGATTGATACAGAGGATGGACATCCAACTTTAGTAGATGATTTAGATAAAGGAAATTATACTTTAACTGAAATATCTGCACCTAATAATATGGTTTTAAATAGAGAAGGAAAAACACTTTATATTTCACCAGGTGAAAATGGAGAAGAATTTATTCAAGATACATATCAAAAAGGTAAAGCAACATTAACAAAATACGATGAAAGAAATACTGGAGATACTCAAGGAGAAGCTAAACTTGAAGGTGCAGAATTTAATTTCTGTGCAGCAACAGATATTAATGAAGGACCAAA
>CANCXL010000024.1 GCA_947381905.1 uncultured Clostridiaceae bacterium | reverse complement strand
GTACATGAAAGCTAGAATTTTCTAAAAGGTGTGACATATGATTGACAAACCTACAATAGTATAATGTATAGAGGCGATTTTATTATTGAATTGCTTCTTTTTTTATGGTAATATATTTATATTAATTATTGAGAGGAGAGGTATATGTTAGAGCTAAATAAAATAAGAAAAAGCTATAAGACATCAGATTTTACTCAAGTAGCATTAGATGATATTTCACTTAAGTTTAGAAAAAGTGAATTTGTATCTATACTAGGACCAAGTGGAAGTGGAAAGACTACATTATTAAACATAATTGGTGGGCTAGATAGATATGATAGTGGAGATCTAATTATCAATGGAAAATCTACAAAAGCATATAAAGATAAGGATTGGGATCAGTACAGAAATAATTCAGTTGGATTTATATTTCAAAGTTACAATTTAATTGGACATATTAGTATACTAAATAATGTTGAAATGAGTATGACCTTAAGTGGTGTCGGAAAAAAGGAAAAAAGACAAAGAGCATTAGAAGTTTTAGAAAAGGTAGGACTTAAGGATCATAAAAATAAAAAGCCAAGCGAATTATCTGGCGGACAAATGCAAAGAGTAGCAATTGCAAGAGCACTTGTAAATAATCCAGATATAATTCTTGCAGACGAGCCAACAGGTGCACTAGATTCTACTACATCAGTACAAATAATGGAACTAATTAAAGAAATATCTAAAGATAAATTAGTAATAATGGTTACACATAATCCAGAACTTGCACAAAATTATTCTTCAAGAATTATTAAATTATTAGATAGTAAGATTATAGATGATACTAATCCATATATTCCAACAGAAAAGGAGATTAAAGATTCAGTAGAGCATGCAAAAAAATCTAGGAAGACATCTATGAGTTTTAAAACGGCTTTGTCTTTGAGTATTAATAATTTAAAAACAAAAAAAGGAAGAACTTTTTTGACTGCATTTGCCGGTAGTATTGGAATAATTGGTATAGCAACTATTATGTCTTTATCTAATGGTGTTCAAGAATATATAAATAGGACTCAAAGAGAGACATTATCTTCATATCCTTTAACAATTGAAGAGAAAACAATTGATTCTTCTGCAATGCTTGAACTTATGATGGGAGAAAATAAAAAAGATATTGAAAATCAGGAAGAAAATAGAATATATTCAAATGATGTTATGAGTGAAATGATTAGCACAATGTCATCTAAAATAGAATCTAATAATCTAAAAAAATTTAAAGAATATATAGATAGCAATAAGTCAAAAATAGAAAATAGTTTAACTGCTGTTGAGTATGATTATAATCTAAATTTGAATATTTATAGTCAAGTTAATGGTAAGACATATGTGTCAAATCCTAGTCCAGTGTTTGAAAAACTAGGATTTGGACTTAATGGCACATCAAATGCAATGATGTCTACATTCATGTCTACAGATGTATTCTTAAAGCAACTGGATAATAATGAGTTAGTAAAATCTCAATATAAACTAATTGATGGAAAATGGCCAGAAAAATACAATGAGGTAGTATTACTTGTAGATGAAAATAACCAAATAAGTGATTATACTTTGTATAGTTTGGGATTAAGAGATCAAGATGTTTTAGAAGAAAAAATTGATAGTATAATGGCGGGCAAAGAGGTAGAAGAAGATGAGCAAACATCTTATTCTTATGAGGAACTATTAAATTTAAAATTTAAAGTACTTCCTCAACCTGAATACTACGAAAAAGAAGGAGCAATATGGGTAGATAAGTCTGAAAATACAGATTATGTAGAAAATAAATTAAAAGATGCAGAAGAGCTTGAAATAGTTGGTATAATAAAAATAGGTGATGAAGCAATTGCATCTACAACTTCTGGTGCAATATTTTATACTAAAGAGCTAGAAGAACATTTAATAGATAAGATAAATCAGACAGAAATTGTAAAAGAGCAATTAGAAAATAAAGGTATAAACGTATTTACAGGACTTGAATTTGATGAGGAGAATACATCTAAAACTTTTGATATCAACTCTTTAAGTGATGAACAAAAGATGTATCTAATGAGTTTATCTCAAGAAGAACTTGCAAATGTTATTTCAGCTTATGCAGAAAACGCAAATGCTACATATGAGACAACATTACAAAAAATTGGATATGTAAATAAAGAGGAGCCATCTTCAATAAAGATATATCCAAAAGATTTTGACTCTAAAGATCAAATAGTATCATTTATTGAAGAATATAATTCTGGTATGGATGACGAAGGGGATATAATTAATTATACAGACACAGTAGGACTTATGATGTCATCAGTAACTTCTATAGTAAATGTAATTAGTTATGTACTTATTGCTTTTGTTTCTATCTCACTTATAGTTTCTTCTATAATGATTGGAATAATTACATATATTTCAGTATTAGAAAGAACAAAAGAAATAGGAATATTAAGAAGTATTGGTGCATCTAAAAAAGATATTTCTCGTGTATTTAATGCAGAAACATTAATTATTGGATTTTTTGCAGGTGCTATAGGAATAGGGGTTACATATTTAATAACAATACCAGCAAATGCAATATTAAAAGCAATTACAGATATTTCTAATCTTGTGCAAGTTCCAATTATACCTGCTTTAGTGCTTGTAATAATTAGTATGATACTTACAGTAATATCTGGTCTTATACCTTCGAAAATGGCAAGTAAAAAAGATCCAGTAATTGCATTAAGAAGTGAATAATAAATATACAATTTAATTAAGTGGATGTCTAAGATATCCACTTAATTTAGCTAAAAAAGTATTAAATTTGTGTATATTGGAGTTTTACAATTATAATTAAATGAGTTCTGTGATATAATAACATTGGTGATTAAAAATGAATATACAAGAAAAATATGAAAAGATTGTAAATTACTTTAAAGATATATCAAATATTCCAAGAAATTCTAAACACGAAGAAAAAATAGCAGAGTATTTGTGTAAATTTGCAAGAGACAATAATCTATACCATAGAAGAGATAAATATAATAATGTTGTTATCTTTAGAAATGCTACAAAGAATATGAAGAACAAAAAAACAATATTATTTCAAGCTCATACAGATATGGTATGTGTAAAAAAAGAAGGGTCAAATCATGATTTTGAAGTTGATCCAATAAAGATAATAGATGATGGAAAAACATTAAGGGCAACTGATACAACGCTGGGTGCAGATGATGGAATAGGAGTAGCATTTTTAATGTTTTTGCTTACAGATAAAGAAATAGAAATTCCAAATATAGAATGCTTATTTACAACCCAAGAAGAGATAGGAATGGACGGAGCAAGAGAATTCGAATACTATAATGAGCTAAAGGCAGACTATTTAATAAATTTAGATGGTGAAGAAGAAAATACTGCAATTGTTGGATGCGCAGGTGGTGTTAGTATTAACTATTCAAAAGTTTGTGATATTTCAGATTTAAAAAATGAAAAGTCATATATTCTAAATATCGATGGCTTATTTGGAGGGCATTCTGGTGTTGATATAGATAAAAATAGAATTAATTCAAATTATTTAGCAGCTAAGCTTTTAAAAGAAATAGATGATTTAAGAATTATTTCTTGGAAAGGCGGCACAAAAGATAATGCAATTGCAAATAGCACACAAGTTATTTTTGCAACAAAGGAGAAAAGTCCAATTGATTTTATGAGTGATATAATCGAGAACCTAGATACTTGTGAGGAAGATATGGGACTTCTTGTTAGTGTTCATGAAACAAAGCAAAAAGCAAGATTTATGGCTATGAGCAAAGATAATAGTTTTGAAATAATAAAATTAATACTAGGATTAAAACAAGATGTTATTAAGTGGAGTAAAGATATAGAAGGTCTTGTTGAGACATCTGGAAATATTGGGATTGTAAGAATTGACGATGGAAAAATAAAAATAATAGAGTCATTAAGGTCAAGTATAGATTCTCAAAAAGAGGAGATAAAAGAAAAAAATAATCAGTTAGCTAAATCTTTAGGCTTTAATATAGTAGAAGAAGGAGAATATCCAGGATGGAAATATAATCCTAACTCTAAACTTGAAAAGGTATATAAAGAGGCATATAAAATAACACATGATAATCAAGAACCTATAGTTTGTGCTATTCATGCAGGTGTTGAGTGTGGCATGATATATGAAAAGCTACCAAGACTTGACATGATATCACTAGGTCCAGATGTAAAAGATGTACATACAGTAAATGAAACATTATATTTACAATCTTGTAAAAAAATGCTTGAGACATTAATTGAAATAATAAATAGATTAGATTAATATAAAACTCGGAGATTGTTCTTCGAGTTTTTTCTTTATTTCTTAGCAAAAATATAGTATAATAAGCATGTAATTTTAAGGAGAATAAATATGATAGTAGAAAAACTAAAAAAAGAAGATATTGAAAAATATAAAATGTTAATAGATGAAGCTTTTGAAGGTAGCAATTCAGTAGAGGAATATAACAAATATAATGAAAATAGCAACTCATATGAAATAGTAGTACTAAAAGAACAGCAAGAGATAGTTGCGACTGTTACAATGTATAAAATAAATCTTTTTACTTTTTCGTTTCAGCCAGTTATTGAACTTTTTAATGTTGCTGTAAAAAAAGAGTATAGAAGAATGAACTTAGGAAAGATATTAATGGATTATGTTGTAGACTATGCTAAAACAAATGGATATAAGCAAATAAATTTAACATGTTTAGAAAGTGAAAAAGGTGTTCATGATTTTTACGAAAATGTTGGATTTACAAAAGCAGAAAGTAGAAAGTATACAATGCATGTTTAGGAGATAAAATGTATAGATTAAATAATGTTAAAATTAGAGACAATTTGTCTGAAGAAGAAATAATAAATGAAGCGTTAAGAAAATATAGGATAAATAAGAATAATGTAAAAGAAGCATACATATATAAGAGATCTGTAGATGCTAGAAATAAGGAAGATATATATTATAATTATGCAGTAGATGTAAAATTATACAAGGATATAGGAATTAAAGGTGCAAGTAGAGTAATTTTAGATGACTATCCAGAAATTAAAACAAATAGGATTAGTATGTATAGACCAGTTATTATTGGTGCTGGACCTGCAGGGCTTTTTGCTGCATTAACTATGGTAGATAATGGTATTTTGCCAATTGTTATTGAGCAAGGATCAAAAGTAGAAAAAAGAGTTGAAGATGTTAATAACTTTATAGAAAAAGGCATATTAAATACCAAATCAAATATACAATTTGGTGAGGGCGGAGCTGGCACTTTTTCTGATGGAAAACTTACAACTGGGAATAACTCAATCTATTCTAGGAAAGTTCTTGAAGAATTTGTAAAATATGGCGCGCCTAAAGAGATAATGTATGTTGCAAAACCACATATTGGAACAGATAATTTAGTAAACATCGTTAAAAACATTAGAGAATATATTATATCTAAAGGTGGAGAATTTTTATTTGACACTAAAGTCACAGATTTTGATATCCAAAATAATTATATTAAAGCTGTATATTGCGATGATAAAATAATAGAAACAGATACAGTTATTCTTGCTATTGGACATAGCGCAAGAGACACATTTTTAACATTATTTAATAAAAATGTTCAAATTATACCTAAAAATTTTGCTGTTGGTGTAAGAATAGAGCATTTACAAGAAAAAATTAATAAGTCTCAATATGGAGAAAAAACAAAATTTAGATTGCCACAAGCAGAGTATAAACTTGTATATCATGCAAAAAATGGAAGAGCATGTTATACATTTTGCATGTGCCCTGGAGGACAAGTAATGGCATCTTCATCTGAGGAAAATACAATAGTTACAAATGGTATGAGTAGATTTAGTCGTGATGGTAAAAATTCAAACAGTGCATTACTTGTAAATGTTATGCCAGAAGATGCAAAAGGAGATAGTCCTCTTAGAGGTATGTATTTTCAAGAAGAACTTGAAAAAAGAGCTTTTTTAATGGGAGGAAGTAATTATTATGCACCAGTTCAAAGAGTAGAAGATTTTTTAAACAATACTAAAAGTAGTAAGATTGGGCAAGTAGTTCCTACATATAAACCAGGATATACACTCTCTAATCTAAATGAATTGTTTCCAGATTATATAAATGACACTTTAAAGGAAGCAATAGTTAATTTAGATAAAAAGCTTATTGGATTTGGAGATAAAGATGCCATACTTACAGCTGTTGAAACAAGAACATCTTCTCCAGTACAAATTACTAGAGATAAAGATACATTACAAGCCAATGTCAAAGGACTATATCCATGTGGTGAAGGTCCAGGGTATGCTGGTGGAATAATGACTGCAGCAGTTGATGGAATTAGAGTAGCAATTAAAGTTTTAGAAAATAAATAGAATATACGAGGTGATTATATGCCCTTTGGAAAAAGCGTATTTACAAGATTTATTGAAATGTTTGTTATTATCATAATCATGGTAGTATTAATGAGTGTATATAGTAACATTTTAAATTACAGACAGATGAAATTCGATGAGGAAATAAATAGTAAAAAACTAGAAAATATTTTTAAGGATATTGACGAACAAAGTTATGCAGTAATGGATAAATATACGATATATGGAACACATTTAAATATAGGTGGATATATAAAAAATAATGCTTTTGAAAATATTAGTATAGAAGGCTTAAATCTAGTTGTAAAGAATATAGATAACGAAGAGAAAACTTATGCATTAAAATATGGAATAGATGATGAAAAAATAAAGTTTACATTATCTGAAAACATTAATGAAGGTATTAATCTTGAAGAAATATCTAATGGTGAATACTATATTTTTATTAATGTATATGGAAAATATAATGAAAAAGTTATGTCAAAGTATTTTAGTATTTCAAATAATACAGAATACTCAAATATTGAGTATTATACAATAACTAAAGAGAATTCTAATCAGAAGATAGATATAAATTTTGCAAAGTATAAAAAGAGTGAAGAAGACATCGAATATATGCAAATTATATCAATACCTACAATTTTACCTCAAAATGTATATGACATCGTATTAGATCCAGGACATGGTGGAAAAGATCCAGGTGCTATGTATAATGGAGAAAAAGAGGCAGACTATACATTAGATTATTGTTTAACATTAAAAGAAAAACTTGAATTACTAGGATATAAAGTAAAACTTACAAGAACAGAAGATAAGTATACTGCACCTTATGGAGAAGACGGACGAGCTATAATGCCATATAAGACAAAGGCAAAATTATTTTTATCCATTCATCTAAATAGTACAGAAAGTAAAAATGATGTTGGAGGGCTTGAGATATATTTATCTAATCATGCAAATATAAATTTTGCAAAGAGTTTTGCAAGTAATATAAAAGAAATGGCAAATACTACATATTCTCCAAACAATATATCTAAAGTATCTGATGGTGTATATGTTAGAACATATAACAAAGATGAAATAGAAGAAGCTATAGAATATGCTAATGAATTAGGATATAAGCCATATGAAAGCTTGTCTACGCAGACTCCATATTTATTTGTAATTAGAGAAACTGGTGGGATTATGACTCATGCATATGTTGATGGAAGAAATAAAACAGCAGGAGATAACCAATACCATACAAGCAATATTGGCGCAGAGTCATATTTACTAGAACTAGGATTTATTAATTCTAAAATAGATTTAGAAAATATAAAAAATAATAAAGAGGCATATATTAATGCAATAGTAAAAACAATAGTTGACAATATATAACAATTGAGATAAAAAAAGATATTGCAATGAAAAACATACAATGATATAATTCAAATGGAATAATAAGAGGTGGAACTAGACATGATAACAAAAGTATTAAAAAGAGACGGAAGAAAAGTAAATTTTAATGTAGAAAGAATAGCAAAATCAATATACAAAGCTGCAAATTCTATCAGTGGACAAGACTATTCAAGGTCCGAAGAATTAGCAAAACTTGTGTATAAAGAATTAGATAAGATACAAGAAAATAAACAAGTTAAATCTCAAACTATTCAAGATATTGTAGAAAAGATATTAAAAGATGAAGGACATGAATCTACTTTAAGAGTGTATAAAACATTCAGACAAGAAAGAGATAAAACACGTGAGAGAAATTTTGATATAACTAAAATATATAAAGGACTAACTTTTGATGATGCAATAAATAATAATATAAAAAGAGAAAATGCAAATATTAATGCTGATACTGCTATGGGTACAATGCTTAAATATGGATCAGAAGGGGCGAAGAATTTTTATCATTTATGTGTGCTAAAACCAGTACATTCGCAAGCACATAAAAACGGAGACATTCACATACACGATTTAGATTTTTTAACACTTACTACTACATGTTGTCAAATAGATTTAATAAAACTTTTTGAAGACGGATTTTGTACTGGAGAAGGATTTTTAAGAGAACCTCAAAGTATAGGAAGTTATGCTGCGCTTGCTGCAATTGCAATCCAATCTAATCAAAATGATCAACATGGTGGACAAAGTATACCAAATTTTGAGTATGCAATGGCAAAAGGTATAAGAGTTACATATAAAAAAGAATACTTGAAAAATTTAGTTAAGGCTTTAGAGCTACTAACAGATGTAGAAGATCCACAAGGTCTTGGAGAAAATATAGTAAAATCTATTAAATATGATAAAGACAAAGTTGCTACTTTAAAAGATTCAAATGGATATTTAGAAATAGAGAGAAAGTATTTATATAAATATATAGATAAAGATACAATTGTAAAGATACAAAAATTTGCGGTTAAATATACAGAAAAAGAAGTAATAAAATCTACATACCAAGCAATGGAGAGCTTTATTCATAATTTAAATACAATGCATTCAAGAGCTGGTGCACAAGTACCATTTAGTAGCATAAACTATGGACTTGATACAACACCAGAAGGAAGACTTGCTATAGAACAAGTATTACTTGCAACAGAAGCTGGTCTTGGAAATGGCGAAACACCAATATTTCCTATTCAAATATTTAAAGTAAAAGATGGAATAAATTATAATGAGGGAGACCCTAACTATGATTTATTTAAGCTTAGTATGAGAGTTTCGGCTAAAAGATTATTTCCAAATTATTCCTTTATGGATGCTCCATTTAACTTACAGTATTATAGAAAAGGGGATTATAATACTGAGGTTGCATATATGGGATGCAGAACAAGAGTAATGGCAAATGTTTATGATAGATCTAAAGAGGTAACTTGTGGTAGAGGTAATTTAAGTTTTACATCAATTAATTTACCAAGAATTGGAATTGAGGCAAATGGCGATGTTGAAAGATTCTTTGAAATGTTAGATGAAAAGATTGACTTAGTAATAGATCAACTTAAATCCAGATTTCAAATTCAAGCAAATAAGAGAGTGTATAATTATCCATTTCTAATGGGACAGTATATATGGCTTGATTCAGAAAAGCTAAAAAATACAGATAAAGTTGAAGAAGTATTAAAACATGGTACATTAACAATAGGATTTATTGGACTTGCAGAATGTCTTAAAGCACTCATTGGAAAACATCATGGAGAAAGTGAAGAGGCAAAAGATTTAGGATATAAGATAATAGAACATATGAGAGAAAGAGTTGACATGGAGTCTCAAAAAGAGAAAATGAACTTTACACTTATTGCAACTCCTGCTGAAGGACTTTCTGGCAGATTTGTAAAAATGGACAGAAAGAGATATGGTCTTATTGAAGGAGTAACAGATAGAGATTATTATACAAATTCTTTCCATGTACCAGTATATCATAAGATTAGTGCATTTAATAAAATAAAAATTGAAGCACCATATCATGAACTAACAAATGGTGGACATATAAGCTATGTTGAGCTTGATGGTGATCCAACTCAAAATCTTGAAGCGTTTGAACAAATAATAAGATGTATGAAAGAATCAGGAATAGGATATGGCTCAATAAATCACCCAGTAGATAGAGATCCTATTTGTGGATTTACAGGAATAATAAAAGATCTATGTCCATGTTGTGGAAGAAAAGAATTTGAAGAATCAAATTATATTACAGAAAGAATAACAAGAAGACGAATAAAGTAAAAAAATGGAAGGTCATTTTTATGATCTTCTATATTTTTTTAATAATGTGTATATAGTCATCTTTTGGATTACCAAGCACTATTTTATCTTTTTGCTTTTTTATTACTTTTATTGCTTCTTTGAATAATTTTCTACATTCAATATCAGTGCCACAAAACAAATGTCTTTCATTTGCAAAAAGTTCAGAAGAGCTTGGACTATCTAAAATAGCGATGAAGAAATCACAACGTTTACTACTAAAAATACATTTAGTTATTTCATCGCTCAATCCTTCTAATACATTTTTTAACTGCTCTTTTAAATATGAGTTCATATTTTGTTCCATATAGACTTAATTAGTCTAATCCTTTCATTTATTTTTTTCTAAAATATTATATCATTTAATTTTAGAAAAATCAAATAATATAAGCGTATTAAGAATACATAATCTAAAAAACTTATTAATTAAATAAAATAAACTTTTATTTTTCAATTGAATTGTACGTTAAAAATTGATATAATCAAAGTATAAAAATGGAGGTATAGATATGGTAATTAATACAAAAGGTGAAGCGATTTCACAAGAAGAAGTTAATGAATATGTAAAGTATGTTGAAGAAAAAAATCCAGGAAAAGAAATTGCAGAATTAAATATTAATGTAAATGGAGACTTTGTAGATTTAGGATATAGTTTCTATAATGATGTTCCATTTGAAAGAATTAGAAGAATAACAGGATATCTAGTTGGAACATTAGATAGATTTAATGATGGAAAAAGAGCAGAAGAAAAAGATAGAGTAAAACATGATGTATTATTATAATAAAGAAGACAAGTTAAAAATAGCAGGAATAGTAGAAGAGTCTATAGTTGATGGACCAGGAATAAGATTTGTTGTTTTTACACAGGGCTGTCCTCATAATTGTCAAGGATGTCATAATCCGCAAACACATGATTTTGATGGTGGAAAATATGTAGATGTAGATGAAATTGTTCAAAAAATAGATGAAGATCCACTTCTTAAAGGAATTACATTAAGTGGTGGAGAACCATTTATGCAAGCAGAAACTCTTTCGTCAATGATAAAGAAAATAAACAATAAGAATCTTAATATTATTACATATTCTGGATTTACATATGAACAATTATTAGAAAAAGCAAATAAGGAGAATTGCTTTTTAGAATTGTTAAATCAAACGGATATATTAATAGATGGAAAGTTTGAACTCAATAATAAAAAAGAAGATTTAAAATTTAGAGGAAGTTCAAATCAAAGAGCTATAGATGTTAAAAAAAGTTTAGAAAATAACAAAATAATTGAATATGAATTTTAGTAATTAAAATAATAAATAGTAGGAGGAAAAATGGAAGATAATAAGTTTGACTTTAAATTTTTAAATAAAGTCATGTATATTGTAACTATTATTCTAGTATTTTTTGCCTTAAAAGAGTTTGGAATACTAGATAAGATAATGGATTTATTGGCTGCATTAACACCGTTTTTTATAGGAGTGGTAATATGTTGGATATCAAAGCCACTTGCAAATAAATTAAGAAAATTTGGTATAAGTAAAGGAATTGCTGCAACTATTGCTCTTGTAATTATCTTTGCAATAATAATACTTGCTCTAGCATATATTATTCCTGTAATGGTAACTGAAATATCTCAATTTATTAAAGATGTACCAAATTTATATTCGAGTGCAGTAAATAAGATAAATATGTTTTTATATGATAGATTTAGTTTAGATTATAAAGTATCGCCAAATTTAGGAGATTTGAGTTTCTTATCAGACTTTATGGGAAATTTCTTGAATTATTCAATAGATACAGCTCAAAAAGCAGGAAGCTTTTTAATAAGTGCAGTAACAGCAATAATTATTTCATTCTTTATGGTAAAAGATATGGATAGAACAAAAAATAGTCTAATTGTAATGGCATCAAAAAATGGTAAAAATTCTAATACATATAAAATGTTATTTGAAATGGATGATATTTTAAATTCATATATTAGAGGACTTCTAATAGATAGTATAATAGTTGGAATGATGACTACAATACTATGTTTAATTTTAAAATTAAAATATGCTATAATATTTGGAATTTTAATAACAATATTAAATTTAATACCATATATTGGTGCAATTGTATCATATACTATAACATCTTTATATGCACTTACTGTAGGAGGACCAGTACTTGCAATTATTACACTTGTTGCTTCAATGATAATACAACTTATTGATGCAAATATTTTACAACCAAATATAATTGCAAAATCTGTTAAGTTGCATCCAGTACTAGTAATATGTGGTATGCTTGTATTCGAAAAGCTATTTGGTATGATAGGTATGGTTATTGCAATGCCAGTGCTTGCACTTGGAAAGATATTTTTAAAATATAAATTTAATATAAATTTTGATACTGATGAAGTTCCTACAAAAAAAGGTAGTAAGCCTATAAAGAAAAAAGTTGAAGAAGTAAAATAAAAAGAGATGCTAGTTAACTAGCATCTTTTTCTATTAAATTCTCATGTAATTTTTTCATAAATAATTCTGCTTTATTTAAATCTACTATTACATTTATAGATAATTCACTAAATGATATCATATAAATTTGTATATTTTCCTCATCAGCTACTTTGTAAATTTTAGATATAGCATCTTTGTTAGATAGCATCATAGGACCAACTATGCAAATTTTAGATATATCATCTTTTTTTGTAATAAAATGTACTTGTGTGTCTTCATTTACGCTATCTGATACAATACTTCCTCTAGAATTTGAGAATGTACATTTTGATGTTATTTCTAAATCATATTTTTTTGCCATATTTACTGATCTGTTATGTAGTACTTTTGCCCCAGCAGAAGCCGCCTCAAGCATTTCATCATAAGATATAGTGTCAATAAGTTTTGCATTATTAATTATTTTAGGATCTGCAGAATATATTCCATCTATATCACTAAATATTTCACATTTTTTAGAATCTAATGCACAAGCGATTGCTACAGCACTTAAATCTGAGCCACCTCTTCCTAGTGTAGTTATATTTCCTAATATGTCTGTTCCTTGAAATCCAGTTATTATTACAATATTTCCTTCTTTTAAATTAGATATTATATTATCTGGTATTACATCTAAAATTTTAGCATTTCCAAAATTTGAGTCGGTAATAACTCCAGCTTGGGATCCATTAAGACATACAGCATTATATCCTTTAGATTTAAGCATAATAGATAATAATGCAGCAGTTTGCATCTCACCTGTAGATAGCAAAAAATCTAAATCTTTGTTAGAGATTTGTGTTTCATTTGCATATTCATTTGCAGTAGATATTAAGTTATTTGTGGTTTTCCCTTGAGCGGATACAATTACTACTAAATCATTATTTTTTTCTTTTTCACTAATTATTTTATTACAAACTAATTCAAGTTTTTCTTTATTTTCAACGGAGCTTCCTCCATATTTTTGCACTATAATATTCATAAATTCACCACCATAATGTATTTTATGCAAAAGGATCTATAATGTTATTAAAAACTAAAATAATAATATGACTAAAAGAAATACTTGACATAAAAATAGGCTGGTGGTATAATATTAGAGCAGTGAAATTTTTAAATGCAATCACCATTGAATTGCATATACAAAAGAATAGGAGGGGCGAAAGCTATATTTTAAGCGTTTAAAATATGTTTCTGCAAAAAAATTATGAAGGAGGTAAGATATATGAAAAGATCTTACAAATTTATTAGCAGATTAATAGTTGGTATAGCATTAATACTGCTTGCAGGAGTACTTGTATGGGGTGTTATTAACACCGTGGTATTTCCTAAATTACCACTTGTAAAGGGAGTGGACTATGTTCAGGATGTTAGTGGAACAATGAGCGAGCCAGATAAAGGTTACGCAAGGAACGCAATTAGTGAGGCTTCAAGAGAAAACAAAATCGCAATCGTGTTAGATTACCAGCTAACTACATTTAATATAACTGATAGTTATATAGATAAAACTATTGGAAATGTGGTAAGCAGTGTGTACAGAAATCAACCGTATGTAGTTTATACTTACTTTGCTGATTCTGATAAGCTTATAATCTCAACTAATATCGATGATACGGCAAGGGATGTCGTAGACAAACAAAAAGAAAACATCGATAATGATGCTAAGGTAGTAAAGGAGATATTATATTACCAACAAAACCTTAGTAAGTCACACGGACTAGGAAACTGGAATTTCAAACTTAATTCCGAAAGTATGAGAAATACATGCTTAAGCGTTGCAGGAGCAATTATATTCTTGATACTTGGTATTGGAGTATTACCTACAGACGCAGGACTTAGAAATCCATTCAGACGCAAAAAGAAATCTACACATGCAGCAGAATAGACAAAAAATAAAATATCGTTAATTAATTTTAACGATATTTTTCTTTACATTTATTTTTAGTATAATTATATTTGCAGAAGTAATTATAATTTTATAAATAATTAGTAATATTGTTGTATTTAAAAAATAAATGAAACACTATAGAAATGCTATAGTGCTTTTTTTTTCGCATAAAGGCTTGTTGTATTGAAATATTACCATTATATGATATAATTAAGATGATAAATTGTATAATGGAGGATGAATATGTTTTTTGACAAAATAAAAGAAAACTTAAAGAAGACTAAAGAAGCATTTGATGTAAAGATGAGTAATATCTTTGCAGATAAAAAAGATATTAATGAAGTAATAGATGAAATTGAAGAAACTTTAATTTTATCTGATGTAGGATATGAGACTAGTACAAAAATCTGCAATAAATTAAGAGAAGACTTAAAAAAACAAGTAGAAAAAGATGAACAAGCAATAAAAACATTGTTAAGAAAAGAAATGACAGATATTCTATTATCTGATGAGATAAATAAAATAGATAGTATAGAACTAAATGAGCCACAAGTAATTCTTGTGGTTGGAGTTAATGGTGTTGGAAAGACTACATCTATTGGAAAATTAACAAAGCTTTATACTAAAGCTGGTAAAAAAGTTTTACTTGCAGCAGCAGATACATTTAGAGCTGGGGCAATAGATCAGCTTGAAGTATGGGCAAAAAGAAATGATGTGGATATTTGTGCAGGAAAAGAAATGCAAGATCCAGCATCAGTTATATTTGATGCTACTAAAAAATTTAATGATGGTGGTTATGATGTATTAATTTGCGATACTGCTGGACGTTTGCATAATAAAAAGAACTTAATGGATGAGCTTGAAAAAATGAAAAGAATAATAGATAAAAATATTTCTGAGGATATACACAAAGAGACAATAATGGTTCTTGATGCAACTACAGGTCAAAATGGAGCGATACAAGCAAAGTTATTTTTAGAGAAGACAGATGTAACAGGAATATTTTTAACAAAACTAGATTCTACATCAAAAGGTGGTGTAGTATTTAGCATAGTTGATGAACTTAAAATTCCTGTAAAATATATAGGTGTTGGGGAGACAATAGATGATATAGAAAAATTTGATTCTAAATCTTTTGTTGAAGCTATAATATAAGAATAGGAGATAATATGGAGAAGATAGAAGATAAGGTTTTAATTGAAAATTTAGGTGAAGAAAATATTAAATATAATGAACCTATGAGAGACCATACTACAATGAAGGTTGGAGGAAACGCTAAAATATTTATCGAACCTAAAAATGAGCAACAAATAATAAATGTTATTAAATATGCAAAGGAAAACAATATAAATTACTATGTAATTGGAAATGGTTCTAATCTAGTTGTAAAAGATGAAGGAATTGATGGAATAGTATTAAAAATTGGTTCTAGATTTGCAGATGTAGATTTTTTAGACCAAACCCATATTAAAGTTTTTGCAGGATATCCATTAGTCAAACTTTCTTATCTTGCAAAAGAAAAATCACTTTCAGGTCTTGAATTTGCAAGTGGAATTCCAGGAACTATAGGTGGAGCTGTAAGAATGAATGCTGGTGCATATGGTTCTGAAATGGTTAATGTTGTAGAAAGAGTTGGAGTACTAAATACTAATACATATGAAGCATTTGAGCTATCTAATGAAGAAGCAAAGTTTTCATATAGACATAGTATTTTTGTAGATAAACCAGAATATGTTGTAACTTATGCAATAATTAAACTTGAAAAAGGAATAAAAGATGAAATTGAAGCTAAGATGAATGAAAATAATACATCAAGAAAAGAAAAACAACCAATAGAATATCCAAGTAGTGGTTCAACTTTTAAAAGAGGAGATGGATTTATTACAGCTAAAATTATTGATGATTTAGGGCTTAAAGGATATAAGATTGGTGGAGCAGAGGTATCTACAAAACATGCAGGATTTGTAATAAATAGTAGTAATGCTAAAGCAAAAGATGTATTAGATTTAATTGAATACATAAAAGAAAAAGCACATAAAGAATTAAATATTGTGCTAGAAGAAGAAGTAGTAATCTTAGGAGGAAATTAAGATGAGAGATTTAATTGAATGGTTAAAACCTGGAGCGAGGGTAAAAAGATATATATTTACATTATTAATATCAGTTGGACTATTAATATTTTGTGGAATTAGTTTAGGAGCTACTACTAATTTAACTCCAACTATGCTTATTGCATATGTGCTATTAATTACACTATCTATATTTGGTATTGTATTTTCATTTATACTTGCTCAAAGGAATATTTTATTAGTATCATTAAAAAATATCTCAAAGAGAAATAAGAATATTCGTATAAGACAATTATTATATGGAGATCCTAGACTAAAAAAAGGTCCAAGAGTTGTTGTAATAGGCGGAGGTTCAGGACTTCCAAATTTATTAAAAGGATTAAAAGAGTATACATCAAATATAACAGCAGTAGTTAATGTGTCAGCAGATGACTATACATTAACATCTGCTATGGCAAAAGAAGAAAGAATTACTCCAGGAGATATAAGAAAATGTGTATCAGCTCTATCTACATATGAATCAGATTTTTCAAAATTGCTTACATATAAAAATGATGATACCAATACTTCTGTTGGTAACTTAATAATAAATGCATTAACAGATATTACTGGAAGCTTTCCAAAAGCAATAGACAAGCTATCAGATATATTCCAAGTACAAGGAGATATATATCCTGTAACTACAGATGATTTAATATTATGTGCAGGACTTGAAAATGGAGAGGTTGTAGTAGGAAAAGAAAATATATCAGAAAGAGTTAGAGAAACAAGAACTGCAATAAAGCAAATATTCTTAAAAGATGGAAGCTTAAATGTTGTACCAGAAGTTATAGATGCTATAAGAAAAGCAAATATAATAGTACTTGGACCTGGATCACTTTATACATCTATATGTTCTAATTTACTTTTTGAAGAGGTTTCTAAAGCTATTGTAAAATCAAAAGCAAAAAAAGTTTATGTTGCAAATATAATGAATCAACCCGGACAAACAGAGGGATACACTTTAGCAAGATATGTAAATGAAATTGAAAGATATCTTGGAAAACATGTACTAGATTATGCTATTGTAAATAATGGTGAAATTACTCCAGAAATGATAAAAGACTTTAATCAAGAAGATTCTACAGCTGTAAAAATCGATCTAGAAAATATACAAAATAGAGCTATTTGTGTAATTCAAGAAGACTTTGTGCTAACAGCTAAAAATGCATTAATTCACGATGCAGACAGACTTGCAGAAATAATAATGACATTGTCTCTTACAAAATCAATTGGAGATTTAAATATTGTTTCAATGAAAAGAAAGCATCTAAAAAAGGAGCAAATGTTAACAAATAAGAGAATAATAAAATCTAAAATTCAAGAATTTAGAAGAAAGCAAGCACAAAAAAAAGCGCAGAAACTTAAAGATACTAAAAACAATATAAATGGATCAAAAACAACTATTAAATCTCAAAAAACAATAGATAAGATTAAAGAAGAAATTTCAAAGGAGTAAAGTAGATGTTTAAGTACAAAAGAGAAATAAATAATTATGATCAAGCAAAAATGCTAGAGTATAGTATTACAGATAATTCCAAGGTATGTTTTTGTACTTCAGGTACATTACAAACAAAAAAACCATACCATGGAATGTATATAAAAGATGGAAAAGTATTGCTTGAAAATATCGTAGAAAAATTTGAAATAAATAGTAATAAATATAAAATTATTGAGATAGAAACAAAAAATAAGGATTTAAATTCAAGGGACTATATTACAAATATAGACCTTGAAAAAAATCTTTTTGAATATTCATTTGATGAAGTAAGTTATTCAAAAAGAATTGCATTTAAAGAAAATGATGGAACATTATGTATTGAATATATAATTAAGAATAATTCAAGAAATGATTTGAAATTTAAAGTGGTACCTTTAATTACATATAGAGATTTTTTCAATATGAAAAATGCAAGTATGCTAAACTTTAATCAAAGAGATGCAGAAAATGGAACATTTATAGCACTTAGTGTGTTAAATCAGGAAAATATTGCGCTAAAGTCAGATAAGATGAAGTGGGAATCAGATAGTAACGTACTAAAAGATGTTAAGCATGAGATGATAACTACAAGTATTAAAAAAGATGTTTTTTATGAAGACTTGGCAATATGTGGGAATTTTTCTTACGATATCAAAGGGCTATCAGAAACAAAACTATATGTATATGTTTCATATAAAGATGTAAATATAGAAAAAATCAATAATATAGATGTATTTAATAATATAGAGTTTAGAAATAAGTCTATAAATTTTGAAGTAGATGATAATTTTGTAGAACTTAAAGATTTATCGTGCTCTATATTAAATACTCATTTTGAAGGATTAATGATAGAAACATTACCATATAAAAAACAATATAATGAGGAATATATTAAGCAGATACCAGATTTATCTCAAAAGCAAATTGAAGAAGACATATTAGCATTAATTGATATTGTAAAATCTGTAGAAGGTCAATTTTTATATTATAAAAAAGTTAAAGAGGCTAAATATACTATAATTAATACATATAAGATAATTAAAGAGTTTTCTAAATTAAAATTAAATGAAATTGTAGAAGAAAAGCTTAATTTGTTAAAGTTATGGTATATAGAAGCTGTAAATAGAGTTCTTCAAAAAGAAGGAAGAATTGAACTATATATAGATTCTATAAAAGAAATATTATATTATTTTATAGATTCACAAAATAGAGCTGAAGTATTTAAGACTATTGAACTTACAGCTTTAATGCTTAATGCTATAAAGATATATTTAAATATCCTTACATGGATTGGAGACACAGATAAAGAGATTGAAATACAAGAGGACTACTTTTCTAAACTTATAGAAAATGAGTTTTGGGTAAAAGAAAAAAATATTATGAGAAAGGATTTGCAAGAAGATGAGCAATATGCAAATGTAGAAATGTTATATACTCTTAGTCTATCATTTCCTTGTGTTAGTGATGAAATACCAAATAAATTATTAGATACTGTATTTAAGGAATTGTATACTCCATATGGCCTTAGAGAGGTATCAAGATATTCAAGTAAATATGATGGTATGATTTATCCTAAATATATGGCACATTTTATCAAAGCAAATTTAAGACTTACAGGAGTTACTAGAGCATCTCAAAAAATAGCTTTTAATTTAGTAAAAGAAATACTCCAAGATGTAGGAAAATATGTAAATGGTGGAACGAAAAAAATATATAATGAAAGAGGTATAGCAATAGATAGCTATAGTTATGATGTTCTTACAAATTCTGAAATGATAAGACTATACCATATGTTTATATAGTAGATTGGAGTACATTAAATGATTATACTAGGAATTGATCCTGGATTTGGTAGGATAGGATACGGATTAATAGAATTTAGTAAAAATAAATATAAAATAATTGAGTATGGATGTATTACTACTCCAGAAAACAGTTATTTTCCTAAAAGACTAAATAAGATAGAAGAAGATTTAGAGAGTATAATTTTAAGATATGAAAAAATCGATGCGGCATCTATTGAGGATTTATATTTTAATACAAATATAACAACTGCTATAAAAGTTGCACAGGCAAGAGGTGTAATTATTAATACTTTAGCACGTCATAATATAGATATATATGAGTATACTCCAATACAAGCAAAACAAGCAATTGCAGGATATGGAAGAGCTACTAAGCACCAGGTCATGGAGATGATAAAAAAGTTCCTTAAAATGGAAAATATGCCCAAACTCGATGATACAGCAGATGCCTTAGCTCTAGCAATTTGTCATACTCAATACAATAGATACACAGAGTTTAGTGGAACAGATAAAAGTAATAAAAAAAGTCTAACACCACTTGAAGCGATATATAAAGAAAAACAAGAGACAGATAAAGAGCGTGAAAAAAAGAGAAATGCTATGATAAAAAGAGCACTTGAAAAAGAAAAAAACAACAAAAAACACTAGCTAGTATATAAAATTAGCTAGTGTTTTTAAGTATTATGTGTACAAATAAGCTTGCATAGTGTATAATTAGATAAAGTATATAGTAGGAGGAAATCTTATGGAATATGAAGAAATTTTAGATTGAAAAAAATATGCTAAAGATAAAGATTATGAAAATGCAGCAAAAGCAATTAATCATGAAATAGCAGTGAATTTACTCAAAGTACATAATTTATATTCAGATGATAAAGTGGATATCAACGAACAAGAATATATTGCTTACTCATCAATGTATTATGGTAGAAATTCAAAAGGTAAAATTATAAAAGAAATGGAAGCTTTTTGGAATATTAGTATTGACCTGAGTAATAGTGATATAGGCATTAATAGAAGTGATATTGAAGAGGAATTTAAAATTGAATATAAAAATAGTCTTAATATAAGAAAAAAAACAATGAAATTATTTAAAAAGCATAATAAATCATTCGAAGAAAGGATGATGTAATATGAATATTAACAATAATCAAATATTTATCATATAATACACTAACTAGAAATAGGAGGTGTATTTTTTTGTCAATTGGACTAACCTTAAGTGGAGGAGGAGCAAAAGGGGCTGCACATATTGGAGTACTAAAAGCATTAGAAGAGGAAAATATAAATATAAGTGCTATATCTGGTACTAGTAGCGGAAGTATTGTTGCAGCATTATATGCATGTGGGTATAAAGCTACAGATATATATTATATATTTAAAAAATATTGTAAATATATAACAGACTATGATCATATGATACCATTTAAAGTAATAACTACATTATTTACGGGAAAAGTAAAATTAAAGTCATTAGCAAAAGGAAATAATATAGAGTGTATTATGAATACATTTGCAAGAAAGAAAAATGTTATAGATATTAGTGAGTGTAAACTACCCTTAGCAATTCCTGCAGTAGACATAGTAGATGGAGAAATTGTATATTATTTATCCAGAAAAATAAATAAAAGAAATATAGAAGATGCTACATCTTTTGATGATAAGCCATCATATATTTATGGTGGAAGACTATCTTCAATTGTAAGGGCGAGCACAGCTTTTCCTGGAGTTTTTGAGCCAAAAAGAATAAATAGTCATTTATTAATAGATGGTGGCACAAGAGTTAATAGTCCAGTAAGAATTTTAAAAGATATTTGTGAAAATAATGAAAAGATAATGGTTGTGTATTTTGAAAAATCAAATAATAATATTATCCCTACAAATATTATTGAAACTACGGTAAAAGCTGTGGATATAATGGGACATGAAGTAAATTTTGAAGAAATTAACCATGCAGACTTTAAAATAGATGTAGAAAGCAAAAATGTAGGGCTTTTAGATGTTAGTAAAATAAATTATATGACTAGACTGGGATATAACAAAGCAAAAGAGTATATAAAAAACAATAGAAATTTAGTATAAAGATGAAAAAAGCAAATTATTTGCATTTTTTTCTTAAAAACCTTGATTAATACTCAAAAACAATATATAATAACAACTACATATTTTATATAAGGAGGAAAGAAATGAGTAAAATATTAACAGACATTTCAAGGACTTTTAGTGAATTTCTATTGTTACCAAATTTAACAACAGAAAAATGTATCCCTGAAAATGTATCACTTAAAACACCAATAGTAAAATTTAAGAAAAATGAAGAGCCAAAGATATGTGCAAACATTCCTATGGTATCTGCAATCATGCAATCAGTTTCTGGAGAACAGATGGGTATTGCGCTTGCAAGAGAAGGAGGAATTGCGTTTATCTTTGGCTCTCAATCTATTCAGTCACAAGCTAGAATGGTTGAGACAGTAAAAAAGAGTAAAGCGGGTTTCGTAATTAGTGATTCAAATGTAACTCCAGACTCAACACTTGGAGATGTTGTAGCTTTAGTAGAAAATACAGGTCATTCTACTGTAATGATTACAGAAGATGGTACTGCAAATGGAAAATTTTTAGGACTTGTAACAGATAAGGACTATAGATTATCTAGAGATAATTTAACAGATAAGATATCAAAGTTTATGAATCCAAAAGAAAATTTAGTTTATGCTACAGAAGGGATTAGTCTTAAAGAAGCTAATGATAAAATATGGGAAGAAAAAATAAGTTGTCTACCAATACTAGATAATAATGGAAATCTAAAATATTTAGTGTTTAGAAAAGATTATGAGGATAGAAAAAATAATTCTAATTCATTACTTGATGAAGAAAAAAGATATGTAGTAGGAGCAGGTATTAATACTAGAGATTATGCTGAAAGAATTCCAGCACTTGTTAATGCAGGAGTGGATATATTATGCATTGATTCTTCTGATGGATATTCTGTTTGGCAAAAGAAAACAATAGATTTTGTAAGAGAAAAATATGGCGATAGTGTTAAAATCGGAGCAGGAAATGTAGTAGACGCACAAGGTTTTAGATATCTTGCAGAAGCAGGAGCTGATTTTATTAAAGTAGGAGTTGGCGGAGGATCAATATGTATCACTCGTGAAACTAAAGGAATAGGTAGAGGACAAGCTAGTGCTTTAATAGATGTTGTTGCAGAAAGAGATAGATATTTTGAAGAAACAGGTGTATATATTCCAGTATGTTCAGATGGTGGAATAGTTCATGATTATCATATAACTCTTGCACTTGCTCTTGGAGCAGATTTTGTTATGATGGGTAGATATTTTGCACGTTTTGACGAGTCACCAACTAGAGTAGTAAAGAAAAACGGAAGTTTCTTTAAAGAATATTGGGGAGAAGGATCAAATAGAGCTAGAAATTGGCAAAGATATGATATGGGTGGAAGTAAAACTAAAATGACTTTTGAAGAAGGCGTTGACTCATATATACCATATGCGGGAAAATTAAAAGAGAATTTAGATATAACTCTTGAAAAAGTAAAATCTACAATGTGTAATTGTGGCTCTACAACAATTGAAGAACTTCATAAAAATGCGAGACTTACTGTAGTATCAGCTGTAAGTATTCGTGAAGGTGGAGCACACGATGTTATTACAAAAGATGTAGAATAAGGAGAGTCACATGGAAAAAGAATTAATACTAATAATAGACTTTGGAGGACAGTATAATCAACTTATTGCAAGAAGAGTTCGTGAACAAAATGTATATTGTGAAGTTGTTCCTTATACTATTTCTATAGAAAAGATAAAAGAAAAGAATCCTAAAGGAATAATATTTACAGGAGGACCATCAAGCATTTATACAGAAGATGCTCCAAAGTGCACAGAAGATATATTTAATTTAAATATTCCTATTCTTGGAATATGTTATGGAATGCAATATATGGCATACACTTTGGGTGGACAAGTTAAAAGAGCAGATAAAAGAGAATATGGACAAATGAGTGTGAATTTAGACTTAAATTCTAAACTCTTTAACGGATTAGATGATAAAAATATATGTCTTATGAGCCATACAGATTACGTAGATTCAGTTCCTCAAGGTTTTATGAAAATTGCAAATACAGATACTTGTAAAATTGCTGCAATGCAAAATGAAGAAAAAGGATTTTATGGTGTTCAATTTCATCCAGAGGTAAATCATACAGAAAAAGGAAATATAATAATTAGAAATTTTGTAATAGGTATTTGTAAATGTAGTGGTAGTTGGAAAATGGATGCATATGCTAAAACTACAATAGAAAATTTAAAACAAAAATTAGGAGATAAAAAAGCAGTTTGTGCTTTGTCTGGTGGAGTAGATTCATCAGTTGCAGCAGTACTTTTATCTAAGGCAATAGGAAAAAATTTAACATGTATATTTGTAGATCATGGTCTGCTAAGAAAAAATGAAGTAGAGGAAGTAGAAGACATATTTACAAATAAATTTGATGTTAATTTTGTAAAAGTAGATGCAAAAGAAAGATTTTTAAATAAGCTAAAAAATGTAACTTCTCCAGAGCAAAAAAGAAAAATAATAGGAGAAGAATTTATTAGAGTATTTGAGGAAGAAGGAAAGAAGATTGGTTCTGTAGATTATTTAGTTCAAGGAACTATTTATCCAGATGTAATAGAAAGTGGACTTGGAAAAAGCTCTGTTATTAAATCTCATCATAATGTTGGAGGTCTTCCAGATTATGTGGATTTTAAAGAAATTGTTGAACCATTAAGAAACTTATTTAAAGATGAGGTAAGAAACTTAGGACGTGAGCTTGGATTACCAGATTATCTGGTAAATAGACAACCATTTCCAGGACCAGGACTTGCTATAAGAATAATTGGAGATATAACAGAAGAAAAACTAGAAATATTAAAGGATGCAGATTACATATTTAGAGAAGAAGTTTCTAAAAATAACATGGAAAAAGAGTTAAGTCAATATTTTGCAGTTTTAACTGACACTCGTTCTGTAGGTGTTATGGGAGATGAAAGAACTTATGATTATTTAATTGCCTTACGTGCAGTTGTTACAGATGATTTTATGACAGCAAAATTTGCAAAAATCTCTTATGAAATATTAGAAAAAATATCTCAAAGAATTGTAAATGAAGTAAATCATGTAAATAGAATTGTATATGATGTTACATCAAAGCCTCCTGCAACAATAGAGTGGGAATAATATAAATATAGGAGTAGTTTTATTACTACTCCTATTTGCTATATATTAACTTAAAAATTGTAATGAATTATTGAGATAATATGGATTATATGATATAAGTAAAATGATGATAGGAGGCAGAGCAATGTTAATAGTCTTATGTGGCAAATCAAATTCTGGAAAAGGTACTGTTGCAAAATACTTTACTACAATGAGTGATAATATAATTCATTTAGATATAGATAAAATAGCTCATAAAGTAAACGATAAAGAAATAGTAATACAAGAGATAACTAAAACTTTTGGTAAAAAAGTAATAGATAATAATAGAGTAAACAGAAAAGAGCTTGGTAAGATCGTATTTAATAATCAAGAAGAAATGAATAAATTAGAAGCTATTACATGGAAATATATGCAAGAAGAAATAGATAAATTTATTGCTAAAAACGATAATAAAATAATAATTTTAGATTATATTATGCTTCCTAAAACAAAATATTTTAAAGAGGCTGATTTAAGAATACTTGTTGAGGCTCCTTATGAAAAAAGAATACAAAGAGCATTAATAAGGGATAATATTACTAAAGAACTATTTGAGCAAAGAGATAACGCTTCAATAGAGTATATAGAAAAAGATTTTGATTATATAATTAATAATGATGATGACAATCTAAAAAGAAAGGTGGAAGATATATATGAACAAAGTATTATATCCAGGTAGTTTTGATCCTATTACAAAAGGACATATGAATATTATTGAACAAGCAACAAATTTATTTGATGAGGTTATTGTTGCAGTACTTGTAAATCTTAGTAAGAAAAATTATTTTTTTAGTACTGATGAAAGAGTAAATATGATTAAAGAGATATATAAACATAATCCTAAAGTAAAAGTTATTTCTTCAACAATGGCTGCCGTAGATGTAGCTATGGAAAACGATTGTCAAGGAATTATTAGAGGATTAAGATCTGTAAGTGATTTTGATTATGAAATAGCTTTATCTCAAATAAATAAAAATATAAGTGATAAAAAAGTAAATACAATTTGTTTATTTGCAGATTCTAATTATCAGTTTATTTCTTCTAGTATGGTAAAAGAAGTATTTTCTTTTGGAAAAGATATTAGTCTTTATGTTCATGAGAGCGTAGAAAAGAGAATGAAGGAGAAAATGGAATTTTAAAAATATTGTAAAAAAATAAGTCTATAGTGTCACTATAGACTTATTTTAATATGTAAATGGGGGAATAATAATTTATATGTAAAACAAATGTAATTATTATTACATTTGTTATAATTACTAATTATACATGAAAAATTATATAATATAAGATATAATTTATTATGAAGAAAAAGGTGATAATATGAATAAAAAAATAAATTTGATATTAGTTTTTTTAATATCATTAATTATAATTGGAAGTAATAATATATTTGCATATGAAGGAATAAATTCTCAAACTTTATTTGAGCCAAGTATTTTTGATAAGTTAGTATTAAATTATACTACATTGCCAGAAATTAGTGTATCAGGTAGTCAGCCATATACTATAAGAGAGACTACCTGTCCATCTGGTGAACCACGAATAGGAGTATATTATGATACATGTCCTACTGCATTGTCATTAGATAGTACAGTAACTGTAAAATATAAAAATTGCGGTACATTAGCAGGAAAGCCAATAGATATAAAGCTTGTATACTCAGATATGATTAGTTATGGAAATAATCCATATTTAGATTGGTCAGCTTTTGGTAGTGTTATGAAAAATACAAATGAATGGGAATATTTAGATATGGAACATTTAACAGTAGATGTGTATTTTTATTATTCTGGTGAAAATACACCACTATATATAAATTTGGGATATTTGTCTATATTTTCTGAAGATAAAGGCGAGGCTTCTAGTAGTTCTCAGTCAAATACTGTATATTTATATAATACAACTAATATGGCATATGCATCAGAAATTACATCTATTAATGGTTGGAGAAAATATAATGATGTATATTATGGTACTGCAAGTGGAAGTACCGAAGCTGGTCATCTAAATTGTGTAGCTTTTGAATATAGAAATAAGGATCATATAAATGTTGAGCTTTATGGTGTTTATGGAAAGTCTAGTGCAGGATATCATTTACAATATACACCACTGACAGCTAGTGTTCCAGATTATCCACAAAAAAGTGTTTCAAAAGATTATGTAAAAAAAGGTGATACTCTTACATATGAAATTGAGCAAGAAATATCTGAAAGAGTAGATTCTAATTTTTATTATGCATCTTTAATATTTGAAGATGTTTTAGATGAAAAAATACAATATAATAATTTAAGAGTATATGATTCTAATGGTAACGACGTAACAAGCACAGCTGGAACTACTACATATAATGATACAACTAGAAAATTAACATATACATTTAATAGTTCATATTTATCAGGTACAATGAAATATATTGGTGAGACTTATAGATTTGTAGTAAATACAACTGTTAAATCATCATCATCCACAAGTCTTATTTCAAATAAGAGCAAAACCATATTTAATAATACGTATACTAGGGAATCAGAGACTGTAGAGTCTAATATATATAGTAATGTAGTTACAAAGTATATAGATGAGAATACTGGAAATGAAATTGCTGGATATCCAGAAAAGACAAGAAGATATAATGTTGGAGAGGAATATAAAACTCAAAGTGAAGCAATAAGTGGCTATGAACTTACAAGACATAACGGAATAGAGAGTGGTATAACAACTACACAAGATGTTGAAGTCACATACTATTATAAGAAAAAATCACAAATAACAGTAAAATATTTAGACAAATATACTAATATAAAAGTTGCAAATGAAGAACTACTTAATGGGCTTGAAGGAGAAAATTACACAACAACTCAAAAAGATGTTGAGGGTTATGTATATGATAGTATTAGTGGTAGTAGCAACGGAAAATATCAAGCTGAACCAATAACAATACAGTATTACTATATAAAAAAATCAAATGTTACTACAAAATATGTAGATGAAAATACGGGAAATGAAATTCCTAATGTTCAAAGTGTAACAGAAGAATATAAAGAAAAAGAAAATTATAATACATTAAAAAAAGAAATTGATGGATATACATATACAAAAGATAGTAACAATA
>CANCXL010000023.1 GCA_947381905.1 uncultured Clostridiaceae bacterium | reverse complement strand
ATTCAAGTTTTGATGTCAATATGATATCTGAATGTTTTTCTTCTCTTATATTCCACTTTGTATGAAATTCATCTATTTCTTTTAATTCTTTTATATCAAAGCAAGTTAATAATATACATACTGTTCTTTGAGCTATATCATACTTATCTCCTCTTTTTATTCCTTCGTCATACTTTTTTGCCCAGTATTCTAAAATTCTTTCTGTCATATACTTATATGGCGCTACTTGCATCTCTATATTTATATTTTCTGTACCATTTGCCTTAACTGTTACATCAAGTATTGTTGTTTTTCCGTCTATTGTCTCTGGTAGTAATATTGGGTTTTTAGATAGATCTATGCTATCATATTTTTTATCTAGTACTTTCTCTATAAAATCTGCTGTTATTTCTTCGTTTCCAACCTCTCCAAATATTTTTCTAAACACATAATCATTTGTAGGTTTTAGTGGTTCATTATTATCACACATATATTTTCCTCCATTTTTTTAACGTATAAAAAGGTAGCTATCATTTTTATAATACTGATTATAATAGAGCTATTTTATAATGTAAATACCTTGTTATTCATGTTACAAAACTAGAAAAATCATATTTTTTTTGATGTAGAAAAAGAGACTAATAGTCATACTATTAGCCTCTATAATTTATTTAATACTTATTTATTATTTTACTTGTTGCTTTTTGTTATTAATAATAACAAATGCAATTCCTAAAGCACATACGATTGTAACAATTAGTACTGATGCCATAGATATATCTCCTGTATCTGGAGCCCTATCGTCTTTTACAACAATTTTTACATCTTCTGCATCAATTGTTATTTTATGAGGTTCTGTATCAATTAAATATTCTTCTGGTGCTTCAAGTTCTGTATAAGTATATTCTCCATATGGAACGTCTTCAAACACATATACACCATTTTCATCTGTTACTCCAACTTTTACCCAATCAGTTTCTAAACTTTTTAGTTCAAATTTACAATTTGGTATTACTGTTGAGTCTACCATATCTAATTTTGTAAGTGTTACTTTAGAAGTTTTTCTTATATTTTCAACTTCTATTTTTCCACCTATCCATTCACCTTTTTCATTTAGTTTTGCCACAAATGGATGTGGTTCAGTATTTAGATTGTATTTTTCTGGTGCAGATATTTCTGTATAATAGTATGTTTCTCCATCTACTAGTCTTGCTGTTGGTATATGCCCTATACCTTTTTCATTTGTTATTGAATGACAAATTACATTTCCTTCTTTATCTGTAACTTCAAATACACAATTTTCTATTGCTTGTCCTGTAAATGCATCTAATTTTGTAAATGAAGGGTAAATAACGTCTACATCATTTAATATTCTATAGACTCTCTCACCTTTGTTTACAATAGACAAATCTACTGGTACTGCTTCAATTTTAAGTTCTGCATTATCTGGAGCTTTTAACTCTTTTAAGAAATAACTTCCAAGAGGAATTTTATCTAAATGTATAATTCCATTTTTTCCAGATGTAACTTCAACTGGTCTATATTTTCCTGTTGTTTCATCTTTTTTATATACTGGTGCATTTCCATCTTCATCAAGATATAGCCCATATACTGCTCCTTGAAGAGTTGGTACTTTATTTTCTTCTATATATGCAATAACTTGTTCTAATGTCATATTGTTAAATATATTTACTAACTCTTCTGCTTTTTTATCTACTTCACTTAAATCTACTTCATCACCTTTTATTTTTATTCCTTCAACTATTGATGATGAAACTTTTATTAGTGTTAAATCTGTATAGTCATAATCATTTACAACTTTACTTAATTGTTTTACAACAAATGGATCTGTAGTGTTATTATATATTAATTCAAACTCTTTTTTCTCTGTAGATGTAATGTATGGATATGAAACCTTTTCTTCTTTTGCATAGTATTTACCTTGTGGTAAATCAACATTACTTGTTACATTTTTATTTTCTTTATCCACTTTAATTATATCCATTAGTTTATTTTTACCAATTACAACATTTCCATTTATATCTTTAATTTCATGGTCTGAATATACTGCAAATTCTGCTTCTGGTTTAAATTCTTCACCAAATGAATATTCTACATCTTCAAATTCTTTTTCAAATGAAAATTCTAATTTTTGTCTTTCATCTGTTAATTCTTTGACTGTTGTTTTTACATATTCTAATTCATTTTTACTACTTTCAAGAGTGACATTTGGTATATTTTCATCTGTAATATATCCTTCTGGTGTTTCTACCTCTTTTATTGAATATGTACCAGGATGTAATAATCCTGTCTCTGCAATACCATCTTCTCCTGTTACTATTGTTGCCACTAATGTTCCTTCATGCTCATACTCAGTTCTTCCATCTGGTGACATTATATTTTCTGCTGCACGAATCTCGTATTTTACTCCTTTTAGGCCTCTTTGATCATATACTGGAGTATAAAGTTCACCATATTCTGTTGTTTTTGTAGTTACTGATGTTATCATTTCACCAGTTTTCACAATTCTTAATTTTACTTTTAAATCATAATCTGACATATCTACTACATAGAAATAATCATTTTTATTTGATGCTGTATCATTTGGTATTCCCATAGCAGATTTTGTTGCATTAATATATTTTCCGCCTTTTCCTTTAACACCTATATCACTTTGTTTTGGAACTCTTAGCTCCTCACATAATTCATATCCTTCAGGTGCCTTTGTTTCGTATACTATATATTCTCCTGCAAGTACTTTTTCTGGAGTATTTAGTTTACCTGTGCTATCTGTTGTAAATTCATCTATAAATCCACCATCTTTATAGCTCATTTGGCTTACCCAAGATTTTGTCTTCATATTCCAGATTTTAAATTTAGCTCCTTCAAGCTCTACAGTTGCTCCTGTATCTTTATCTCTTTTTTGTATTCTAATATATAATTCTACAGGATCATCTGATTCAAGTCTATATTGTTTTTCTACTTGTCTTTCTATTATTACATCTTCTGGCTGAATAAAGAATGATGTATTAAGACCATATTTTGATTCATTAACCTCTGTAATTGTATATTTACCATAAGGGATTGTTGCAGGATAAGATTTTTCTCCATAACATGATTTTATAGATGTTGTATGTATATCATCATTTTTATCTATAAATTCTCCATATCCCTTATTATCTATTACTACATCATAATATACTGGTGTAGCTGTATTTTTAGAAGAATCAAGAGTAAGTCTAAGTTTTGCTCCCTCTGATGGAACCTCTGTTGAAGCATTATTTTGTTCGTCATGTTTTACAACAAATACAGATCCACGTATTACTTCTTCTTTAGAGATGTCTGAATGGTATGATCTTTCTTGTGTTTGTAAATCTGGTCTTTGATCAAAATAATATTCTTCTGGATCTGTTAAATAACCTTCAGCATATGAATAGTTATATGTAACACCTTCTACAGTTTCACTATATTTTATTTTCTCTTTTACCATATATTTACCAACTAGTAAATCTCTTGACTCTGCACACCAATAACCATCACTATCTTTATGATTTACAGTTATATCATATACATATTCTGTATATGCATCTGTTTGTGGATCATATCTATAGATTTGATATATAGCGCCATTAAGTTTAGCATCACCTTGAGTATAATCTATAGCTTCACCATTTTCAAATCCATCTTTATCTACTTTTCTTATCTTAATTTGCATTACTTTTGCTTTATCTACAATATTTTGACCATATGGTGCAATTTTAATTTTCTTATCTTGTTCTACAAATATTCTAAAGTTTTCACATTTTAATGATATAGGTGAGATTGTTGTCTCTTCTATCTCATATTCACCATAAGGTAGATTTTCAATTATACAATATCCATTGTCTCTAGTAGTTGGTGCTGTACATTTTCTTGAGAATACATGATCTGTTCCTTTTGTTGAAATTAATGTAGCTGTAAACTCACATTGATCTAATGGAAATTGTGGTGTATTTGATGTTTTAGATATTTCTTTTAAAATCTCTATACTATTTCTATTAGGTTCATTTTTTACAGTTATTGGAACAGTAATAACTTCATCTGTTTGCTCTACATTATTTGATGAAACTGTATAAACTTTATTTCTATATGTTACATTTTCACCTGGTATTTTAGCATCTGGATCAATTCCTTCTGGGAATGTTGTTTCTTTTAGATAATATGTTCCTGTTCTCATCTTTTTAGAAATTGCATATCCAGATTCATTTGTTGGTCCTATATTACAAACTCTTTGTGTACAATTTGCATCTCTATATACTGTAAATATAGCTCCTGATACTTTAGCATCAGTTGCTTCTCCTTGATTTACAAGAATTTGTTTTGTTACAGAAATTTGCATTTTTTTAGATTTGTCAACTAATGTATGTCTATATGTTTGACCATCTTCAGTTATATTAGTAGTAAAGTCTGCAACTTTAAATGCTGATGCAGGCCACTCTACTTCTGATACTGTATATGTACCATATGGAATATTTTCTGCTTTACATATTCCATCACTTCCTGAAACATTAGTATAATATACTTGGTTACTATCATTAACTAATGTTAATTTAAATTTAGCTCCTGCTAAATTTACTTCTGGATCATAATCTGATCCTTCTAATCTTTTACTAATTTCTATATTTCCTAATATAGTCCTATCACTATGTGTTATAGAGCTTGTTGGAATAGTTGCTACAGTACTGCCTGCAAATGATACTGTAACATCTACTGTTACTGAATTTAAAACAAATCCTATAGGTGCTGTAACTTCTTCAAAATAATATGTACCAACAGGTAAATCGTCTATAACTGTTGTACTTCCAGTAGCGTCTGTTTGAACAGTTGCTATAACAGCATCTTTAGTATGTATTCTTGTTTGTCCTTCATATATATCATTTTTAGCACGTAATGTATATGATGCCCCTTCAAGTGTAGCATCACCTTTTGTGTTTCCTGGGTTTATAGCATCCTGCTTTACAAGTTTAACACTACCTCTTGGATAGTTGTTTACCATTGTATATGTGTTAGTTGTATTTGCAGCTACATTTATATTTGGATCTGATGTAGTGTTAATTAGCATTCCTGATGGAGCTACTCTCTCTGTAACTGTGTATGCTCCAGCTTCTATATCTCCAGATTCCCAGTACCCTTCATTATTAGTTGAAACCTCTATACCATCGGGATAACTTGGCCCAACAACCCAAAAAGTTGCTGGATTATTTAATACTAATTTGTCATGTGTATCTTTTTTCTCTATTCTTAGTTTCCCATGTTGTGTACCTTCTACTAATCTAAATATATTCATAGTATCATTTGATCCTGGTGCATATGGTTCTATACCATAATCTGAAATTGAGATATCATCCAATTGTACTGATTGCATAGATGTAGGTACAACTCCACTTGCAAGTAAGCCATCTGATACACCACCATTAACTCCTGCTCCTGCTCCTAAAGTATATATATTTCCATTTGCTATATGGATAAATGCCACATGTCCTGTACCTGTAACAGGATTTTTATCTTCTTTTCTAGTAACTATAAGGTCACCATTTCTAAGTTCTGCTGCATGTCCTCCGATATTACTTTTTGTAAATGTTCCTATATATAAAGCATCACCATTTTGAACCATTTTACGTACCTCTGTATAAAAGCCATCTGGTCCATATGCAGCAGTATATTTATATCCTGGTTGATTCCATCCACTTTCTGTATAACAATAGTTCCAGTTATCATTTCTACTAACTAATGGCTTTGCAACTTTTAAATGCATTAATACACGAGTAACAAACCCTGTACATGTACCAATATTTTGATATGTAAAATCATTACGTTTAAGTTGTAAACCGGTGTTTACAATATCATCACCTGTAACATGATTTGCAAGTGCAGCATTTACGTTAACACTTAATGGTGAAACTATTGTACAAAATGCAATAAACATAGTAAGAAATAAAATCTTAAATCTGCTACTTTTAATTTTCATACATATTCCTCTCTTTCCTTAAATTTTAAATATTAATAGAAAATGTTACTTAAAAAGAAAAATACACCTCAAATGTATTTAAATAACATTTAAGGTGTACTCTTTTGGTTAATACTTTATATATAGTAATAGACATTAAGTAACCCCACTTATTATTTAATATACATTCTTATTATAATTTGGTTATCCTATATCTATTAAATACTCTTTTGGTTCTCGAGGTTCCATATACAACTTATGTATATTTTCCATAAAAATAATAATTAAATATTAATTACCATATTAAAAAACGAATTATTTATCTTATTTTCTCTTTATATTTAAAATAACATATTTACTTTCAACATAATTTTACAATTTATTACTAAACATTTCTATCTTTTTACCTATTTTAATATACTATAGGAGTTATTTTTACAAAAATATTTCAATTTTATTTCAAAATCACAAAAGTGCTAGGTTTTAAAGCCTAGCACTCATTTTATTTAGAAGTTTTCATAAACTTCATCATAGTATCCTTTTTTAAATATATGTATAACATCACATATTTCATCTTTGTAATTTGCACTTTCTTTTGGATCAATAGAAATACCATATTTTAAAGAAATAATTCCATCATCATCTTCTATTGCATTATAGTCATTCTTTTTAATAAGTTTAACTATATCTCTATAAGTCATAGTTATTAAATTTTTACCAAACATATATAAAGCAATTTTATCTTTATATTGTTCTTGATTATATATACCTATTCCTGTACATTTTTCTTTTTCATCAAAGTATGCATAGAAGATATCATATAATTCCATCTCATTATAATCTCTAATTTCTTTAGGAGTTCCACCAAAATACTTTCTTACTAAAGCCTTATCCTCTCCAAAAAATACTGCAAGATTATCTTTTCCTTGTTCTTTAATTCCTTCATAGCTTTCTATCTCATAAGATACAAATCCATTTGGAGCTTTTACCTCTATAGGTTCAGATATATCTTTAATTTCTACATTTTCTGTAATCTTAGATGTTATATTTTTCTCTTCTTTAGTAACTTCTTTTAACTCATTTAATTTTTGTTGTATTCTAGATTCAATAAGTTCTTGTTGTTTTCTACTTTCTTCAAATAGCTTTTCAAGTTCTTTTATTTCCTCTAAAGACTTAGCCTTTTCTTTTTCTATTCTTTCTCTTTCGAGTCTTTCTTGCTCTTGTCTTTCCTGCTCTATTCTTTCTCTTTCAAGTCTTTCTTGCTCTTGTCTTTCTTTTTCTATTCTCTCTCTTTCAAGTCTTTCTTGCTCTTGTCTTTCTTTTTCTAGTCTCTCTCTTTCAAGTCTTTCTTGCTCTTGTTTTTCCTTTTCTAATCTTTCTCTTTCAAGTCTCTCTTGTTCTTGTCTTTCCTTTTCTAGTCTTTCTCTTTCAAGTCTCTCTTGTTCTTGTCTTTCCTTTTCTAGTCTCTCTCTTTCAAGTCTCTCTTGTTCTTGTCTTTCCTTTTCTAATCTTTCTCTTTCAAGTCTTTCTTGCTCTTGTCTTTCCTTTTCTATTCTCTCTCTTTCAAGTCTCTCTTGTTCTTGTCTTTCCTTTTCTAATCTTTCTCTTTCAAGTTTTTCTTGTTCTTCTTTTTCCTTTTTCTCTTTATCTTTTTTAATTAGTTCTTTTTTATATTCATCAAAACTAATCTCTTTTTTAGGCTCTTCGTCAATTCCTTCGATTTCTATTTCCTTTTTGCCTTCTATTCTTCTTTGATTATCTTCATCAAATTTCTTAATAGTCTTATTTAAATCTTCTTCTAGCTCTCTTCTAAGCTTTTCTTTAACAAGTTCAAGTTCTGCTTCTTGTTTTGCTTTAATTCTATCAAGTTCAGATTGTTTATCATCTTGTGTATAAGTTTTAGATTTTCTTTCTTCTTTAGGAATTTCAATTTCAAAGTCATCTTTAGTATTTATAGTTTCCTTAAGAGCTTTTATTGTTTCTTCTCTATCTTTTTTCTCGTAATTATATTCATCTGGTAAAGGAATATTTACATCATAATGTTCCTTTTCTTCTTCAAAATAATATTCTTTAAAAAATTCTTCTTCATTATATACATCAACACTTAATATTGGTGCATCTACTTTTAAATCGCCATTTTCTTCTTTTTTAGCATTAATCTTAATACCAAATTCCTTAAAGCATATAGCATCAGGAAATTCTATATATCCATTTTTACATTTTCTATCTGAAATATCTTTTAAGAACTTTTTAGCATTTGAATAAGACATTGAAAATATATCTAGTGCCACTCCATCTATAGTAAGCGACATTTTTCTACATTCATCTTTCTTATTATATAATGTAATCTTTCCTAAAACTGGGTCTAGAAGATAATCAAAATCATCTGATTTTATTTGACTATATGGATATATAATTGTGCCTTTATACTTTATTGTAGCACTTTCTACTATAATCCTAAATCCATCTTCCTCACCATCAATTATTTTAAATGTAACTTTTACTTTTCCTTTTTCTTTAATTTTTTTAGCTTCACTATAGATTATTCTTACAATATCTCTAACTTCAAGATCTTCACTTTTTGCAAAATCACTTAATTTACTATCTACTTTGTTATCTAATGTCTTTAAGTCTAAAAAAAATGTTTTATTTTTTATTCCCATTTTCTTACACCTCTTCTACTATATTTCTTCCTTCGTTTTATATTTTTTATGCAAAAATAACATTATGTATATAATTATACCATACTTTGTGCTATTTTTCAATATTTTTATACATTTTAAAGCGCCATTTTTCAACTTTTTTAACATTTTTATATTGACTTTTGCACAACTAAAATGTATACTAATAATTGCATTAGACAAAATATTTATATACTTTACTAAATATTTTGTAAATTTGGAATTAAGGAGATGTAAAGAAATGAAAAAAACTAAAATTGTTTGTACAATTGGACCTGCCAGCCAAGACAAAGAAACTTTAACTTCATTAATCAAAGCTGGTATGAATGTAATGAGAATGAATTTCTCTCATGGAGATCATGCAGAACAACAAGCTAAAATTGATACTTTAAGAGAAATCAACAAAGAATTAGGAACAAATGTTGCATTCCTACTTGACACTAAAGGACCAGAAATTAGAACTGGATCTTTTGCTGGAGATCAAAACATTAAAATGAGCTTTACTAAAGGAGACAAAATAACTTTAACAACAGAAGATGTTGAAGGAACAAAAGATATTTTAAGCATTAACTATGCCGGTCTTCCACAGGATGTAGAAGTTGGTGGACACATTTTAATTGATGATGGTCTTGTAGATTTACTTATTGATGAAATTTCTGGAAATGAAATTAAATGTACTTTCCAAAATTCAGCAGTATTAAAAGGAAGACGTGGAGTTAACGTTCCTGGTGCTAAACTACAACTTAAAGCAATGACAGATAAAGATAAATCTGATCTTAAACTTGCTGTAGACAATAATCTTGATTTTGTTGCTGCTTCTTTCATTAGAAAAGCACAAGACGTTATTGATATTAGAGAATACTTAGATTCTTGTGGAGAAAATCACATTAAAATTATTTCTAAAATCGAAAACCAAGAAGGTTTAGATAACTTTGATTCTATCCTTGAAGTTTCTGATGGAATAATGGTTGCTCGTGGAGATTTAGGAGTTGAAATTCCTGAAGAAAATGTTCCAGCAGCTCAAAAAATGATGATTAAAAAATGTGTAAAAGCTGGAAAACCAGTTATAACTGCTACACAAATGCTTGAATCAATGCAAAAAAATCCTAGACCAACAAGAGCTGAAGTATCTGACGTTGCAAATGCAATTTATGATGGAACTTCTGCAATAATGTTATCTGGAGAAACAGCTGGAGGAGATTATCCACTAAACTGTGTTGAAACAATGACAAGAATTTCTAACGCAACAGAAAAAGAAATTAATTACTGGGGAAGATTTAAAAAGAATAACCTAGTTAAAGTATGTGAATGTGAATGTGCAAATAAAGACGAAAAAACTGCTGCAAACTTTTCAGTATGTTGCTCTGCTCTATTCTCAAAAGCAGACGCAGTTGTAGCTGTATCTGAGGACGGAAATACAGGTTCAATACTTTCAAGCTTTAGAATTGGAGCACCTATATTTGTTATAACACCAAGTGCTGATACATACAGATTAATGGCTGTTGAACAAAACGTAACTGCAGTTCTAGTTGAAGGAGAAAAAGACTTTAACACAATTTTAAATAAAGGTTTAGATATGTTAAAAGAACAAGGATACTTATCTACTGGTAATACAGTTGTATTAAGTGGTGGTTTCCTAAATGGTTCTTCTCTTGAAGATCAAATTACAGGAAAAATTGTAAGAGTTTAGTCTTTAGTTTTAATTTTTTTACAAAATACGGTAATATTACATTACCGTATTTTTTGTGCTTTTTTTAAAGATATCCTTTTTTTTACGATTTTTGTATAATAAACTTGATTATTTGAAATAATTATGTTAAAATATGTGAGTAATTGATTTATTCGAATAAAAAAAGGAGGCTTTCAAAATGGCAAAATGCGAAATATGTGAAAAAGAAGTTAAATTCTCAATGCAAGTAAGTCACTCTCACAGAAGAACTTCTAGAACATTAAGACCAAACGTTCAATCTGTAAAAGTAAACGTTAATGGAACACCTAAAAAAATGAATGTATGTACTAGATGTTTAAAGAGTGGAAAAGTTGAAAGAGTTTAATTATTAGAATATAAATTAGAAGTCAATTAATTGGCTTCTTTTTTTGAAAAAATAAGAGGAGTAATTTTATTACTCCTCTTTTATTTAATATATACTTATTGCTTGACTATATAATTTTTTCCAATTTTTAAAGAAAATTTCTTTAGGTTGACTTACATCTTTTCCTGCTATAGGATCATTTAAGTATATTTTGTCATCATCATAGCCTATTAATACCATGCAGTGTTCTCCTTTTAAATGAATATATGAGCCCTCTTGTCCATCAGGAAATAACCACTCTTCTTTTTCCTCTACCTCTCTTGCATCATAAGTTCCCCATACTACAATTGGATTTCCTTCTTCAATATTTTTTAGTAATTCTTTTTCCGTACATCCAGAAATATCTATACAATTAATATTACATTTTTCAAGAGCCTCTATAATAGGAGGAGCATAACATCCATATGATCCTTGATCATAGTTTTTAGACGGATGTCCTACAAACACTTTAAATGGATCACTTGCATATGTTACTTCCCTCATTTCCTTTTGTATCTCTTCCTCTTTATTATCTTTATCTTGATTATCATCATCTTCTATTTCTTCTTTATCAATACTTTTATCTTCTTTTTCAATCTCTACTTCAATAGTTTCAGTCCATACTCCTCTTTCATCTGTAGGAGTATTATTAATTATTGCGTATGGCTCTATCTCATATCCTTTATATTTTGCAACCATTGTTGCAGATACTGCTTCACATCCAGTAGGATATCCTAGTTCATATTGATCAATAAATGGTACATCTTTAATATAATATGATTTTTCATTTGTGCACTCGTTAGTTGGTACATAACCAACTTGTCCATTTTCCTCTCTTACTTTAACCCACTCATTGTATTCTTTTAAAATTTCCACATTATTATTTCTATTTATTTTCAAAACTTCATCTGCATTATCTATTGGTTTTATTCTTAATGGTTTATCCCCTCTTACATATTTCTTTTTCCTACTAGGTTCCTCTTTTAATACTTTAACTTTACATTTGCTTATTTTATCTTCGCTAGATTTTACAGTAATCTCTGCCTCTCCTTCAGATATAGCCGTAATTATACCATTTTCTACACATGCAACATTTTCATTTGATGAACTCCATTCAAGAACAGTATTACTTGCAAACTCTGGATATAATTTTCCATAGAGAATATACTTATTCCCAACACCAATTTCAATGTCTTCCTCATCTAGTTTAATGTCTTCTACTGGAATGTATTCAACAATTATTTTACATTCTTTCTTTACTTTTTTAGTCTTATCTTCTATTGTTACTATACATTCTCCTTCGTTTATACCTATGATCTTTCCATCTTGTACTATTGCAACTTGTTCATTAGAACTAGTATATTCTAATTTTTTATATGTAGCATTTTTAGGATATATATCTGTCTTAATTTTTAGCGGATAGCCTACTGATACTTCAATTATATTTTTTTCTAATATTATTTCCTCTACTTTTACTATACATTCAAGGTTAATTGGATAGCTCTCTCTTTGTCCACTCTTTCCATATAAAATTGCTTTTCCAACATTTTCTCCTTTAATAATATTATCATTTACAGATAAAATTTCCTCATTATTTGATACTATTTCAAAATCATCTACCTTTTTTTGAAATAATTTAGTAGATGTGCTTAATGTAACCTCTTCTCCAAGGCCAACATATATACTTTCATTTTCTGTTTCTATAGTAAAGCGATGTCTTTCCTTAAAAGCTTGAACTACATTTGTTATAACACTATATTTTAACTGAGCAATAATTACTCCAATTATAACAAGTAACACAGCCACAATTGATGAAGATATAACAATTATCCTCTTATTAAATTTATCTTTTTTATTATTTTTTATATCTTTAGTTTCTTTTTTTACCTGTACTTCTTGTACATTAATTTCATCTTTACAAGTTAAATCACATTTGATTTCTTGCCCTTGCAATATATCTTTTTTATTTTCTTTCTTCATAATATATCACCATATGATAATTATATATATTTAATGTAGAATAATCAAGAAAAAAGTCGTCTATTAATGTAATACTTTTTTGTATTGTAATATAAAGTACACATTTTGTACAAAAAAAGAAGAGAAAAATATTCTCTTCCTTACGTTACTTACATATTCTTACTATATTTTAAAGATACTTTTTAAAATCATCTTCATAAATTTTCCAGGCTTATATATTACTATTTTCATATAATCTTCCTCCTTTTAACAAAACAGCCATGTAATTCCAAAGATAGCTATTGCAATTGCGCAAATTGCAACCCATCCCCAAAAAGGAAGAACAAGGCTTACTCCTACTCCTATTCCAAATGCAAGTAAAAAAAGTCCTATAGTTTTCCTAAATCCACTAGTAAACAAAATACACATCCTCCTTTTTGACAAACAACATAAATTGTTGTAAAATGACTACTATATACTATGATTTAGGAGAATTATTGTGAGTAAAAAATATATTAGACAAACAAAAAAACAAAGTGAAGAAACAATAAATATACTAATTAACACATATAAAGATGCTAAATGTGGCTTAGATTATACTACTCCTTTTTCACTTGTTGTAGCATTAATACTTGCTGCGCAATGCACAGATAAAAGGGTAAATGAAATTACAAAAATATTTTTTGTAAAATATAATACAATAGAATCTATAAAAGCTGCTGATATAAATGATGTTATGAACATTATTAGACCATGTGGTTTTACTAAAAATAAAAGTCACTCAATAATTGAAAGTGCAAGAATTGTATGTGATGATTTTGGTGGTGTTGTGCCTAATACTATGGAAGAGCTTACCAAATTATGTGGTATAGGAAGAAAATCTGCAAATATAATTTTACAAGAATGTTTTGGTAAGGTAGTTGGAATTGCGGTAGACACTCATGTAACAAGAATATCTAGGAAAATAGGGTTTTCAAATGGTGCGTCACAATTTGAAATTGAAACCGAGCTTTTAAAACGCTTTGACAAAAAATATTGGAGCAAAATAAATCACGTCCTAGTTCTACATGGAAGAGCTATATGCATTGCAAACAGACCAAAATGTAGTGAGTGCCCTGTCGAACATTTATGCAAGAAAAATGATTAAATATAATATTTAATCACTTTTTAATAAGTTTACATCTTTTATTTGACAACTTATGTGAACTGTGTTATAATACCAAACGTTGGATTTATTCCAAAATTCTAATGTTTAATAACACGGAGGATGCTTTTATGAAGCAACAGACAGAAATCAAGAAGGTACTAATCCTTGACAATGCAACTGGGGAATCCCCTATTTCGGCATGCTTTGATCCATCAAAGGGTCGCATAACACAAGATTATGTCTATGCAGACGAAATTCGTTATGAAAGTACCAACGACAATCCTTGGACACGAATCTATTTTAATCTCAAAATTCCTATGCAATATTGTAAAACCATTTACTTTTCGAATGGTACAATCGAAGCTTACCTTCATATATCTGAAGAAGAAGTCAGAGATTTGAGTGATTCTTGGTCGTGTAAGAGGAAGGAAGCATAACCCTAATAAAAGCTGGCGCTCAATAAATTGAGTTCCAGCTTTTTGTTATCTTATATTTTCCCTTTTCTTAATATCCTCCATAACACTAATTAGAAAATCTAATGGAGCATTTGATGGAATATAGTACATATTATGAATGCTAGGATTATACATAGATTTGTAAGGTTCTTTCTTCCAACTAGGTGTTTCGTTTTTCAAAAGTCCAAATTGATTAAAATAATCATATTCTATCTCATCATCAAAATAATAAAAAGCCCTTGAATAATCTATCGCTTCACATTTTGATTTTTTAAAATATAAATATTTAACTCTATCATTTAAATCTTTTCTACCACATTTTATTAAATATTCATTACAAAACCTTGGATTCGAACTAAGCCAATACACATTTTTAAAATTACTAACCAAAAACTCAATAAATTCTACTGCATTGTCTCTTACTTGATCAAACTCCCCTATCCCATCATCTACAAGACTCTCTCTTGTTAAAGTACCATCAACATCAATATATATGTCTTTATCTATTTTCATATGCTACCTCCTCCTAAATTATTAATCGGCTACACTTATTTTTTGAGATATTATACCACTTTATTTTTAAAATTACAAATTTCTACAAGCTTTAAGCTCTATATTTTATTTACCATAAATCTATAAAATGTTATAATACATTTGCTCCAATCTTTTATAGATTTGAACTATTAAGAAGGGAGGTAAATTTAATGAAAGACTTAACAGCCTTAATTGTTGCGTTTACTAGTCTGATATGCATTATATTTGAAATAGTAAAATATTTCCGCAACAAAAATTAAAAATAGTAACCCAATCCCAGTTGGGTTACTAAAAAAAAGAAGATAGAAATCCCAGTCTATCTTCTTTAAATTTAATGTTGACTTAACATTTGTGGTGCGGGTAAAAGGACTTGAACCTTCACGCCTCTCGGCATCGGCTTCTAAGACCGACGTGTCTGCCAATTCCACCATACCCGCGACTACGTGTATTATAATACCATACACATTAGTCTTTGTCAATAGTTTTTTTATATTTTTTATAGTTTAGCTAAAAATTTTATATATTATATTTTTCTCTTTTATAATATTTAGTATGTAGTAATTTATGTGCTATCTCACTACCTGGCTTTTCTAAAAAGTCTTCATAAACTTTTTTAATTACTGGATTTTCATGAGATTTTCTTATAACGCTTTTCTCATCAATTGAGTATAGACTATCTGCTCTTAATTTTCTTACATCAACTTCTGAACGTATTTTTGAATTTTTAATAGGTTGCCCTCCACCCATTATACATCCACCAGGACATGCCATTATTTCTACAAATTGATAATCTGCTTTTCCACTTTTAATCTCTTCCATTATTTTTTGTGCATTGGCAAGACCACTTGCTGCAACTACTTTTAATTCTTTACCAGCAATATTTACTGTAGCTCTTTTTATACCTTGCTCTCCTCTTACTTGTTCAAAATCTATTTTCTTTAAATCTTGACCTGTAAGAACATCTTGTGCTGTTCTTAAGGCAGCCTCCATTACTCCACCTGTTGTTCCAAATATAGCAGCGGCACCTGTTGCTTCACCCATAGGACTATCAAAGTTAGTGTCTTCTAAAGATGTAAACTCAATATTTGCCTGCTTTATCATTCTTGAAAGTTCACGTGTAGTTATTACTGCATCTACATCATACATTCCATCATTTTGCATTTCAGTTCTTTGTCTTTCAAATTTTTTAGCAATACATGGCATAACAGAAACAACATATATTTTTTTAGGATCTATATTTTCCTTTTGAGCATAATATGTTTTAAGTAATGCACCAAACATCTCATGTGGTGATTTACAACTAGACAAATGAGGTAACAATTCTGGATAATTCATTTCTATATATTTAATCCATCCAGGACTACAAGAAGTAATCATTGGTAAATTATCATTTGCTTTAAATCTGTCAATAAACTCATTTGCTTCTTCCATTATAGTAAAATCTGCTCCTGTGTTTGTGTCAAATACTTTATTAAATCCAAGCCTCTTTAATGCTGTTACCATTTTACCAGTAACATTTGTTCCTATAGGCATTCCAAACTCCTCACCAAGAGCCACTCTTACTGCTGGTGCAGTCTGAACTATAACATATGTATCAGGATCCTTAAGTTTTGGCCATACATCGTTAATATTCTCTCTTTCATGTAAAGCGCCTGTAGGACATGCTTGTATACATTGCCCGCAATTTGTACAATTAACATCATTTAAGCTTTTATCATATGCTGTTGAGATACAGGATTCAAATCCTCTATTTATACAATCAATTGCTCCAACTTTTTGTACCTTTTTACATGCTGAAACACATCTTCTACATAATATACACTTGTTAAAGTCTCTTACTATAGAAGGAGAAACATCATCAATTTTATGCTTTGTTCTTTCTCCTTCAAATTCTATTGTAGATATATTAAATTTATTAGCAAGTGCTTGTAATTCACAATTTCCTGAACGAGTACAAGTTAAACAGTCTTTTGAGTGATTAGATATTATTAAATCTAGTATAACATGTCTTGCTTCTAATACATTTGGACTATGTGTATGAACAACCATACCCTCTTCAACAGTTTGAATACAAGATGTAGCAAATCCACGTCTTCCCTCAACTTCTACTATGCACATTCTACAGTCTCCAACTTCATTTATTTCCTTTAAAAAACAAAGTGTAGGGATATCTATTCCTGCTTTTTTTGCTGCTTGTAATATTGTTGTACCTTTTGGGGCTTGAACCTTCTGCCCGTCAATTGTTAATGTTACTAAATCTTTTTCCAATGTTATTCCCTCCTTTTAATTACCTATTGCTTTAAATGGGCAATTAGTTAAACAAGTTCCACATTTAATACATTTATCCTGATTTATAACTCTTTTTTCTCTATCTTTTCCCTCAATTGCATTTACTGGACATGCTCTTTGACATAGTCCACAACCTTTACATTTTTCTTCATTTATTATTATTTTAGATATAGCTTTACATTCTAATGTTCTACAAGTTTTATCTATTGCATGTTCTTTAAATTCTTCTCTAAAATATTTCATTGCACTTATTACTGGGTTTGGTGCGCTTTGACCTAGTCCACAAATACTTGCTCTTTGGATGTTTAAAGCTAGTTTTTCTAGCCTATAAATATCCATTTCTTCTCCCTTTCCATCGCAAAGTTTTTGAAGAATTTCAAGCATTCTCTTTGTTCCTATTCTACATGGAGTACATTTTCCACAGCTTTCACTAACAGTAAACTCTAAATAAAACTTAGCAAGACTAACCATACATTTTGTATCATCCATTATAATCATTCCACCAGATCCCATCATAGAACCTATTTCTTTTAATGATTCGTAATCTATTGGTGTATCTAAATGTTCTTTTGGTATACATCCACCAGATGGTCCTCCTGTTTGTGCAGCCTTAAACTCTCTTCTATTTGGTATTCCACCACCAATATCATATACTATTTCTCTTAAAGTAGTTCCCATAGGTACCTCTACAAGTCCTATATTATTTACATTTCCTCCAAGAGCAAATACTTTTGTACCTTTAGATTTTTCAGTACCAATTGATGAATACCATTCTGCTCCATTTAAAATAATTCTTGTAATATTTGCAAAAGTCTCAACGTTATTTATTAGAGTAGGTTTTCCCCATAATCCACATTGTGCTGGATATGGAGGTTTTACTCTTGGTTGACCTCTTTTTCCTTCAATAGATTCAAGAAGAGCTGTTTCTTCACCACAAACAAAAGCTCCTGCTCCAAGTCGTATTTCAACATCAAAAGACATGCTTGAACCAAAAATATTTTTTCCAAGAATTCCATATTCTCTTGCTTCGTCTATTGCAATTTGGAATCTATGAACAGCAATTGGATATTCTGCTCTGACATAAATATAACCTTTATCTGCTCCTATAGCATATCCTGCAATTATCATTGACTCTAATACACTATGAGGATCTCCCTCAAGTATACTTCTATCCATAAATGCTCCGGGATCTCCTTCATCTGCATTACATACTACATATTTTTGCTCACCTACTGCAGCTTTAGTTAATTCCCATTTATTTCCTGTTGGAAATCCAGCTCCTCCACGACCTCTTAATCCAGATTTTTTTATTTCATCAATAACTTCATCTGGTGTCATATCTTTTAGCACTTTTTCTAATGCTTTATATCCGTCAAATGCAATATATTCATCTATATCTTCTGGATTAATAACTCCACAATTTTTAAGAGCAATTCTTTTTTGCTTTTTATAGAAATTAAGTTCATCTAAACTTTGTACTATTTTACCATCTATATCTTTACAAAGTAATCTATCTACCCTTTTTCCTTCTATTATATGAGTATTTATAATTTCTTCACAATCTTCTGGTTTTACCATAGCATAAAATGTATCTTCTGGTCTAATAATTACAATTGGTCCTTTAGCGCAAAGACCAAAGCATCCAGTCATTATTACTCTTACATTTTCTATATTTTTCTCTTTTAATATTTTTCTAAAGTTTTCTAGTATTTTAGGAGATTCACTAGATGTACATCCTGTTCCGTGACACACTAAAATATGTTTTTCTCTAGTATCAGACTGAGTATTTACTCTTAAGTCTAATTCTTTTCTTTTATCTTCTCTTATTTTGCATATTTCTTCTATAGTTTTCATATTACTCCTTTCTAGCCTTATAATAAAGACTATTCTTGCTCTAGTTTATCTAACACTTCATCAAGCATTTTTACAGTAGCTTTACCATATACTTTTCCATTTATAGTAAATACTGGAGCCAAACCACATGCTCCAACACATCTTTGAGCTTCAATAGAAAACTTTCCATCTTTTGTAGTCTCTCCCTCATCAATTTTTAATCTTTCTTTAAGCCTATCCATTATTTTTTGAGACCCTTTTACAAAACATGCAGTTCCTAAACATACAGATATGCTATACTTACCCTTAGGCTTTAAGGTAAACCTAGAATAAAAAGTTACAACCCCATAAATTTCTGCTACTGGAACTTTTAAAAATTCTGATAGTTCCATTTGAACATCTTTTGGTACATATCCATAGTGTTCTTGTACTTCATTTAACATTTGAATCAAATTGTCTTTAATTGGTAAGTATGTGTCAAATAGTTTAGTTAAAAACTCGTCTTTTTTGCCACATTTACAAGTATACCTTTTTTCTTTTAATTCTTTGTTTTCATCCATTTTCTTATCTCCTCCTCTTACTATTCATATTTGGTATTCGACAATATTATATCAAAGCATCATTTTTAATACAACATTTATACATTTATTTTGTATTTTAGCTGAAATTGTCAAAATAAATTTAATCATGACTCAATATTAAATTGACAAACTTATGTTTGTTTGATATAATTTTTTAAGTTAAGAAAAGAGGTAAATATATGGATTTAACAATAATTTTATGTGCAGTTATAATTGCACTTTTAATACTTGTAATTATACTTTTAATTACTAGTAAAAATAAAAGCTCAGACAATGAATTAAGACGTGAAATTTCTACAATGCTTATGCAAACACGTGAAGAAATTCAAAATAATTTAGGTACAAAAATTGTTGAAAACGGTAACACACAACAATTGCAACTTGCAAATCTTACAACAATTAATGAACAAAAACTTGAAAATACAAGAAAAAGCACAGAAGAAAAACTTGAGTCTATTCGTAGAACTGTTGAAGATAGATTAATCTATATGCAAAAAGATAATGCAGATAAACTAGAAAAAATGCGTGTAACTGTAGATGAAAAATTACAAGGTACACTAGAGCAAAGACTTGGAGAATCATTTAAAATAGTTAATGATAGATTAGAGTCTGTATATAAAGGATTAGGTGAAATGCAAAATCTTGCTCAAGGTGTTGGAGACTTAAAAAAGATTTTTACAAATGTAAAAGCTCGTGGTACTTGGGGAGAAATTGAACTTGGAAACATTTTAGAAGAGTATCTTACTCCTGATCAATATTTAAAAAGTGCTAAAACAAGACCAAATGCTACTGAGTTCGTAGAATTTGCAATAAAATTACCTGGAAAAACAGATGGACAAAATGTCTTATTACCTGTTGACTCAAAATTTCCTGTTGAAGATTATAAAAGACTTGTTGATGCAGAAGAAATTGGAGATTTAGATGCAATTACTAATGCAAGAAAAAGTCTTGAAAATTCAATAAAGCTATTTGCCAAAGACATTCACGATAAATATATAGAAACTCCATATACAACAGATTTTGGTATAATGTTTCTTCCTACTGAAAGTTTATACTGTGAAGTAATTAAAAATACTGTATTAATTGAAACACTAACTCAAAAATATAGAGTTGTTGTATCTGGTCCTAATACATTTGTTGCTCTACTTAATAGCTTACAAATGGGATTTAGAACACTTGCAATAGAAAAACGTTCAAGTGAGGTATGGAAGCTTCTTGGTGGTGTAAAATCCGAATTTGAAAAATTTGGTGATTTACTAGACAAAACAAATAAAAAACTACAAGAAATAAGTAATACTATGGAAAGAGCTAGTGCAAAAACTAGAACTATACAAAGGAAACTTAAAAATGTTGAAGCACTACCTATTGGAAACGAAGATGAATTTTATGGTACAGACTTACTAGATGAAGCACCACTTACTGCAATTAGTGAAGAAAACTATAATGTTTCAGATGACGAAATTTAATTTAAGCTATATATTATTTTTTTTAAGACCAAGCTCAAACTTGGTCTTAAATTGACTTTTATCTACGTTTATGATACAATTTCCTTGTTATAATTTAGAGAAAAAACTATAACATATAATAAGGAGAAGTGATTTTAAATGGAAAAAGTAAAAGCTATAGTTTTAGCAGGAGGAAAAGGTACTAGAATGAAATCTAATCTACCTAAAGTACTTCATAAAGTTTATGATAGATGTATTATAGATTATGTATGTGATGCATGTGAAAATGCAAATATTAATGATATATATGTTATTGTAGGACACAAACACGAAGATGTTGAGGAAAGACTTAGTTCTAGAGAAAATGTAAAATGCATATTCCAAAAAGAACAATTAGGAACTGGTCATGCTGCAATGCAAGCACAAGACTACATTGAAGATGACGATTTAGTTCTTATCGTAAATGGAGATATGCCACTTATATCACCTTATACAATTACATCATTTATCTCATTCTTAGAAATGGGAAATTACGATGGTGCTTTAGTATCCGCTGTTTTTGATCAAACACCTGCATATGGAAGAATTGTAAGAGATGGATATGGTAACCTATCTAAAATAGTTGAACAAAAAGACTGTAATGAAGATGAACTTGCAATAAAAGAAGTAAATATCGGTCTTTATTGTTTTAAAGGAAAATACTTAAAAGAAACATTTTCTAAATTAAATAATAATAATGCTCAAAAGGAATATTATATTACTGACGTACCATACTACATTATTGAAAAAGGTGGCAGAATTGGTGTATATGTAATACAAAACCCAGATGAAGCACAAGGTGTTAACTCAAGAAATGATTTATCTATAGTTACAAAAACTCTACTTAGAGATAATCGTATTAAACATATGGATAATGGTGTTACATTAATAGATCCAGACAACACTTATATTTCACTTGATGTATCAATTGGAAAAGATACTATCATTTATCCAGGAACAAATATTCAAGGTGAAACAATAATTGGTGAAAACTGTATAATCGGACCAAATTCAACTATTATTTCATCAACTATTGGAAATAATACAACTGTAGAAAGCTCTAAAATTGATAGATCATCAGTTGGAAATAATTGTAAGATTGGACCTTTTACATATGTTACAAAAAATACATATATAAAAGATAATACTATACTTTCTTCTCTAAAAGAAGTAAAAAATGATTAAAAAGAGGTAATATAAATGGAGAACTTAAAATTAGATTATTATTTTAAACACATAGATGAATTTGAACATAAAGAAATTTTTAATTCTTGTACTTATCCTTGGGAAGCACTTGCAAAAGTAAATTCTTACCTTGAAGAAAAAATAGTAAAAGAAAATATTAAAATAAATAATGCCAAAGTAGATGAATTTGTATCTCTTGAAGGAAACTATATTATTGGTGAAGGAACTCACATTCATGCCAATGCAGTTATACAAGGACCTGTTATAATAGGTAAAAATGTAGAAATACAATCTGGTGCTTTAGTAAGACCAGGAACTATTATTGGAGATAATTGTGTTGTTGGTCATGCATCTGAGGTTAAACATTCTGTTTTGCAAAATAAAGCAAAAGTTGCATCTCTTGCATTCGTTGGTGATTCAATTCTTGGAAAATCTACAAGAATTGGTAGTGGAATAATTTGTGCAAATAGACGTTTTGACCAAAAAAATATAACAGTAAAAGATTCTAATGGTAATAAAGTAGATGTTGGAACTGATTTCTTTGGTGCAATCATTGGAGATAGCACAAGACTTGGTGCAAACTCTACTACTCTACCTGGCTCATTTATTGGAGCTTATACTTGGATTCTTCCTACTATACAAGTAAGAGGATTTATTCCAAGTGAAAAAAGAGTATTCCCAGTATCTTCTACAAGAATTGAAGAAAATCCTAAAGTAGAATTAAAATAATTGTTAAATTTATATTTGAGAGCTTATTAATTAAGCTCTCTTTTTCTATGTTATTTCATTTACATTTTGTCGATTTGCTTGTATATTTCTCATCTTTATTATATTATATTTAGTAGATATTATTGGAGGTTTATATGGACTATTTAGACAAATTTAAAGAAAAATGTAAAGTAAATAATGACTTTATGGAAAAAGTTAATTACTTATTTGAAAGACTAGTTCATTTTGGATATATAGATAGATTAAATGTTAACAAACTAGCAAAAAAATTATACAATAACGTAAATACAATCTTTTTATCTGCAGATAAAACTAATGATTATAAAACTGGATATTATGATGCAATAACAAAAGAGTTATATATTAGAGATATTAACGATTTAGAATCACTTTTCCTACGTTTAATATATGCAATAACTACAACTAAGAAAAAAGAAAATGTATATAACGTTGGATACTCCACTACTTCTCTTTCTAACTTAAGTTACAAGCAAGAGCATAAAAATTTTGGTATAAATAGAGCTGTAGTATCTAACTTAGTATGCAGAATTTTATATACAGAGCCAACAACTTTAAGTATTGTACCTTCATATAGAACTTATGAAAAAGATTTTTTAGGTAACGGTATTGAGGCAGATAACAATATTTACTTCTTAGAAGGACAAATTTTAAAGCAAATGTGTTTTGCTTTAAACATCCAAGAAGAGGAATTATATTATCATTTGTTCTTAAATCCTACATCATATCTTAATAGAATGCTATCTAAGGGGAAAGTTGAAAATCCAGATCAATTACTTGCAATTTTTGATAGAGCTAGTAAAAATTATTGTAACTATAATAAGTTATTATATTTAAATAGATTACTAGATAAAAACTATTTAGAATTAAAAAAATCGCTTCCTGATGAAGAAGTTGATGAATCTCTTTTAAAAGAAAGTGAGAATATCAAATATACTATTGCTAAAACTATTTTAGAGTTTAAACCACAAGAAGATGACGAAATTGAAGATGTTGAACTTAGTTTAAATGAGACGATAAATGAGCTTGAAGAAAATATGATAAAAAACGTAGTAAATATTCAAGATATATTAGTAGATACTCTTATTATATCAGAAGAAAGATATACCCCTATTACTTTTACTATTAAACAAAAACAACTATCTAATTTACTAATATTTAAAAATGAAAAACTTGAGGAAAGTATATTTAATACAATAACATATAAAGTACTAAATACTTATGAAAGTAGTTCTTCAAATCTAATAGAGAAAATGAAATATAGTATAGCATCAGAAGTGCTTTCTTCTGAAAAATATATAAAAGTATATAATTCTATGGAATTTAATAGATTAACTAGTCTAAATTTAGACGACAATACAGAAATTATGGCTTTATCTATTGAAGGTACATTCTTACAGTTAATAAAGGTAAACGGCTTAAATTTGAAATTTAAAGAGTTAAAAAACAATACAGAAATAATAAAAATAGATAATTTGAAATTTCTATTAAATAGTCCTATTGGTGTCAAAGGTACTCAAAATATAGAGAAAGTATATACTTATATAAAAACTCATCATGAAAAATATAAAACAATAGAAATAGAAAAACTTTATATAACTAATATAAACGATACAACTCTTGTATTAGTGCTATCAGATGACGAATTTGAAATATTTAAAATGGATATACTAGATGATAAAATTGATTGTGCTAAGGTTGCGCTCTCTGAAACATATAGTGTTTTTAATTCTTCTAATGTAAGTTATTCTAATAAAACATATAAAAATCAAGAAACAGAAAGTACAAAATTATTTGGCATCTTTTAAGAAAAATATATAAAACAAATGGAGTAGTCTTTATAGACTACTCCATTAATTATTTATGCTATTTTATAATAGCTTTTTTGTTTCTTTTTGTTACAACTGCAATTCCTACTATACTTATTATAGCTATTCCTAGAATTGCAAATACTGCGATATCTCCTGTTGGTACTCTATCATCTTTAACAACAATTTTTACATCTTCTGCATCTATTGTTATTTCATGTGGTTCTGTATCAATTAAGTATTCTTCTGGAGCTTCAAGTTCTGTATATGTATATTTACCATATGGTACATTTTCAAATACATATATACCATTTTCATCTGTTACTCCTTCTTCTTTCCATTCAGGATTATCTAAACTTTGTAATACAAATTTACAATTTGGTATTACTGTTGAATCTACCATATCTAATTTTGTTAGAGTTACTGTAGATGTTTTTCTTTCATTTTCTACTTTAATTTTCTCTCCAACCCATTCTTTTTTATCGTTTAAGTGTGCTACAAATGGATGTGGCTCTTTATTTAAATTGTATATTTCTGGAGCATCAATTTCTGTATAATAATATGTTTCTCCATCAACCATTTTTACTGTTGGAATATATCCCTCACCTTTTTCATTTGTTATTGAATGACAAAGTATATTTCCATCTTTATCTGTAACTTCAAATACACAATTTTCTATTGCTTTTCCTGTAAATACATCAAGTTTAGTAATTGTTGGATATACTAAATCTGCATCAGATAACATTCTATAAGCTCTATCACCTTTACTTGATATATCTAGATTTACTTCAACTGCTCCTGCTTTCTTTTCAGCATTAACTGGAGCTTCTAATTCAATTAAATAATATACTCCTATTGGTAATTTATCTAAATACATTAAGCCATTTTCTCCTGAAACTACTTGTGCAGGTTCAAATTTTTCTGTATCTCCTACTCTCTTATATAATGGTGTAGTTCCTTCTTTATCTAAATAAATACCATATTTTGCTCCTTTAAGAGTTGGTACATTATTTGCTTCTATATACGCTATAACTTCTTCTAAAGTCATATTATTAAACGTATTTAATAGTTCTTCTGCTTTTTGATCTACTTCACTTAAATCTAATTTATCCCCTTTTACTGTTATACCTTCAACTATTGAAGATGATACTTTAATTAATGTTAAATCTGTGTAGTCATAATCATTTACAACTTTACTTAATTGTTTTACAACAAAAGGATCTACATTATTTTTAAATGTTAATTCAAACTCTTTGTTTTCGATTGATGCAACATATGGATAAGTTACTTTTTCTTCCCTTGTATAATATTTACCTTTTGGTAAATCTACATTACTTGTTACATCTGTATTTTCGCTATTTACAGTTATAATATCTACAAGTTTATTTTGAGGAATTGCAATATTTCCATTACAATCTTTTATATCTTGATTTGTATATACTGCAAATTCAGCTTCTGGTTTAAATTCTTCATCAAATGAATAATCTACTTTTTTGAATTCTTTTTCAAATGTAAATTCTAGTTTTTGTCTATTATTCTCAAGTTTTAAATCTGTAGTTCTTTCATATTCTAATTCGTTTTTGCTACTTTCTAAAGTCACATCTTTAATATTTTTATCTGTTAAATATCCTTCTGGTGTTTTAACTTCTTTTATAGAATATTTACCTGGATGTAATAGTCCAGTTTGTGCTATACCATCATCATTTGTTGTTATTGTTGCAACAAGTGTTCCTGCTGGCTCATATTCTGTTCTTCCATCTGGTGACATTATTCTTTCTGCTGTACGAATTTCATATGTTACACCCTTTAATGGTTTTTGCTCATAAACTGGTGTATATAATTCACCATATTCTGTTGTTTTAGTGTTAACTCCTGTTAACATTTCACCAGTTTTTATAATTCTTAATCTAGTTTTTAAATCTGGATCAGACATATCTACTGTATAGAAATAATCATTATTATTTGCTATAGTATCATTTGGTATACCCATAGCTGCCTTTGTAGCATTTATGTATTTTCCACCCTTTCCAATTTTTCCTAGATCATTTTTATTTTCAGGTATTCTTAGTTCTTCACATAAGTAATATCCTTCTGGTGCATGAGTTTCATATATAATATATTCTCCTGCTTCAACTTTTTCTGGTGTATTTAATTTACCTGTTTCATCTGTAGTAAATTCAGAAATAAATCCACCATCATTATAACTCATTTGTTCTACCCATTTATTATTTTTGATATCCCAAACTTTAAATTTTGCACCTGTTAATTCTACAGTTGCTCCTGTATCTTTATCTCTTTTTTGAATTCTAATATATAATTGTACTGGTTCATCAGCTTCAATTCTATATTGTTTTTCTGTTTGTCTTTCAAGTTTTACTGGTTCTGGTTTTACAAAGAATGAAGTATTAACTTTGTAATCTGATTCTTTTACTTCGGTTATTGTGTAATCTCCAAATGGTATTGTATTTGGATAATATTTTTCTCCATAGCATGTTTTTATAGATGTTGTATGCATATCATCATTTTTATCTATAAATTCTGCATAACCTTTTTCATCTATTGTTGCTTCATACCATACTGGATTTTCAGTATTTTTTGATGAATCTAGTGTAAGTCTTAAAATTGCTCCTTTTGATGGAACTTCGTCTGACTCTAATAACTGATTATCATATTTTACTACATATACAGCTCCACGTATTACTTCTTCTTTTGATATATCACTATGATATGTTCTCTTACTTGTTTGAGCTTTAGCATCTTGATAGAATTCATATTCATTTTCATCTACCAAGTATCCTTTAGCATATGAATATTTATATGTTTTATCTCCTACTGTTTCTGTATACTTAACTTTTTCTTTTACCATGTATTTTCTGCCAACAATTAAGTCTCCAGATTCTGCACACCAATATCCTTCACTATCTTTATGATTTACTGTTATATCATATAGATATTTTGAGTAACTATTAGTTGAGTCTTGCCATTCATATATTTGGTAAACAGCATCTTTAAGTACTGCATCACCTTGTGTAAAGTCTACTTTTTCTTTGCCTTCCCAACCGTCTTTATCCACTTTTCTAATCTTTATTTGCATTACTTTTGGTTCTTCTACCAAACGTACGCTATCATCAAGCCATGGTTTTACTACTGTATCTAAACGGTTATCTGGATCAACAAATTTAACATTATCTAATGTATATGGGCCCCATTCAGATTTATCTACTTCTACAAATAGTTTAAAATCACTACATTTTAAAGTAGTATCTGGTACTGTAGTCTCTTCAATTGTATAATGACCATATGGCATGTCCTCTATGATACAATATCCATTTGCATCTGTTGGTGTAGATACATATTCTTTTGCAGGATTACTATCAAGTCTTGCTGTAAATACAGCACCTGCAATTGGAGCTTTCTCTGTATTAGTTGTTTCTCCTCTATATTTTGTTATAACTAAATCATTATATATTGGCTTTTCTGGACAAGTTACTTGTGCATGTGTAGCCTCAAGATTTTCTTGACCAGTATATTCAACTATTGCTGGAATTCTATTTCCATTAGTCATAAATCCTTCTGATGCTTTTGTTTCTATATAGTAATACTCACCAATTGGTAAATCTGTTATAGTTTCTGTATTACCATTTGCATCTGTAACAACAGTTTTAATTACTTGATTTGCTTTGTATCTTGCATTTGGTCCTTCATTAATATCTGTTGCTGCACAGAAATTAAATTCTGCACCTTCAA
>CANCXL010000022.1 GCA_947381905.1 uncultured Clostridiaceae bacterium | reverse complement strand
CAAAAGAAGTATTAGATAGATTAAATGATAATGAAGAAGAAAGAGAAAGAGCATATCAAAGACAAAGAGCAATAAGATATCAAAATGCATTAAGAGAATCAGGCTATGATGAAGGTTATGAAGAAGGCGAGAAGAATGGACTTAAACAAGGTGAAAAGAATAGAACTATTGAACTGATTAAAGGAATGCTTAATGAAAATATAGATATAGAAACTATATCAAAAATAACAGGACTTACTAAAGATGAAATAGAAAGCTTTATATAAAAACAAGAGAGATTAATAGAAAAAAATTACTATTAATCTCTTATTTTATGCCCAAAAGTTTTAGTAACAAAAATGTAATGTTTTTTTTTTTGATGTAATATTCGAGAAATATAAAGCACACATAGTGTACCTTTATTGACCACTAAAAGCTATATAGTTATAATATTTTTTATTATATGATATCATTATAATTGATATGAAATGAGGGGAATTATATGAAAAGAAAATTGGGGATTTTTGTATGTTTAATGTTAGTGTTAACAGCACTAGTTTTAAATGTTACAAAAAGTAATTTAAATGCTAAAGAAATAGAGCCTTCTAATATATTAAGAACTACAGTAACTGATATTTTGAATTCAAAGGTAGATGAACTTGAAGATATTAGAATTGCAGCTCAACAAGCAGTAGATGCCGGATGCTATATATCTGCGTTTGAAATAAAAACAACTAAGGATGGTACAGCAAAATTTGATATTGATGATGAGGTAGGAAATGATAGTAATGATTCTAATGGTAGGGTACGTACTTTTGATTACATTAACTATAATTTAGAGTATGTAACTGCTATTGAGGATTTAACTAAAAATGTAGATTCTGCATATGTTAATATAGAATTTACACTTGAAAAGGATCCAAGTGAGGCTGTGTTAAATCCTGATACATTCAAGTGGTGTGAAAATATGGTAACAACATACTACTATGAAGATGGTACTAATGCTACAACTTGGAATCAAGACAAAATTGTATTAAAACAAGTTTTAACAGGTAGAAGAAAAATAACAAATAATGCTGAAATTAATGCAATACCAGGTGTTGGTACATTAAGCTTTGGTGTATATGTAAAAGGTGCTAAAAATGGTGATACTATTAAACCTAAATTCAAATGTTGGATTGAAGGCTCAGACATAAAGCAAGAATGTGAAAGTAATGAAATATTAATTACAGCAGCACCCCGATATAATATAAAATTGGTTGAAGGTGGAGGCATAGCAAATTATGAAGCATTATCATATATAGATTTAAATAATGGAACATACCAAAGAAATGAAAAATCAGAAGATGAGTTATATGGAAGATTTAATGGACTTACTGCGAGATTGCAATTATTAAATACAAGTGCGGATAAAGGATTAAAAGGAGTTGAGCTTCCGCATGGAAATATAGAATTTGATATAAGACTTCAAGCAATATGTAATAATGTAGATGTTACAAATGAGATAAACTATACACCTATTTTATGGGACTATAAAAATAATGATAATATATCTGGAAAAGGTAATTTGAACAGAACAATGTACATATATAATAGTTATTATGCATATTCTGCGCAAAGTACTTCATTTACAGCAAGAGATAATTATTTTAATAGAAGCGCTAATTGCGTGTGGGATGCTGGAAATTATACTGTTGAACAAACTAGTAATAACACATATCATGTGGTTTTAAAAGATTATGGTTTTGATTTAGATCAATTTTATTTTCCATACCGATATATAAATAATCAAGTAACTAGTTATAATAAGACTGACAATGAAGCAGACTTTTCCGCTATTAGATTTATGTTCTTTCAACAAATGCCTAGAAATATAGATTCTACTTCTTCATTAACATTTAAAGCCTATGTTGAAAATCCAAACTTTACTAGTATATCTGGTGCAAAATGTACTTTGGAAATGAATACATCAGATAATATTTATGGAAGAGGAATAACAGTTTATCCTAAAGGAACATATAGTCAGCAGATTATATTACCATATCCATCAATAGCATCTATCTGGGGAGCAAAAGATGGTCAAGCGATGACAAGCCAAAGGGCAAGTTATAGTTCTTATGTAACTATTTCTAATGAAAGAGGACTTTGGTCAAGTAACTTATTAGTAACATTTGATGATAAAAGTATAGAACTAGATGGGAAAAATAGTGCTAATATAGAGGGGTATTACATAGAAAAAGGTAATGTAAAATTTTTATATGCTGCAAAGCCAGATAAATCTGGATGGACAAGTGAAGAAGAAATGAAGAATGCTCGTGAAGAGAATCTAATATATTTTACATCTTTAGAAGAGCTAAAAGCAGAGGGTTATACTAATGTTGGAATATTATATGAAAGAAGAAACTGCGAAATATATTATAGACTAGCATATACTTCATACTTCAATGTAAAGGCAGATGCAAATCCTGGTCATATCTGCATGTTTAAAGTATCTTCTAGGGGCTGGACAAATGAGACTGATACTGATATGATGAGTTGGACCGATGTTAAGTATAAAGATAATGATAATATTTATGGCTTAGGATCATCAGATGAAAAGTGGAAAAAGGGTACATATATGGAAGGATATAATGTACCAACATATGATATAAATGGTAATTATTCTAACCCTATATATGAAGATGGAAAAATAATAAATAATGGTATTGGTGGTCAACAAGAAGGAACATCTTTACTTGTTCTAGGAGATAAGACATCTGTTTCAATCGCTCCTATAGATAACAAAGTATCATATGATATGGATTTAAATGAGCGTGTAGTTACATATAAAGTTGTTCCTCAACTTACTGGTAACGTTACTAGCAATACAGACAATGTATATGTAACTGTAGATATTCCTAAAGATTTACATTATAATTTAGGAACAGCGTCCATGGAACCTATTAGTGTAATTGAAAATTCAGATGGAAGTACAACATTAAAATGGATAATATATAACCAAAAAATTGGTTCTGCAATTACTCCAATTACTTTTGACGCAACAATTGGAAAAGCTGGCACTAAAGAAGATGTAGTAAATGGTCAACAAATAATGGTTAAAGCGAGAATTAGCTCAGATTATGATCAAAGAAAGCAACAGTCTTCATTTGGAAATTATTATGAAAATACAATAAATGTAATTAAACTTGCAACAAGTTCTATTTCAAAAACTGTAGAAAGAGAGCTAGTTGAAGAAGGAGAAGAATTTTCTTGGACTTTAAATTATGGTAATACATCTGAAATATCTGTAGAGCAAGTAAGAATGTATGATGTGCTACCATATAATGGCGATGGTAGAGGAACAAGTTTTAACGGTAGTTATAAGATAAAAGAAGTTGTTTTTGATTTTAAAGATGCACCAAGAACATTTGAAAATGTTAGCGAAGATACAAATGTAATGTATACGTCTTCTAATGATGTAAGAACAACAGATAAATCTGAATTAACTCTTATGAATGGTGTAGATAGTTCATGGAGTAATCTTGGAAATAAAAGAATAAATGAAAGTGAAATTATTTTTGAAAACATAGATAATTTAGATATTACAGCACTATATTTAGATATTGGTGGAAATGTTGAAGGAAATGAATTTATATCAATTAAATTTAAAGCAATGCCAGTAAATGAAGCGACAAAGCAACAACCAAAAGATATATATGTAAATTCATTTTATCAATATGCTACAAATCAAATAGCTGTTGTAAATTCAAACATAGCAAAAGTTGAAGTTGTAGAAAGAAACATATCTGGACTTGCATGGCTAGATATGAATAAAAATGGATTACAAGATGAAGGAGAAGAAAAATTCTCAAATAAAGAAGTTAGATTATATAGAGTAGATAAATCGAATAAAGATACAGAGGAAACAACAACTTCCGTAGGAGATTTGACACTATACAATGCATATGATGTCTTTGGAAATAAAGTAGAAAAAGTGACAACTAATACTAATGGAGAGTATAGATTTGAGCATCTAGAACAAGGTGAATATGTAGTTGTTATGAATGATTTGGAAATATATAAAGTAACAGCTAAAAATGTAGGAAATAACCCTGTAATAGATAGTGATGCCCAAGCTTTACATATTGAAAATAGTAGACTTAAATATGCAGGAGTAACAAATATTGTATTACCAACTCTTGAAAACATGCCAAGTTCTGAATATAGTAGTAAAAATAATGATTTTGGATATTACTATAATACATTTATAGACATTGTAAAAACAGATAAAGAAGGTAATAATCTTGCAGGAGCTACATTACAATTATTAGATAAAAATGATAAATTAGTTGAAGAATGGATAACTACTACTGAGGCTAAAAGATTTGATGGTATTTTAGATAGCGGAGAACTTTATAAATTAAGAGAAATAAAAGCTGCAAGTGGTTATGGTTATGCAGAAGATATAGAATTTAGAGCAAATCAAGATGGAACAAAAATGACAATTACAATGCAAGATTCAAAAACATTAGTAGAAATTAGTAAACTAAATGTAGATAATGAATTAATTGCTGGAGCAAAATTACAAATTATAGATGAGAGTAGAAATGTAGTAGTAGATAATATAACATCTACTACAGAAGCTATAGAAATAGAAGGAATATTAAATGCTAATCAAAAATATATTTTGCACGAAGTATCAGCACCTAGTAAATATATTTTAGCAAATGATGTAGAATTTGTAGTTGCAAAAGATGGCACGGCTCAAGTGAGCATGATAGATGAATACGCTAAAGGAAAATTAAAAATAGTAAAAAAAGATAGCAATAATGAATTTTTATCTGGAGTAGTATTTGAGATAACAGATGAATTTGGAGCAGTTATAGAAGAAATAACAACAGATGAAGAAGGCATAGCACAAACAAAAGATTTGATTGTTGGCACATATTATTATAAAGAAAAAAGTGTACCAGAAAATATAGTAAAAGATGAAAATAAATATGAATTTAATTTAGTAAATGATGGAGAAGTTATTACTAAAAATATAGAAAATAAAATTATTACTGGTAGTGTAAAAATTACTAAAAAGATTGGAGCAACAGATAATTCACAAGAAGAATTATTAAGAGGTGCAAAATTTAATGCAACATTAAAGAGTGATACTTCTAAAGTATTTGGCTCAGTAGAAGTATCAAATGGTATATATGTAATTGATGGATTACAATATGGAGAATATGTGATAGAAGAAATTGTTGTACCATCTAATACTTTAAAGTGTGAAAATTATGAGATTTTTGTAAATGAAGATGGAAAAGTATATGAGAAAACTATTGTAGATATTCCAAAGAAAATGCAAATAACAATATATAAAGAAGATGCAGAAAATGGAGAGATATCACAAGCTGATGCAACACTAGAAAATGCAGAATATACTATATACAAAGATAGAGAGTGCACAAGAGAAATTGAAAAATTAGTAATTACAAAAGGTGAAGATGGAAAATATAGTGCAAAAAGTGGTAAGTATCTAGTAGGAACATATTACATTAAGGAAACAAAAGCACCAACTGGGTACTTAATAGACGATACTATTTATGAAGTATCTCAAAATGCAGATGAGCAAATAGTAGAGCTATCATCACATAGTATAACTTTAAAAGATACTGTTATAAAAGGAAATATAGAAATATTAAAGAAAATTGAGAGTACAGATTATGATCCAGAAGTAAGTTTAGCAGGCGTACAATTTAGTGCAACATTAAAAAAAGATAAAACTAAAGTGTATACTTCAAATGTATCAGATGAAAGTGGAGTGTGTAGAATAGATAATTTACCATATGGAACATATGAAATTGAAGAAATAAAAATGCCAAATGAAGCATTAAAATATGAAAATTTTAAAATAGTTGTAAATGAAAATGGAAAAACATACTCAAAAACAATTGTAGACACAAGAAAAACTATGCAAATAGAAATAAACAAAAAACTACTTGAGGAAACAGTTCAAAAAACAGATGCCAAAGTGGATGGTGCATGTTTCACAGTTTATACAGATGAAGAATGTAGCAAAGAGTATGTAGATAAAAATGGACAGAATGTTGTAATTGGACCAACAAATAGTAATGGGTATGTATTATCTAACTCTATGAAAATTGGAACATATTATTTAAAAGAAACAACATTCCCAGAAGGAATAAATCCAGATGCATTAATTAAAAATGAAAATGTAACATATAGAGATAAAGTATATAAAGTTGAAGCAACAGAAAGTGGTAAATATAGTTTAGAAGTTCTAAATGTACCAAATTTTGGAAGTGTAGAAATTGTTAAATATGATGAAATACTAGGATCGGATACTAATAGACCATCAAAAGGAGCAATATTAAGATTAACATTAAAATCAAATCCAAATGTATATTATGATGCAACTATAGGAGAAGATGGAACAGCAAAATTCGAAAATGCAAAACTAAAAGAACTAGGTTACGAATATACAATACCATATGGTAAGTATGAAATTACAGAGATAAAAGCAAGTGATATAGGAGAGCATACATATTATTATATAAATCCAGAAAATGTAACTATTGAAAATAACGAACAGAAAGAATATAGAGTATTTACAGATAAGCCTGTAGAAATGTATTTAAAAATAGTAAAAAGAGATAGTGATACAAATAATATTGTCTCTGTTTCAGGTGCTAAATTTAAAATCTGGAATATGTCATTAAATAAATGGGTATCACAAAACAATGTAGAAGAATTTATTACAAATTCTGAAGGAAATATAGTATTATCTGAAAAACTTTCTGCAGGAGAATATATTATATATGAGGTCGAATCACCAGAAGGATATTATCTTGAAGATGAATACAGAATACCACAAGATGCACCAAAAATAGGAGATAAAAATTATGGTGGAAAATATGTAAATATAGACAAACAAGCAGTAGGAATTGAAGGAAATTATCCAATTGAGGGTAGAGATTTAATTTATACAATAGAAATGTCAGATAGACCTTTAAAAGGAAAAATGGAAATACACAAAGTAGGACCAGTATTTACAGATGTTATAACTACAACAACAAAATACGGTGAAAAATATGAACCTAAATTTGAATTAAAAGAAATTGAAGGGGTAAAATATAATATTGTTGCAGCAGAAGATATAAAATCTAAAGATGGAACAAGCACTTATGTATCAAAAGGAACTATAGTAGATACAATAGTAACAGGAGAAAATGGAACAGCAATTACAGATGAATTATATTTAGGAAAGTATAATATTGTGGAAATTGATGCTCCAAATGGATATATTTTAAATGATGTGGTTGAGACTCAAGTATTAAATGATAATAGTATAGTAAGAGTAAATATAATAGAAAAGGAATTAGAAAATAGAAAACAAAAAGTAAATCTAGAATTTATAAAAGAATTTGAGAGAATAGAATACTTAAATGGTAATGAAGAAGAAAGAAAAGCAGTATTTGGATTGTTTGCAAAAGAAGATATAAAAAATAGTGCAGGTAGAATAATTATAAAATCTAATAGTTTATTAGATATAATGGAGACAGATGAAGAGTATAAGGTATCAAGTTCAATAGATTTACCAGAAGGAAAATACTATGTTAAAGAACTAGAAGTATCAAGTCCATATTATATTAGTACATCTAATTATGATTTTGAAGTTGTATATGATAAATCGAATGAAGATTTAAGTTATACTGTAAATGACGGGAAAATAACAAATAATATAGAATATGCAAGTATTGCATTAGTAAAAGTTTCAACAAGTACGTATATAGATAATGTATTAGTAAATGGTATGGAAATAGATAAGACAAATTTAGATGAAAATACATTAAAAATAATAGAGGAACTAAGTAATAAAACATATAAAGAAGTTGTAGAGTATATAGAAGAAAATAATATATATGCAATTTCTGGGGCAGAATATACATTATATTTAGATAATGAATGTACAAAGTCACTAATAAAAATAAATGAAGATGGAACAAGACAAGAAGCTAAGCTTATAATAGAAGATGATGGAATTGGAATTCTTGAAAAAGTACCATTTGGAACATATTATGTTAAAGAAACTAAAAATCCAAGTCAAATGGAATTATCAGAAGAAGTTTTAATGGTTGAAATTACAAAAGAAAATCAAGATTCATTAGTATGTAGCTTAGCAGTAGACGAGTATGTTGTAGAAGCATTAATAGACAAAAAAGATATATTTACAGGAGAGGCAGTACCAAATTGTATATTTGAAATCACAGACGAAAGTGGTGAAGTAATATTACGATCTATAACAGATGAAAAAGGAAAAGCTGGAATTCCTGCAAAACTTTTTGAAAATGGTAGAAAGTATTATTATGAAGAAATAGATGCTCCAGAAATGTATGAAATTAATACTCAAAAACAAGAATTTATTGTAAGTTTTGATGAAGAAACATACGAATGGACAACTCAAAAAGTAACTTTTGAAAACGAAAGAGAATCAAAAGAATTAAAAATACTAAAAGTTGATGACAAAACAGGAAAACCACTTTCTGGATGTGTCTTCTCAATAGCATTACTAGATGAAAATGGAAATATAAAAACAAGAGAAGATGGAACACCTATATATCTAGTGGAAAATGCAGTAACAAATGAAAGTGGTGAATATCTAATAGAAAAAGCATATTATGGAACATATAAATTTACTGAAGTTAAAGCTCCAGAGGGATATGAATTAAATGAGAAAGATATGGAAGGATATGTGTTTACAATAGATAAAAATTCGTCAGATAGAATAGATTTTATAGTAACAAATACAGGAGATATAGCAGTAATTACAATAAGTGTGATTGCAATTATAAGTATTATAGGAATTGTATATGTTATGATAAAAAATAAGAATCAACAAGTAAAATAATAAATAGAAATATTAAATAAATTTTAGAGGCTAATAGTATGACTATTAGTCTCTTTTGTTCTAATAAATTCAATTCTTTTAGCATATATTTATTTAATTCCTATTGACCAAGTAGGATAAGCGTGGTATAATTCCTAGTAGTTTAATATGAAATAAAAAAGAAGGAGCATAATAATGGAAAAATTATTAGAGATAAAAGATGTATATGCAGGTGCATATGACAAAGATATATTAAAAGGATTAAATCTAACAATAAATAAGGGAGAGGTACATGTCATAATGGGACCAAATGGCGCAGGTAAATCTACACTTGCAAATGTTATTTTAAATAATCCTCAATATATAAAAAATAGTGGAGATATAATTTTTGATGGTGAGAACATAAATAATTTAAAAACAAACGAGATCGCTCAAAAAGGTATATTTATGTCATTTCAATCTCCAGAAGAAATACCAGGTATATCTACATTAAATTTCTTAAAATATGCTAAAAATAAAATATCTGGTGAGCCAGTAAAATCATTTAAGTTCAAGTTTTTACTAAAAAAATATATAGATGAACTTAATATGAATCCAAAACTTGTTGAAAGAAACTTAAATGTTGGTTTTTCTGGTGGAGAAAAAAAGAAAAATGAAATATTACAAATGCTTGTATTAGAGCCAAAGCTTGCAATACTTGATGAAACAGATTCTGGACTTGATGTTGACGCAATAAGAACTGTTTCAAAAGGAATAAATATGTATAAAAATGATGATAATGCAGTTTTAATTATTACACACAACAATAAAATACTTGAAAACCTACATGTAGATTATGTACATGTATTAGTTGATGGAAAAATAGTAAAAACTGGGGATGCAAGTCTTGCTACTCAAATAGAAAAAGAAGGATATGAAAAGTTTAAGAAAGTTGAGGAATAGTAATGGCATCAAGAACTAAAGTGGAAGATATAAATAGAAATATTTATGATATAAAAGATAAAGATAACTATGAGTTTAAAATGCAAAAAGGCTTAAGTCGCGAAATTGTTGAAGAAATATCTAGAAAAAAGAATGAACCAGATTGGATGCTAGAAATTAGACTTAAAGCTTTAGAAATGTATAATAAATTAGAGCTACCAACATGGGGACCAGATTTATCCGAACTTAAAATGGATGAGATTGCAACATATGTTAAGCCCAAAACAAATTTAAGTTCTTCTTGGGAAGACGTGCCAGAAGATATAAAAAATACTTTTGATAGACTGGGTATTCCAGAAGCAGAGAAGAAATCACTTGCAGGAGTCGGAGCTCAATATGATTCAGAAGTTGTATATCATAGTATAAAAGAAGATTTAATAAAACAAGGTGTAGTTTACACAGATATGGAGACTGCTGTAAGAGAATATCCCGAAATAGTAAAAGAACACTTTATGAAATGTGTCCCAATAAATGATCATAAGTTTGTAGCATTACATGCTGCTGTATGGTCAGGTGGATCATTTGTATATGTCCCAGAAGGAGTAAAATTAGATATACCATTACAATCATACTTTAGATTAAATTCACCCGAGTCTGGACAGTTTGAACATACTTTAATAATAGTGGAAAAAGGAGCAAGTCTTCATTTTATAGAGGGATGTAGTGCTCCAAAATATAATAAAGTAAATTTACACGCAGGATGTGTAGAACTATATGTAAAAGATGATGCATATTTAAGATATTCAACTATTGAAAATTGGTCTAAAAATATGATGAATTTAAATACAAAAAAAGCAATAGTTGGAAAAAACGCTCAAATAGACTGGGTTACTGGATCTTTTGGCTCTAAAGTTTCAATGCTATATCCTATGAGTATATTAAACGGAGAAGGTGCAAAAACTGAATATACTGGTATAACTTTTGCAGGAGCAGGACAAGATTTAGATACAGGATTTAAAGTTATACATAATGCTCCAAACACTTCTTCTGTAGTAAACTCAAAATCCATATCAAAAGATGGAGGCGCATGTACTTATAGAGCGCTTGTTAGAGTAACAGATAAAGCTCATGGCTCTAAATGTAGTGTTAGTTGTGAATCTTTAATGTTAGATGATATATCTCGTTCTGATACAATACCAGTAAATGATATTCAAACTGATGATATTGAATTTTCACATGAGGCGAAAATTGGAAAAATAAGTGATAAAGAAATTTTCTATCTTATGTCTAGAGGATTATCTGAAGAAGATGCAAAAGCGATGATTGTACGTGGATTTGCATATCCAGTATCAAAAGAGCTTCCTGTAGAATATGCAGTAGAAATGAATAATTTAATAAATATAGAATTAGAAGGGAGTATTGGATAATGGAAATAAAAGTTAATGAAACTCCTGTAAGAACTTCTAGAAATTTTAGAATAAATAATATAAAAATAGATAATATTGATATACCAGAAAAAATAGAAGAATTTAAAAATGTTGTTATAGATTATAAGAAAGCTCAAATTTCAGATAAGGTAAAAATTAATGAAAATTTAACTTATGGTAATGGTGAAATTTTAGAGGATAATGTTAATAACTTTTCAAATAATATAATAAGAATTGAGACTAAAAAGGCTGAAGATATTAAAATAGAATATAATTTTGATGATGATAATTTAGAATTAATTAATAATGTTGAAATTATAGCAAATCATGATGTAAATATAACAATTATATATAAATCAAATACAGAAAAGGAATGTTTCCATAATGGTAAAATAAGATTAGTTTCAGGTGAGAAAACTAAAGTAAATATAGTTGTAGTAAACATGCTAAATAATAAATCATATAATTTTGAAGCAATAGAAAATACTATATATAGTAACTCTAATGTTAAATATGTAATAATAGATTTAGGAGGAAAATATAGTATTTCTAATTACTATTCAAATATATTAGGTGAAAATGCTAAAAACGATTTAAAATCTATTTATTTAGGAACAGATAGTCAAGTAAAGGATATAAATTATATTGCAGAGCTAAAAGGGGAAAGAACAGATATAAATATAGATGTTCAAGGAGCTCTAAAAGATAGTGCAAAGAAGAATTTTAAAGGAACTATAGACTTTAAAAAAGGCTGTAAAAAGGCTAAAGGTGATGAAAACGAATTTTGTATGCTTTTATCACCAAATGCTAAATCTATTGCTTTACCTATGCTACTTTGTACTGAGTCAGATGTTGAAGGAAATCACTCTACTGCATCAGGAAGAGTAGATAATAAATCATTATTTTATATAATGTCTAGAGGACTTTCAGAAAAAGAAGCAATCAAACTTATTGTTAGAGCAAGATTTAATAAAATAATAGAAAAAATTAAAGATGAAGATACAAAGTTACAAGTCATAAAACAAATAGATAATAGATTAGATGAGTAGGAGTAAAATATGGAATATAATAGATTACCCCTTAAAGGCACAGTAAATACTAGAGAACTTGGAGGATATCCTACAAATGATGGTAGAGTTACTAAATATCATGTTTTTTTAAGAAGTGATGGACTTACTAATCTAACTCAAAAAGATAATATGTTTTTAAAAGAATATGGAATAACAGATATAATAGATTTAAGAGGATCAACTGCTATTCAAGATAGTTTTATTAGTGATGATAATATAGATAAAGAATATTTCAAATTTCATTATATACCTTTATCTAACAAAAAGATTGAAGAATATGTAAAAGAAAATCAATATAGCGATGATTTTAATTTTGGAATTGGATATTCGTATTTACTAGATAATAAAGATAAAATAAAAGAAATTTTTGAGATACTTGCAAAATCTAAAGGTGGTGTGTTATTTCATTGTGCTGCTGGAAAAGATAGAACTGGTGTAGTTTCGGCACTAATACTTGGACTATGTAATGTATCAATACAAGATATCATCGCTAATTATGAAATAACAAGTACATATATTTGCAAATCTAAGTTTATGGAAATATATTCTAGAAATATGCAAAGATCAGACTCGTTATTTATGAGTACTTTTATAGATATATTATTAGAAAAGTATGGTTCTTTTGAAGAATATTTATTAAGTTGTAGTATTTCAAAAGAAAATCTAGATAAAGTAAAAAATAAATTATGTATATAAAATGGAGAAGAACGTATGGATAAATTTAAAAAAGATTTCCCAATATTAATGTCAAGAGATGTTGTATATTTAGATAGCGGTGCAACATCTCAAAAACCAGCATCTGTAATTGATGCAATAAATAATTATTATAATAATCATAATTCAAATCCTCATAGAGGTGCATATAGTTTAAGTATTGAAGCAACAAAAGCTTATGAAGATGGTAGAGCAAAGGTTGCAAAATTTATTAATTCTCCATCTGCATCACAAATAATCTTTACTAAAAATGCAAGTGAGGCTTTAAATATTATCGCATATTCTTATGGACTAGATAATTTAAAAGAAAATGATGAAGTTGTACTTAGTATAATGGAACACCATTCAAATCTTGTTCCATGGCAATATGTAACTAAAAAGACTAAGAGTAACTTAAAATATATGTATATTAATGATAATTATGAGATTACAGATGAAGAAATTGAAGAAAAAATTACAAATAAAACAAAAATAGTTGGTATAACACATGTATCAAATGTTTTAGGAACTATTAATAACGTAAAAAAAGTAATAGATATTGCACATAAAAATGGTGCGGTAGTTGTTCTTGACGTTTCTCAAAGTATACCTCATATGAAAGTTGATGTTCAAGATTTAGATGCAGACTTTATTGCTTTTTCTGGTCATAAAATGTTTGCACCACTTGGAATTGGTGTTCTATATGGAAAGAAAGAATTACTAGATAATATGACACCATTTTTAATGGGTGGAGATATGATTGAATATGTATATGAGCAAGAGACAACATTTGCCCCTCTTCCAAATAAATTTGAAGCGGGTACTCAAAATGTTGGTGGTGTTGTCGGACTTAGTGCTGCTATAGATTATATAGAATCAATTGGTTATGACAATATTGAAAAACACGAAAAAGAACTTGTAAAATATGCAAAAGAAAAGTTAGAAAAATTAGAATATGTAAAACTATATATGACTAAAAATAAAGAGAATCATTCCGCAGTTATATCTTTTAATATTAAAGGTGTACATCCTCATGATGTAGCAAGTATATTAGATTCACAAAATGTATGTGTAAGAAGTGGAAATCATTGTGCACAGCCTTTAATGAGATATTTAGGAATTGACTCAACATGTAGAGCAAGTTTTTGTATTTACAACACAAAAGAAGATGTAGATAAATTAGTTCTTGCAATAGAGAAGGCGTATAAAATGTTTGAAAAATATATAGTAAAATAATATGAAAGGAACATATTAATATGGATGATTTAGAAGCGTTATATAATGATATAATAATGGAACACAGTATGAACTCATATAATAAAAAAGAGTTATCATCATGTGATTTTTGTGAAATGGGGCATAATCCAAATTGTGGTGATGAAATAAAACTTGAAGTTAAATTAGATGGAGATATAATTAAAGATATGGCTTTTACTGGACATGGTTGTGCGATATCTCAAGCTTCAACTTCTGTTATGATTGATGTTTTAAAAGGAAAAAATATTAAAGAGGCAATAGAGATTATAAAAACATTTATTGAAATGATAAAAAGAGAAATTACAGATGAAAATGAACTTGAAATATTAGAAGATGCGATTGCATTTAAAAATATTTCTAATATGCCAGCTAGAGTAAAATGTGCTCTTCTTGCTTGGCATACAATGGAAGAGTTATTAGAAAAAAATAAAAAATAAGAAAAGGGGAAGTGTAATGAGAATTTCTACAAAAGGAAGATATGCTTTAAATATAATGATTGATCTTGCAAAAAATGCGAGCGAGGACAAGTATATATCGTTAACAGAAATATCTAAAAGACTTGAGATATCTAATAAATATCTTGAACAAATTATATCTGCATTAAATAAAAACAATCTTGTATTAAGTACAAGAGGAAATAATGGTGGGTATAAACTTGCAAAAAATCCGGAAGAATACAAAGTAGGAGATATCTTAAGAGCTACAGAAGGAAACTTATCTCCAATAGATTGCCTATCTAATGGTAGTGTAAATAGTTGCCCTAAAAAACATAAATGTGCTACATTATCATTTTGGCAAGGATTAGATAAAGCAATTGAGGATTACGTGGATAGTAAGACTCTTGCAGATTTATTATAAGGAGAATTGTTTTGGAAAATATTTATTTAGATAATAGTGCTACTACTAGAATTGATGATAGAGTATTAGAAGAGATGTTACCATACTTAAAAAGTAATTATGGTAATGCATCTAGTCTTTATTCTCTTGGTAGAGAAAGTAAGAAGGCAATTGAGGATGCCAGAGATAAAGTAGCAAAAATTTTAAATTGTAAATCATCTGAGATATATTTTACATCTGGTGGAAGTGAATCAGATAATACAGCAATAAAAGGAATTGCAAGAGCAAATAGAAAAAAAGGAAATCACATTATCACTTCAAAAATAGAGCATAGAGCAGTTTTAGAAACTTGTAAGACTCTTGAAAAAGAAGGATTTGAAATAACATATTTAGATGTAGATAGATATGGTAGAGTAGATATTGAAAAATTAAAGAGTGTAATAAGAAAAGATACTATATTAATAAGTATAATGTATGCAAATAATGAAATAGGCACTATACAAGATATAGAAAAAATTGGTAAAATAGCAAGAGAAAATGGTATATATTTTCATACTGATGCTGTTCAAGCTGTAGGAATTTTAGACATTGATGTAGAAAAACAAAATATTGATTCTTTGTCTTTATCTGCTCATAAATTTTATGGTCCAAAAGGTATTGGCGTATTATATGTAAAAAAGAACATAAAGTTTGAAAAATTTATTGATGGTGGTCATCAAGAAAGAAATAAAAGAGCAGGCACAGAAAATGTTGCAAATATAGTAGGACTTGCAAAAGCTTTAGAGATTGCAACAGAATCCTTACAAGAACATAAGAACAAAATATCTAGTTTAAGAGATTATTTTGAAAGCAATTTAAAGAGTAAAATTGAAAATGTAACAATAAATGGTGATATTGAAAATAGACTACCAGGAAACAGTAATATTTTATTTTTAGGAGTAAATGGTCAAGATTTATTACTTAATTTAGATATGCTTGGTATTTGTGTTTCAAGTGGAAGTGCATGTACATCTGGTTCTATAGATCCATCACATGTATTAACTGCGATTGGACTAGACGAAGAAAAAGCAAAATCTTCTATTAGAATATCAATAGGAAAATATAATACTAAAGAGGAGATAGATTTTTTAGTAAAAAGTTTAATTGAAATTGTAAATAGACAAAGAAATGTATAATTTGGAGGAAAAAATGAAAAGCGTTTTATTAGGAATGAGTGGTGGAGTAGATAGTTCTGTTAGTGCTATACTATTACAAGAACAAGGATATAAAGTTTATGGCGTAACTATGAAATTATATGGTGGAGATGATGAAAGAGAAGAGGCATGTTGTGGGCTTTCTGCTACATCTGATGCCAAAAGAGTTTGTGACAAACTTGGAATACCACACTATACAATAAATTTTGAAAAAGAATTTAAGGAACAAGTAATAAACAAGTTTATAGATGAGTATCAAAATTGTAGAACTCCAAATCCATGCATAGATTGTAATAGATATTTAAAATTTGGTGCAATGTATGAACTTGCTAAAAAACTAGGAATAGATTATATTGCCACTGGACATTATGCAAAAGTTGAATATAGTGAAAAATATCAAAAATATGTTTTAAAGAAATCTAATTCTGTAAAAAAAGATCAGACTTATGTATTATATAATATACCTAGTGATTTAGTAGAACATATAGTGTTTCCACTTGCAGACTTTGAATCTAAAGACGAGATAAGAAGAATTGCAAAAGAGCATGGATTAAATGTGGCTTCTAAACCAGATAGTCAAGAAATTTGTTTTATAACAGATAATGACTATGTAAATTTCTTAGAAAAACATAATATTCAAGGAATGAAACATGGAAAAATAGTTGATACAAAGGGAAAAATACTTGGAAAACATCAAGGACTTCATAGATATACTATAGGACAAAGAAGAGGTATGGGAATATCTAGTAGCACACCACTTTATGTTGTAAAATTAAATAAGGAAAATAATCAGCTTATTGTAGGACAAGAAGAAGAACTTTATACAGATACTGTTTATGTAGAAGATACAAATTGTATTCTTTTTGAAAAATTTGAAGAAGGATTAGAAGTTGATGCTAAAATTAGGTATTCAGCGCCTGCAAAACCAGCAATAATTCATGTAAATGAAGATAATACGTTAACAGTAAAATTTAAAGAAAAAGTAAGAGCTGTAACACCTGGACAAGCAATAGCTTTTTATATTGATGATATACTTGTTGGTGGAGGAAAAATAAAATAGAAAAGTTAATATATGAATATAAAAAGGAGTGACAGATAAGCTGTCACTCCAAAACATTTTTAAAATATATAGGCTAATACAAAAATCCTATATACACTTATATTATAACATATTATAATTATAAAATCAATTTAACTATTAAAACACTAAATAAAAGCAAGAAATTAATCTTGCTTTTATTTAGTCTATTGTTATATCCCATTAGCGTTAACTCCTTATGCATACATATTTCTAAAATATTTACTCATCCTTTTTAATAATTATATTTTCTACTTCATATCTATGATATGATATAATCTTTCAAATAAAATTGTAGTATATTCTGTTAGCATTCCAAAAAAGAAATGTTCATTAATAAATACAATCTCTCGTAATGTATCTTTAAGGGTTTCTTTTAATGTTTCATACATTAATAAGTCTTTCTTAAAAATACTTTTATCATTACTTGGTTCGAGAACCCTAATTTTTAAAATAAAAAGGTTTTCAATATTTAAATTAAATTTTCTAATTAATTTGCTAATGTTACCATTAGCTTTATAAGTATATTTGTTCATTTCAATTCCTCCTAAAAAAGGAAATTAAAGCTAATGGTAGAGGATAATATAGTATAAACTATAAAAAATCTTTAATTATTATATTAAGAGACATCTTAAATAATTATTAAAGATTAAAAGATATATGTATAATATAATTATACCTTTTTTTGGCATAAATTTCAAATATAAAAAAGGAGTGATAGATAAACTATCACTCCTATATACTTATAAAATATATAGGCTAATTAGTAAGACCTATATACATTTATATTATACCATATTATAAATATAAAATCAATTTAGAAGATAAAATAAAGAGTATGTATATTGCTAAATATAATGTTTTACTGTATAGTTATATTAGGTGAATATGTTATGAATTTTAAGTTAACAAGAGTAGAAGAGAAAGATAAACAAGTTATTTTTAATTTAATGCAGTTATATACATATGAATTAAGTTTTTATGCAGATGAGAGTACTCAGTTTGAAATGCAAAGCAATGGGTTATATAAAATGAGTAAATATGTGGATTTATATTGGAAAGAAGAAAATAGAAATCCATTTATACTTACATGTGATGGAAAAATTGTAGGATTTGTACTCCAAAGATTTAATGAGGAAAATATGCAAGAGATAGGTGAGTTTTTTGTTCTAAATGAGTATAGAAAAAATGGTGCAGGAGCATTTATGGCAAATAAGATGTTTGATATGTATAAAGGAAAATGGGAGATTCGAACATTACTAAAAAATGAGAGAGCTCAAAGTTTTTGGAGAAAAGTAGTAAAGAATGCAAGTAATGATAATTATACAGAAAAGCTAATTAGAGATAACACAAGATATGCATTTTACTTTAATAATTAGGGGATGAGTAATTATGAAAAAAGGTATAATAATAGGGATAATAATTACGCTAGTTATAATATTTACATCATTATATATTTCAATATATTCAAATATAATAGTAGTAAATAAATATTATACAAATGAAGACTTTGGAATAGAAAGTTATATAAGTTTAGTGGATAAAGATGAAGATGGAATAGATGATCAAACAGATATATTACAGAATGTAAGAAAATATATTGATACTAAACCTAAATATAAAAGTGAATATTATAATACAGGATATCCACAAGGAGAATATGGGGTATGCACAGATGTCGTAGCTTTTGGATTATTAAATTCAGGATATGATTTAATGGAACTTGTAAATGAAGATATTACTAATAATAAAGAAAAATATGATATAGAAGAAATAGATAAAAATATAGATTTTAGAAGAGTTAGAAATTTAAAAATCTATTTTGATAGTCATGCAATATCTCTTACAACAGATATATATGATATAGATAAATGGCAGGGTGGAGATATTATTGTTTTTGAAAAACATATTGGCGTTGTATCAGATAAAAGAAATAAAAATGGTGTTCCATTTGTAATACATCATGCAAATCCATATCAGGTAAATTATGAAGAGGACTTTCTAGAATATAGAAATGATATTATTGGTCACTATAGGATAAGTTAAATTTGAACTTTCATGTCAATATATGGCATGGAAGTTTTTTTCTTTCAATTTTAAGCATAAAAGTATAATACAAGAATATATTTGTATTAAGTTTACTTGGAGGTTTAAAATGAAGGATATTGAAATATATAAAGATATATCAAAAAGAACAAATGGAGACATATATATTGGAGTTGTAGGACCAGTAAGGACGGGAAAGTCTACATTTATAAAGAATTTTATGCAAAGTTTTGTTATACCAAATATTGAGAATGAATATAAAAGAGATAGGGCATTGGACGAATTACCACAAAGTGCTGCTGGAAAAACTATAATGACTACAGAGCCTAAATTTGTTCCTAATGAGTCAGTGGAGATTTTATTAGATAATAATGTAAGATTTAAGACTAGACTTGTAGATTGTGTAGGATATTTAGTAAATGGTGCAGTAGGTCATATGGAAGATGATATGCCAAGAATGGTGAAAACACCATGGTCAGATGAAAATATTCCATTTGCAAGAGCAGCAGAGATTGGTACAAAAAAGGTAATTACTGATCATTCTACAATAGGTATTGTTATGACAACAGATGGAAGTATTACAGATTTAGATAGAAATAGTTATGTTGAAGCAGAGGAAAGAGTAATACGTGAATTAAAACAAATTAATAAACCATATGTTGTAATAATTAATTCAACTAATCCACATAGCAGTGAGAGTAAAAGACTTGAAAAGGAATTAAGTGAAAAATATAGCTCTACTGTAATGACTCTAGACGTAGAAAATATGAAAGAACAAGATTTTACTGAAATTTTTGAAAGAGTACTTGAAGAATTCCCAGTAACAGAAATCGGATTTGATCTTCCAGAGTGGTTTAGTGTATTGGATTTAGATCATTGGTTAAAACAAGATATTGTAGAAGTAGTTAAAGGATTTCTAGATAAAGACTATTCTATAAGAGAAATAAATCAGATGCTTGATGAAATAAAGCAGAATGATATATTCAGAGAAATAGCAATAAAAGATGCAGATATGGAAAATGGTAATGTAAAAGTTGAAATGGATATAACACCATCAACATTTTATAAAATATTAAGTGAAGAATCTAGCTTTGATGTAAGATCTGAAGCAGATATATTTACTCTTTTGAGGGATTTTGCAAATACCAAGTCTGAATATGATAAAATTGCTATGGCAATGGATGAAGTAAGAATAAAGGGGTATGGCATTATAACACCAACAATTGATGAACTTAAACTTGAAGAGCCAGAAATAGTAAGACAAGGAAACAAATATGGTGTTAAATTAAAAGCTAGTGCACCAAGTATTCACATGATTAGAGCAGACATAGAGACAGAAGTTTCTCCAATAGTTGGAAGTGAAAAACAATCTGAAGATTTAGTAAAATATTTACTTTCTGAATTTGAAACTGATCCTAAAAAAATATGGGAATCAAATATATTTGGAAAATCACTTCATGAACTTGTAAATGAAGGGCTTCACAATAAGTTATATAGAATGCCAGACGAAGCTCAAATGAAGTTACAAGAAACTTTACAAAAAATAATAAATGAAGGCAGTGGCGGACTTATTTGTATTATATTATAATAGGTGAAAATAGTAAGGAAAACATTTCTTACTATTTTTTCTATATCGTTTAATTTACAATTATTGACAAAATTCTTTTTAGTGATACAATATTTTACTAAGAAGAGGGATGAATATGGAAATAGCAATACTAGTATGCAATAAGGGTATAGACTATGAATCAGCTTTACATGCATACTCTATATATAAATATTTGGTAAAAAAAGGAAATAGAGTCGAAATAATAGATTATAATTTTATAAGCAATAGTAAAAAAAGTAAATACTCCAAAGCATTATATGATTTTTTAGATAATAATATTGTCTTAACATTAAATAGATATAATGATTTAAGTCAAATAGAAGAAAATCTTCCGCTTGCAGATATGTATATAATTGTAGATGCAGAATCTCAAGACTTATTAATAAATTTAGGAGAAAATACAATAGTATATTATGCTAAAGATATTGCTAATTATAATGAAAGTGAGTTAACTAATAAATTTAAAGATATTTCAGTATCATATAATTTAAATGATGAGCATAAAATGGTGAGTGATCCTATTTTTTTATTATCTCATAGTGATTGGCATAGTATATTTGAAAATAATTGTGATATAAATATACCATCTAATTATACTCTAGTCTTTTCAAAATCTGTTTCAAAAGATATTATGGAATATGCAAATACTTTGTCAAAATATTCACAAAGTGATTTATATTATATTACTGAAAATATGAATGCAATTTTTTATAATGGTAAAAGAATAAAAAATGTAAATCCAATAGATCTTGTAAATCTTATAGAAAATGCTAATGATATTATTACAACAGAAGATATTGGTATAAAGCTATGTGTATTATTTGAAAAAAATGTACATATATTTACAAATGGACAAGATTCACAAATAGAACTTATAAATGATTTTAAGTTAAATAATAGAATTGTTAAAAGTCCACAGAATATATTAAGTAATGTAAACTGTAATTATGATGAACTATATAAAGAGATAGATCAATTAAAAAGTAACTCATATCATTTTTTCAAAAAATAATAAAAGCACTTCATTTGAAGTGCTTATTTATTGTCCAAAGAATCCTGCTAAATCCTTTAATGAAGACATTAAACTAATAAGTAGTACAATAACTAGAAGTGCAAATATAAATAATTTAACGCCAACTTCTTTTATAATGTTTTTATAATATTGTTTTGTTTGTTCCTTTTTTAGTTGTTTTAATTCTTCAACTGTCATACCCTCATATGGATTTTGAGGTCTTGGTGGTGTAAATCCATTAAAACCACCATAGCCACCATTATTATAATTGTTGTAGTTATTATATTGCTGTTCTTGATAGTAATTGTTATAATAGCCATTGTTATATTGAGCGTTTTGCCCTTGGTTTTGTAAATCCATTCCAGTTAATTTATTAATGTACTCATCTTTTTTAGCAATAACTTGTTTTAAATATTCATTTTCTTCAATAACAGCTTGAACGTTATTAAATGATGATGAGCTTTCTTCAGCCTCTAGTTCCTCATCATATTTAGCTCTTTGAATATCATCAGATAAAACATTATATGCTTCTGTTAATTCCTTAGATTTTTCTTCGGCTTTTATTTTTTCATCACCTTGAAAAAGGTCTGGATGATTAGATTTCATATGTATCTTGAATATTTTATTTATTGTATCTTTAGAGGCCTTTCTACTTACCTCTAAAATCTCATAATAATTTTTCATAATAATCTCCTAATATCTATATTGTACTTTAAATAAAAAGCAAAGTCAAGTAATTATAAATTATGACAAAATATTAAAATTAGATTAATTTATTATTTAAGATATTGAAATTATAACCATGTATGATATAATTAGAAAATATTAAGAAAAGGAGAAATAATACCATGGAAAGAAAATATATTTTTGTAACTGGTGGCGTAGTTTCAGGCCTAGGAAAAGGTATTAGCGCTGCATCAATTGGAAGACTATTAAAATCTAGAGGGATAGCTGTCACTATCCAAAAATTTGACCCTTATTTAAACATAGATCCAGGTACCATGAACCCTTGTCAACACGGCGAAGTTTTCGTAACAGACGATGGGTTAGAATGTGACCTGGATCTTGGTCATTATGAGAGGTTTATAGATGAGAGCTTAAATAGATATTCTAACATAACTACTGGAAGAATATATATGCAAGTATTAAATAAAGAGAGAAATGGGGATTATTTAGGAAAAACTGTACAAGTAATACCGCATATTACAAATGAAATTAAGGAAACAGTATATAAAACAGGAGAAATATCTGGAGCTGATGTAGTTATTACAGAAATTGGAGGTACAGTTGGAGATATTGAGTCACAACCATTTTTAGAGGCAATAAGACAAGTAAAAACAGAAAAAGGCAAAGAAAATGTAATGTTTGTACATGTTACTTTAATTCCATTCTTACCTAAATCTGAGGAGTTAAAAACAAAACCTACACAACATAGTTGTAAAGAACTTATGGGAATGGGAATTATACCAGATTTAATTGTTGCAAGGACTACATATGAGATACCTGATGAGCTTAAGGAAAAAATTTCATTATTTTGTAATATCTCTCCTAAAAATGTTATTGAAAATTTAGACGCAGATTCTATATATGATGTTCCACTTATGTTTGAAAAACAAGATGTTGCACAAATTATAATGGAAAGATTTGGGCTTAAGGAAACTAAAAATGATTTACTTGAGTGGCATGAAGCATGTCAAATGAAAGAAGATGTTAAAGATAGTGTAGAGATTGCACTTGTTGGAAAATATGTATCGCTACATGATGCGTATATATCAATATATGAGGCTTTAAATCATGCTGGTGTTAAAAATAATGTACATGTAAAGATTAGATGGGTAGATTCAGAAAACATAGAAAAGACATCTGCTAAAGACGAGCTTGAAGGGGTAGATGGTGTAATAGTTCCAGGAGGATTTGGAAATAGAGGAATAGAAGGTATTATATCTTCAATACAATTTGCAAGGGAAAATAAAATACCAGTTTTTGGAATATGTCTTGGAATGCAACTTATGGTTGTTGAATACTTAAGACATGTTGCAGGAATTAAAGACGCAAATAGCTTAGAATTTGATTCTAATTCTAGTAATGCCGTTATAAATATTATGGATGAACAAGTAAATATATCACAAAAGGGTGGAACTATGAGACTTGGAAAATATCCTTGTACATTAGATATAGGAACAAAGGCATATAAAGCTTATGGAGAAAATTTGATATACGAAAGACATCGTCATAGATATGAATTTAATAATGAATATAGAAAAATTGCAGAAGACAATGGATTAAAGATTGCTGGAGTATCTCCAGATAATAAACTTGTAGAGATAGTTGAAATTGAAGATAATCCATGGGGAGTAGGAGTACAATTCCATCCAGAATTAAAATCTAGGCCAAACACATCACATCCGCTATTTAAGGATTTTGTTGCAGCAGTAAAAGAAAACAAATTAAAATAGCATTAATATTAATGAACCTTGTAAAATAGGTTCATTTTTCTTGCAAAAGCCTCTTAAATATAGTAAAATATAGAGTAGTTTTAAGTAAACTTTGAGAGGAGATAAAATGGAGATTTTTACAAGAGAAGGATTAATCACATTATTATATACATTACCCGCATTATTAATATCATTATCAGTTCATGAATATGCACATGCACTTATGGCATATAAACTTGGGGATGTTAATCAAAAAATTAGAGGAAGGCTTACACTTGATCCTTTCAAGCATATTGATCCTATGGGATTTATATGTATGCTTTTGTTTAGAGTAGGTTGGGGAAAGCCAGTAATGGTTGATGATAGAAATTTTAAAAATAGAGCAAGAGGAACAATGCTTACAGCACTTGCAGGTCCATTATCTAATTTTATATTAGCTTTGCTACTTACTATAATATATAAGATTTTAATTGAAGTTGGAGTATTTACTATGGCTACAACAGGAGCATTATCTATTGTGGCAGATATGCTTAGTATAGCTATAAGTTTTAATATAGTATTTGGAGTATTTAATTTAATACCACTTCCACCACTTGATGGATCAAAAGTATTAGCATATTTTTTACCACAAAAATTAAGAGGATATATGTATATACTTGAAAGATATTCATTTATAATAATAATTGTATTATTTTGTACAAATTTATCTAGTTTAATAATCAATCCAGCATATAATGCTATAGCTAAACTATTAAACTGGATACTGAACTTATAGAAAAGGAGAGTAAAATGATTTGTTTAGGAATAGAGAGTAGCTGTGACGAGACAGCTGTTGCAATAATTGAAGATGGCAGAAAAGTATTAGCAAATGTAGTATCAACACAAATTCCAATTCATAAAAAGTTTGGAGGCGTTGTTCCAGAGATTGCATCAAGAAAGCATTTAACAAATATTGCATTTGTAGTTAAAGAGGCTTTAGATAGTGCAAATTTAACATTTAAAGACATAGATTATATAGGTGTAACATATGGACCTGGACTTATTGGAGCTTTGCTTGTCGGAGTAGCGTATGCGAAATCTTTGGCGTATGCCTTAAATATTCCAATTGTTCCAACACATCATATTGCAGGTCACATTGCAGCAAATTATTTGACATATCCAGAACTTAAGCCTCCTTTTATGTCTCTAGTAGTTTCAGGTGGTCATTCACATTTAATATATGTAAAAGATTATACAGATTTTGAAATTATTGGTAAAACAAGAGATGATGCAGTAGGAGAAGCTTTTGATAAGGTTGCAAGAGTATTAGGACTACCATATCCAGGAGGACCAGAAGTAAGTAAGCTTGCAAGGGATGGAAAATTTACATATAACTTGCCTAAAACAAAATTTGAAAATTATGATTTTAGCTTTAGTGGTATAAAAACTGCTGTAATTAATATTGCACATAAAGAAGGAGAAAATTTAAGAAAATCTGATCTTGCATGTTCGTTTGAACAAACAGTTACAGATGAACTTGTTGAAAACTGTATGAAAGCAATGAAAGATTTAAAGATAAAAAAAGTTGTACTTGCAGGTGGAGTATCTGCAAATTTAGTTTTAAGAGAAAAATTACAAAATGCATCTAAAGAAAGAGGATATGAATGCTTTGTCCCAGATTTAAAATATTGTACAGATAATGCAGCAATGATATCTAGTGCAGCACATTATAATTTCATTTCTGGAAAGTATTATGAGATAGAGGACAAATTAGACTTAAATGCAATAGCAAACTTAAAGATTGAGGAAGAATAGGAGAAAAAATATGATAGAGGTTGAATTAAGATCTTTTATTACAAAAGAAAAATATGATGAATTAATAGCTAAATATAATGTAGAGGCGCAAAAGCAAATAACATACTATTTTGATACAAAACAAGATTTTAGAATGATGAAAACAAAAGATTATACACAATTATGGCTAAAAACAGGAAAAATGCATGAGGAGTCAAGACTTGAAAGAGTAGTAAAAGTAGATAACAAATATAGAAGTGATTTAGAATCAATGCTTGAGCTACTTGAATATAATGTAGAGATAAAATGGTTTAGGACTAGAACTAAAATAAGTCTAGAAGAAAATGCAGAAATGTGTATAGACTATACTGTTGGGTATGGATATATACTTGAAATAGAAAAGCAAGTAAGTGAAGATACAAAAGTAGAAGAAGCAAAAAAGATTTTAGAAAAAGATTTTGATGCTCTTGGAATAACAGTATCTAGTAAAGAAGATTTTGATAATAGATATAGTGACTATGTAAAAAACTGGAAGGAATATACAAAAGACGTAAATGAAGAAGAATTTTTAAAATAGAAAGGAAGGTAGAAAATGGCAATATATGCAATATCAGATTTACACCTATCTTTTGGTGTTAACAAGCCAATGAATATTTTTGGTGAAGTATGGGATAATTATGAAGAAACCATTAAGAAAAATTGGATAGAAACTGTAAAGAATGAAGACACTGTGATAATTCCTGGAGATATTTCTTGGGCTATGACATTAAAAGAGAGTGTAAAAGATTTTGAATATATTAATAATCTACCAGGAAATAAAATAATTCTTAGAGGAAATCATGATTACTATTTTTCTACAAAAACTAAAATGCTAAATTTTTTTGAAAGTCAAGGATTTAAGAATTTTAATATCATACATAATACAGCAATAGAAGTAGAGGACTATATAATATGTGGAAGCAGAGGCTGGGGAAAAACTGAAAACAATAATGTAGAGCAAGATAAAAAGATTATTGCCAGAGAAGAAATAAGGCTTAAAAACTCATTAGAAGCTGGTAAAAAGCTTCAGGAAGAGTGTTTAGCAAGGGGTGAGAAAAAAGATATAATAGTTGCTCTACACTTTCCACCATTTATATCTGACTTTGTTAAAATAATGGAAGAATATAATGTAAAAATCTGTATTTATGGACATTTGCATGGCTATGGACATAATATGGTAAGAGAAGGTATAATTGGAAATATTGAATATAAAATGGTAGGATGTGACTACACAAAATTTAATCTAATAAAACTAAGTAAATAAATTTAAAAAAGTACTTGAAAAAATAGTAAATTAATGTTACAATTAGTATTGTTAGCTTAGGGGCATAGTTCATCGGTAGAATAAGAGTCTCCAAAACTCCAGAGCTGGGTTCGATTCCTAGTGCCCCTGCCATAAAGGTAAACTAACTCTTATATTATATAAGAGTTAGTTTTTTCAATATTTCGATTAGCTATATTAATCACTACTATTACGATAAAGGAATAGTATATAGTTAAGTAGTATATTACTTAAAATCTATTAAAAATGGGAGTGAATAAGAATTGGATAGATTTGAGACAACAAAAAAAGCAGGACTTTTTGGAATAATAGGAAATATATTCTTACTTTGTATAAAAGTAGTTGTTGGATTTATATCAAAAAGCCAGGCAATGATTGCAGACGCAGCAAATAGTGCGGGAGATATCTTTGCATCTATAATGACTACAATAGGAAATAAAATTGCAAGTGAACCAAAAGATGAAGATCATAATTTCGGGCATGGTAAAGCAGAATATATATTCTCCTTGTTTATTAGCATGTCTATGATTGTAATATCATTAAAAATATTATATGATGCAATTTGTTCTATTATATATAAAAATGAATTAATATTTTCATGGTGGCTAATATCTGTATGTATTATTACAATAATTACTAAATTATCATTATATTTATATACAAAAAGTGCGTCAAAGAAATTAAATAATATTTTGTTAGAAGCCAATATGAAAGATCATAGGAATGATTGTATTGTTACAACATTTACAACACTTTCTATTATTGCAAGTAAATTTGGTATTTATTGGCTAGATGGTGTAACTGGTATTGGGATATCACTTTGGATATTATATACTGGTATAAAAATATTTATAGAAAGTTACAATGTTTTAATGGACAAATCTCTTGATGAAGATACAAAAAATAAAATTATAGAATATATTAATAAAAATCCAGATGTAAGAGGAATTAAACAGATGCACACAATACCTACTGGGTATAAATATATAGCAGTAATAACTATATATTTAGATGGTGCACTAAAAACCTTTGAGAGTCATGAAATTGCAGATAAGATACAATATGATATTGCATCAAATTTTGATGATATAGAAAGTGTAATAGTCCATGTTGAACCATTAGAAATTGAAAAAGCAGAATAAATTTTAAATTTGATAGTATAATGTAAAGAGGCGATTTTTATAGGTTTACAATAGATATGTCACAGTAAATAAAAAAAGGAAGTACCAATGTGA
>CANCXL010000021.1 GCA_947381905.1 uncultured Clostridiaceae bacterium | reverse complement strand
CTTACAAAAAAATGCCAAATGGTCAAATGGCGATCGCGTAACTGCCAAAGATTTCCCTAGTATTCCCATACTATCTATTTTATTTTTAAATTCAATTTGTCCATCCTGAGTCGAAATATTCTTCATAATTGGAAATAATTCTACAATAAGCCAAATACAAACTCCCAGCACTATTGCTAAAATAAAAAATTTTAGTATGTTAATTAATATCTTCTTATTATCTCTTGTTTTTGATTTCATTTTCAATCACCATATATTAATGATATATCAAAGAGTAAAAATTCTCAATAATATAGAAAAAATAAACTGGTACTAAATACCAGTTTATTTAAATATTAATAAAATATATATCCATTACTATACGCAGAAAAAACAATAATTGCAGCATATAGTAATAAAATTGCACCACAAATTGAAATTCCTACAATTCCTGTAACTTTTCCAGCAGTACCAAGCTTACTATCTACCATCTTTTTAGCTTTTACTCCAAAAACTATTGCAAGTATTCCTGTGGGTATAGAAATACACCAAAATAGGAAAAAAACTATAGACATTATTCCAAGTGATAATGATGCTACTCCATATGGACATCTTTTCTTTATTTGTATATTCATATAATTTTCCTCCTACATATAAACTGAAACAATGCTTGCAATAGTCATACCATATACCATTACACATGATATTATACCAAGTATAGAAATTATCATAGTAGCTTTTGCAGACATGCTTCCTTTTTTTCTAATTAATTTAACAGAAATAATAATAGTTGTTATTGAAAGTATTAGTGATAAGTACCATATTCCTGCGGTAAAAATTGAGGCAATAGATGTTATATAACATAGTATTTGTATTATTAAATCTTTTTTATTATTCATTTTTTGCCTCCTTTATATTCATAACATTTATTTGTTCTAATGTATCTAGTTTGTTTACTTTTAACATGCTTTGGGATAATGTAAACAAGTTGTCTTTTATATATAGTCCCCTTAATAAATTTCCAGAATAGTTATATGTATTTCCTACATCATGTGTAATTACACCTTTTAAATTAATACCATCTTGAATGTTTATGTTATATACTAAATATCCTTCTGATACATATTTTTGATTTAAACTATTCATATAACCTTTAGTTAATTTCTCAATATCTGGATCTGTATAGTACTCTTCACTTGTTATATCTGTTTTATATGATGTAACTGGTATTGCTATAAGTTCTCTTTCTTTAGAAAATAATAACGCTTTATGATTATTTAAAATAGCAGATTTTGTACTATTATCCCCAATTGTAACTTCAGAAATTTGTTTTGGATTATTTACATCTGACACATCAAAAAGCGCCATTTTCATACCTATTATTGAAGCGGTTGTTGAGGTTACGTTTCCTTTGCTGTCTCTTACAACTCTTTCTTTTGTTTGCATTCCAATACCAATTATATGATTTTCATCATATGGATGTAAATATGTGCTATATCCAGGTATTTTTAATTCCCCTTTTAGCCTTGGATTTTTAGGATCAGATAAATCAAATACAAACAACGGATCTATAGTCCTATATGTTACAAGATATGCTTTATCTCCAACAAATCTTGACGAATACATATTTTCATTTTCTTCAACTGGATCTGTTTGTCCAATTATTTTAAGCTTATCATCAAAAACAACAATTCTAGAGCCGTTTTCATCTTCAAGAGCTACTCTTAAATTAGAGTTGTATTCATCAAAAGAAAATTGATCAACAGCCTCTCCACTTGTTTGACCTCTTGCAATATATTTAACTTTTCCATCATCTTCTATTGAAAATTTATATATTGTTGCCATTTTGTCATAATTATCATACTCGAAATCACTATTTAGTCCATATATTCCTTTAAAGCCGAATATTTTTAAAAGTGTTCCTCCAAGACTATCTAGTTGTTTGTATTCTTCATTTTCAATGTAGATATTATTTTGTGAAACATATATGTTGTCTACATCCATCAAATATGCTTTTACATCAAATCCTTGTGATGCATTATCTAGACTATATGATGCAATTATAGTTTCATAACTACTTACATTGTCATTAAAATAGAACATGTTATTATATCCTATTTTTTCTCTTTTTCCATCTTCTGTATAATAATCTATAACATCATTACTTGAGTTTTGTCTTAATCTTCCTGATGCTATTATATATAGATTTCCATTTACTACTCTTGATGTGTAATAATTTTGGTCAACATAGAATTGTTTTTGCCTTTTTGGGTTTTCTTTATCTGAAATATCATATACCATGACTTGAGTAGATGGTTTATATCTACTTCCTGTATCCTTACTAATTATAATTAATTTATCATTATTAAGAATAATCTCAAGTGGTACAATATGTGATGATGTACTTTCAATTCTTGACACTATTTTAGTATCCTCTGGATTTCTCACATCTGTAATTATAACATCATAATCTGATAAAGAATAAATATATTCTCCATCTGTTTTTACAATATCTGCCTCGTCTACTTCTTCTACTTGAAGATTAGTAGTTGAATAATCCTCACCCGGTTTTAAACTTGCCCCATCAGAAGTATTTGAGTGTTTAATACTAGAGCTTGACCCGTTTACACTACTTATTCCACTAGTATTATACCATTGTGTTGGAGTATCCCACCAATCTACTGATCCACCAGAAAGACTATACGATGGCTGGTAAGGTTTATAATCATACGCAACAGAAAATAAATTAAATGGAAATAAGCTTAAAAATAGTAATTCGCTTACCTCATATTCATCACTATTATATATTCTATCTAATTTGCCATATGAACCTACTGTTTTTATACTCTTTTTTGTAATACATCCCATACATATGCAAATTATAGCTATTAAAATAATAGCAGATACTGCATATGTTATCTTAGACTTAAAAATTTTCATATATTCCCTCCAATTATATTTTAATTGTATACAATATTAAATCTTTATTCAATAGAAAAAAGAAAAAAATAGAACCAGTTTTAAACTAGTCCTATTTTTACACTATTAATAGTTTTCTGCTTTAATTTCAAAATATGCTTTTGGATGAGAACATACTGGACAAATTTCTGGAGCTTTTTCTCCAACATGGATATGTCCACAATTTCTACATTTCCAAACTTTTACTTCTCCACAGTCAAATACTTTACCAGATTCAACGTTTTCTAGTAATTTTAAATATCTTTCTTCATGCTCTTTTTCTATTTTTCCAACAGCTTCAAATAAGTATGCAATTCTGTCAAAACCTTCTTCTTTAGCTTCTTTTGCCATTTTTTCATACATATCTGTCCATTCAAAGTTTTCACCAGCAGCTGCTGCTTTTAGGTTTTCAGTAGTTGTAGGAATATCTCCTCCGTTTAAAAGTTTGAACCACATTTTTGCATGTTCTTTTTCATTATCTGCAGTTTCTTGGAAAATAGCTGCGATTTGCTCGTATCCTTCTTTTTTAGCTTTAGAAGCAAAATATGTATATTTGTTTCTAGCTTGTGATTCTCCAGCAAAAGCTGTCATTAAATTTTGTTCTGTTTTTGAACCTTTTAATTCCATTATAATACTTCCTCCCTTTAATGTATTAATAGGTAATCCCTATTTTCGATTTTATTATAACACATTAAATTTTATTAATCAAGGTATTAAAATAAACTATAAACAGATATTTTATTACATTTATTACAGTATTTTTATAAATTAAATTTTTAGTTAATTTGCCTTATTTTATGTAATTTTTAGTTCGAGTTTTCACATTAAATAGTGCAATTTTCTTAATAGTATTGTTTTTTTCGTCATTTTATGATATTATTTTATGGGTAACAAATATTGTTTACCCATTTTTAATTAAAAAAGGAGGATTTTTATGAGAATTCTACAAGTTACTGGATTCCCAAATAATGGAGCTGGGAGTGGCGCTTTAATTACTACGCAAGCTGAAGACTTTGTAAAACACAACCATGAAGTGTGCACAATTCTTTCAGAAAATAGAACAGATTTTCCAAGAGTACCTGGTGTTAAATATCATTTAGTACCTTTTACTGCTGAAATTGATCAACCAGAAAAGATAGATAATCAATTGGGCTTTAATTTTCCAATGTTTACAACACATACACGTTCTACTTCTACTTTCTGGAATTTATCATTAGACGAGGTTAAAGCTATTGAAATCAAATATAGAAATGCAATATCCGAGGAGATTGCTACATTTAATCCTGACGTAATACATGGACAACATAACTGGATTCATAATGCTATTGCAACTGAATTTGGTTTACCTGTTGTTGTAACAATCCATGGAACAGATCTTATGGGATATACTAGAAGTTTAGATAGACTTACTGAAATAAGAAAAGAAATTTCTAATGGTGTATCTGACAATAGATTAATGGAGCTAAAAGCTGAATCCGAAAAATATTTCTACTTTGTCGAACAAGCAAAAAAATCTGCTCAAGGATCACAAAGAGTTATAGTTATTTCAGAAGATCAAAAGCAACAATTCTGTCAACTATTTCCTGAAGCAGCAGATAAAGTAGTTTTAGTAAAAAATGGATACAATCCCGAAAAATTCCATGTAATGGAAAATGTAGACAAGGATGATTTATTCTCTACTTTACATTCTGATAGAACTTCTGATGGTAAATTACCTACAGATTATGACAAAATGGTATTATTTGTTGGAAAATTTGCAGATTTTAAAGGTATCGATGTTTTACTTGACGCCGCAAAAAAATATGAAACACAAGGAGCTAAAGATGGACTAAATATCATGACTATAATAGTTGGCACTGGCGCATTAGAAGATGAACTAAAAAGACAAGCTAAAGAATTGGAATTAACTAATACACATTTTGTTGGATTACAAGTTCCTGATGTTATTAGACCTCTTCAAAATTTAGCCGATGTTTCACTTATTCCATCTAGAAAAGAGCCATTTGGTCTAGTTGTAATTGAAGGAACTGCATGTGGACATCCTGTAATAGGTACAAATAGTGGTGGTATACCAGACATAATGAATATAACTGGTAAGATTATAAAGGAACACTACAATCCAGAGGTTGATGGTCAAGATTCTAATGTTCTTGCCCCAAATTCTGGTACAAAGGGAACTTATACTACACCACTTGGTATGCTTGTTCCAGTCGATGATAGTGATGAGCTTGCAAATGCTACTTTACAGATTTTAAATGGTACAATTAAATTTGATAACGACGCTATAGCTGATTATACAAAGAGAACCTACTCGCAAGAAGCTATAAACAAGGAATTACTTGATTTATTTAATCAATCGATAGCAGAACTAAATCAGTCAAAAAAACTTGTACTAAAAAAATCTCACTCACAAGGCCCAAGCCTTGATGATTAATCAAAAAGAGAATTCTAAAATTTAGAATTCTCTTTTATTTATGCTATTTTAATAACTACAAAGCCTAAAATATAACCTACTAATAGTAATAATGCAACTGATATTGCAGTATTTTTTGTTCCATCTGTTGCTACATTTATTATTTCTTCTATTTTCTTCATCTTGTACTACATCCTTTCTATATTTAATTTTTACAACTAAATTATAGCATTTTTTATGTAGACTTTCCTTGTTTTTCACATACATTTCATCATTTTTATGTAACTTTCACATTTGCGATTATTTGACATTTACCTAAAACTGATATATAATATATATTATAATATGTTATATAGAAAGGAGCATTAATATGCTACGTGTTGAAAAAATACAACCAATTTATCCGCTTAGAAATTCGTTATATCGAGATCCAAGATTCAATGGTCAGCAACAACAACAAAATCAACAACAAAGACAACAACCTCAAAGAGATACATTTCAATCAACTTTAGAAGAAAAAATTGAGGAGGCTCAAATAGAACAACCAAAACAGTTGACTTTAAAAAGAGTGCCACCAACTAGAAGTACTGGATTTGACAGATATGCATAAAAGGACGATACAAATATATCGTCCTTTTGTTTTTCGTTTTTAATATTATTTCCAATTATATTCATCTAAATATATTTTATCCTTCATATTTTGTATTGCTCTTAAATCATTTGGTATCATATTTTGTGGGATATCTTCTATCCTAGTCCATGTAATTTCTTCACATTTATCTTCTTCAGCGATTTTAATATCTCCACTATATTTATATGCTTTAAAATAGAAATTTATATATTCATCATTTCTTTTGCCATCTCTTATTAGGCATACAAATTCTATATCATTTTCATCTATCTTAATTCCAGCTTCTTCATTTGCTTCTCTAATCATTGCCTGTTTTAAACTTTCACCTTTTTCTACATGACCTGCAACAAAAGCATACATTCCATCCATATATCCAGTATTTTTTCTCTTTATTAATAATACTCTATCTTCCTTTATTAAAATAAGTCCAACTGTAACTTTAGTTGTATATCTCTCTTCCTGCATTATATCTACTCCTCTTCAAATAAATCTAATATACTTTTAAATTTATCATTATTTTGCGGATTACTTGCAGCATTTCTATGTCCTTTTCCGCCAAAATATTTTGCAATAACTGATATATCTATATCTTTTATCTGCCTATAAGATACAGTATCTATATCTGTCATTATCATACCAATAACATCAATATCTATATTACCATTTCTAATTATAATCTCATTTACATCATTTCTATATTTATATGGACATTTTATATATCCAACATTATATTCATTATCTTCTATTTTAAGGGATATTGTCTTAATATCTTTTAAATATTTATTAATAGAATCTTCTAAATCCTTTTCAAACTTACTAATTACAGATTTTTCATAATCGTTATATATTATAGAATCTAAATTATCTACCTTATAATTTATAAGTTCTAAATACTTTTCATATCCTAATATTTCAAACAATATATGTAGCTTTCTTGCTTCATAATTATTATTTTTCTTCCAATCCCAAACATCATATTGCCTTGTCCATTCAACAAGTTCATCTAACACACTAGTTTTAGTTAAGTATCCATTATTAATTAAATATTCATAAAAAAGTTTTGTTCCTGATACTTTTATTCCATTTTCTTCTACAATAATATTTACAAAAGAATATTTATTATTCCCCTCTTCAATTTCTGTCTTATGATGATCTAAAACAATTATTTTTTCTTTTAACATATCATTGTTATCTATAATACCTAATAATGGTTCTTTGATACATAAATCTGTTACAAACACTTTGTCATACTCGTAAATAGATTTATCATCAATATATCTTTTTACATTTGCTGTAATGTCAAATGTTTTAGTTGGAACTAATGTATACTCTCCAAATGCTTTTCTTGCAAGAATTGCACAACCCATTCCATCTATATCTTGACTATGTGTAAATAATAATACTTTCATTTTAACTCCTTTTTTACCTATATAATTATCTCATACAATGTTAATTTTAGCAACTAAAAGGAAGAAAGAAGAGCAATTATCTATCTTTGGATAATTGCTCTTATATATATTATACAAGTAAAATAGTAATATTTCAGTATACAATTTATACAAAAATAATCATTACTAGAAATACTATTCCAAGTACCATGAAAGAGCATCCCATTATTTTTAACATTCTTCTAAAAGACTTTTCATCTTTTGGATAAGGGTGAATCATTGTTTTTCCTATTTCATAACTCATTTTAGGCATATAATTTCCAATTATCATAAATAGTATTCCTAGTATCAAGCATACACTTTTTCCAACATATACTGTGCTTCCTAGTGGTACTTCTACCATAATTATATAGACAAATACTGTTAAAATAGGGATAAACCACTCCATTATCTTTATAATTCTAGGTTTTTCATTATCATTCAATTTACTTGTTTTTTTAGATGTAAATAAAATACATATCGCTTGAACTATAGCCATTATTACAGGTATTCCAAAAAGCGCAAATGCTTTTGGAGCATAGTTGTCTGGCTCGTTTTTAATATTAAAATGAACTGGCATTTGCTCTGGTAGTTTATTATATAGTACAGCTCCTAAAATCATTGGTAATAAACAAATAATAACAGTTAAAATTAAAGTTATTTTATTTTTCTTTTCCATTTTTATTTCCTCCTAACTTATATATCCATACTAATACATCCTCAAATACAGAGACATTTAATTCATAATATATAAAATTTTTATATTTTGTTTCTGTAATTAAATCCGCTTTTTTTAATTGAGACAAATGATATGAAACTGTCGCACCTGTTAAATTAAACTTTTCTGAAATTTCTCCAGCAGATTTTCTTTCTTGTTTTAACATTTCAAGTATATCTCTTCTTACTGGATCAGAGATTGCTTTTAAAGTTTCAGACATTCCCATATTTAATCGCTCCTTTCTATTTAGAAATATTTCTAAATAGATTATATCATCGATATTATATTCTTGCCAATATCTATTTAGAACATTTTCTAAATAGATATTAAAAAATTAAGGATAGCTTTATTAATCTATCCTTAAAAATTACACATTATTGCTTTTTAAATAGGCTTTTATCCACACCACAAATTGGACATTTATAATCATCTGGTAACTCTTCACCATAATATACAAAACCACATACTGTGCATATCCATGCTGTTTTACCACTAGTTGTAGTAACTTTTAAAAAATCATCTTTATTTTCTTGATAATATGAATAAGTCATTGCCTCTTTATCTTCATATAAATCTGCCTCAGTAAGCCTTCCAATAAATAATGTATGAGTATCATTGTCTATTGAGTCAATTATATCACAAACCATATATCCTAATGAATTATCTATAACTTTTACACCATCAATTTCTGTAGTTTTAATATTTTCAAATTTATTTATATCTCTCATAGACTTAAGTCCAAATGTCTTAATTATTTCTGGATTTACATCTTTTCCAAGTACAGAAATTGCAAACTTTCTATTTTTTTTCATAAGCACATTTGTATAGTTCTTTTTCATTACAGAGACTGCAATTAATGGATTATCTCCTGCACTTATTTGTGATACAGAATCTACTACACATCCACCACCATCAGTTGTAAGCACATACATGCCTTGTGATATTTTCCATAATATTTTATCGTTTTTCATTTATAGCCCCCTAATTATTCTTTACTATTTTTACTAGTCTACTTGTCCCAAGCCTTGTTGCACCATTTTCAATAAAATCTCTAGCATCTTCAAATGAAGAAATTCCACCTGCAGCTTTGATGCCTTTAGAGCTTGCAACATGTTTTTTAAATAATTTAATATCCTCTTGAGTTGCACCAGATACTGAAAAACCAGTTGATGTCTTTATGTAATCCGCATTAGATTTTGAAATAATTTCACACATCTTAATCTTCTCATCTTCTGTTAAAAGACATGTTTCTATTATTACTTTAAGTACTTTACCATTACACACTTCTTTTATGCTATTTATTTCATCTAATATATCATCATATTTTCCAGATTTTAAATCTCCAATATTTATTACCATATCTATTTCATCTGCACCATTTTTTATTGCATCTACAGTCTCAAATATTTTTGTCACAGTTGTATTATACCCATTTGGAAATCCTATTACTGTACAAATTTTAACATTATCTTTTACATATTCTTTTGCCTGTTTTACAAATGATGGTGGTATACATATTGATGCAACTTTATATTTTATTCCATCATCACAAATCTGTTTAATATCTTGCCAAGTTGCTTGTTGTTTTAATAATGTGTGATCAACTTTAGTTAATATTTCTTCTTTATTCATATTATATTCCCCCTAAACCTTAAACTATTTTTTATCTATAACTTTAAAAAGAACGCTTCCTATTATTAAACCTATTACACTATCTACCAAATACCACAAAGAATGGATAAGGGCTGAATCATTATAATATATCCAAACAGACGGTATAAATATAGTTGCAATTATTAATGGATAAATATATTTTAACTTTTCTTTAGAAACTGCTCCAATAATAATTGACAATACAAATGTTGCAATTAGAATTAATAATACCATTCCCATTGCATCTGTTGGCCCAGCAAATAATGGAAAAACGTAAAACATAAAAATTTGAATTAGTATTATTATAATTTCTTTAAAATATTTTTTCATAAAAAATCTCCTTAAATATATTTTTTGATAATATCATATAATTTATTACTATTTATAATATAACTTCCATGATTTTCATTTGGTATTATTTCAAGTGTGCTTCCATTTATATTATCTGCAATCAATTTTGTATGTTCACTCAAAATAACATCTTTTTCTCCTGCAAGTACCACTGTGGGTGTTTTAATTTTTCTTAAATCTTCTATTTTAATGTTTGGTTCTTTTATCATCATTTTAAATAATTTATTTCTAGTAAAAAAATAAATTATCTTTGATAAATATAACATTGATTTTTTCATTCCACTAGGATAAATATTTGCTCCACTTATAATAAGTTTTGAAAGAAGTTCTCTCTCTCTAATTGCAATTAGAATACCTATTATTCCACCATCACTAAATCCGTATAATATTGGCTTTTCTATTTTTAGCTTTTTAATAAATTCAATTACATCTCTTGTCATTAAATCATATGAAATATCTTGCGGGTTATCACTATCTCCATGACATCTACTATCTATTGCATATACTTTATAGTTTTCTTTTAATTTTTCTACTAATACATCAAATATATGATGTGTTTCACTATTTCCATGAAGCAAAATTATAGGTTTTCCTTCTCCACATACTTCATAATTTATGTTTATATTATTTACATTTATCTTCATATATAACCTCTTAATCTTTACTACCATTAAATGATATTTTTAATTTATTTAAATATTCGTTTGCTTCTTGTCTTGATTTAAATATGTTAACGTCTTTTTCTTTACTATATTTTTCTACAAGTCTATAAAGATTTGGTAGCTTATTTTTAGAAAAATTTATAATATGATTTTTTAAGCCTTCATCCATCTCTTCCTCTAAAAATGGTAAGTCTTCTCGCTTTTTTCCTATTCTTGAGGCAGCACCCTCAAAACATACCTCTAACGGATAATCAAGCAAAAAGATGCTATCACATTCTTTAAGCCTTATTTCTAAAGTTCGTTGATAGTTTCCATCTATAATCCATTCATCTTTTTTTAATATTTCATATAATTTATTATCAAACTCCTCAAATGTTACAGTAGTCTTATCTGGCTTATGCCATATCATGTCCAAATGGTATACAGGAACATTAATAATATTTTTTAATTTTCTTGCAAATGTACTTTTACCAGAGCCAGCACATCCAAGAATAAGTACTTTTTTCATCTTTTTATCTCCTAAAATATATTTTTATATTATCATAAAAGCAAGTGAGTTTCAATATTCACTTGCTTTTATGCCTATTTAATATTCTTATTTCTTATATAGTCGCCTTCAAATTCATCTTCTAATATATCCATATGTAATTTATCATAATATTTTCCATTTAAATATATAGATTCTCTACTACATCCTGTATCTTTAAATCCACATTTTAAATAACATTTATGCGCTCTTTCATTTACATCTAAAAGATCTAATCTTATGCTATGCAAATTTAAATATTTAAATCCATATTCAAGAATTAGTTTTATTGCCTCTGTGCCATATCCATTACTTCTATAGTCTTTTTCTCCTATAAATACTCCAAGTACAGCACTTCTTTCAATAGACTTAATATTTTCAAGACCAACTGTTCCAATTAGTTTATTTGTATAAAGATCTATAATATCAAAATTTCTATTGTCAGTATTTTTTACAGAATTTTCAAGCCATTCTCTTTCTCCTTGAAAAGTAGTAATCTGTCCACTTCTTCCAGTATAATCTGTCACCTCAAAATCATTCATCCACTCAGTGAATTTACTTATGCTCTCATCTGACACACTTTTAGGAGATAAATATATTCTGTCACCTACCAACTTTTTATAATAATTCATAATCTTATCCTCCAATATTATGATTAAATAATAACATAATCATATAAAATTAGCAATAATTGTTATTTTATTTAATTCCACTGATATAATAACAAAAGAAGTAGCAAATAATTTAACTACTCCTTATTTTTTGAGTTACTAATCAACATTTACTCCTTTTTCAAATAATTTCTTACCTACTACATAATAAATAATTATATACACCATGTAAATACCAATACCTAAAAACATAACAGATTTTATTGCATCTATATTTACTATATTTGTAGTGTTTATTAAATTCATAATCTCCTTATTAAATAGTCCAAAAACAAATATAATTAATAATGTTGCAACTTGTGTAATCAGATAAAGAACTATTCCTGATATAACTGCTTTTAACATTTTAGAACTATTTGATCTATTACCAATTATTATCGATGCATACCCTATCAAAGCAACAAATAAAACTTCTAAAAATATTACTACAAATATTAATAATATTAATCCTATAACAGTTATTTCATAAGTTGATGCAGCTATTTCTAATAGTGTGTTTAATATTTCAATATTGCTTTTTGAATAAAAACATATAAATAAACATAGTAGTATTACTACAAAAGTTGTAAATATTGTTATTACAGCACAAATCACTTTAGACATAAATATTTTATTTTTACTAACAGGAAGTGTATGTGTAAGATATGCCTCATCTTTATATGCATTTCTATAAAACCTAACCCATAGTCTCATAATACAGTTAATTATACTGCTTATCATCATAGATATAGCAATTGAAAATGATATAGACGATGTAACAGAAAAAACTATAGAATTCTCAATACAACTTAATGCTCTTCCTATACCAGAAAAAATAAAAGATAAAGTGTAAAATACTATTAATGCTTTATACACCCATTTTAAATCATATTTTACTAGTTTTCCTAACATTTAAAATACCTCCTAAATATTTCATCTATTGATGCTTTTTCTTTAGTTCTAAGTTCATCTGCAGATGACATTAATCTAATCTCTCCATTATCTACAAATATTACTTCGTCTAATATTCTCTCTATATCTGCAATTAGATGTGTTGAAATTACTACACTCGCTCCTTCGTTAAAATTAGAAAGTATTGTATCTAAAATATAATCTCTTGTTGCTGGATCTACGCCTCCTAATGGTTCATCAAGTATATAAAGTTGTGCTTCTCTACTCATAACTAAAATTAATTGCAATTTTTCTTGCATTCCTTTTGACATTTTAGATATTTTAGTGTTTATATCTAAATTCAAGTCTTTAAGTAATTTCTCTGCTTTATTAGAGTTAAAATTACTATAAAATTCTTCAAAATAAACCAATACTTGCTTAATATTCATATCTTTATCTAAATATGTTCTCTCTGGTAAGTAAGAAATAATTTCTTTGGATAAAATTCCAGGATTTTTACCATTTATTAATATTTCTCCACTAGTTGGTGTTAATAAGTCATTTATTAATTTTATAAGTGTAGTTTTTCCAGCACCATTTTTCCCTAATAGACCAATTATCTTTCCTTTTGGTATCTTCAAATTAATATTTTTAAGGATTTCTTTGTGATCAAATTCTTTACAAAGGTTTTTACATTCTAGTAATTCCATTAATATCTCCTCCTAACTTTTGCAAGTAAACTATTGCTTCGTCACAAGTTATGCCTATATTTTCCATATCATTTAAAAATTTTTTTATTTTCTCTTGAGCCAATTCTTTCTTTATATTATTAATTAATTCACTATTAGTTGTTACAAACTTCCCATTTGTTCTTTCTGTATAAACTAATCCTTCTTCCTCTAGTTCAACTAAAGCCTTTTGCATTGTATTTGGATTAACTCTTGCAATAAGTGCTAGCTCTCTTACTGAAGGTAATCTCTCCCCTTGCTTCATTTTTCCTGAAACAATTTCAATTCTAAGCATTTCAACAAGTTGAATATAAATTGGTCTTTCATTATCAAAAATATAATCCATAAATCTTTCCTTTCTGTCATTGTATTACTTGCATAATACAATAATACTATACTACATTATTTTTGTCAATTATATTTTAAAAATAATTAAATTTCAATAAAAAGAGAAGCAATCATTAAAAATTGCTCCTCTTAATTTTAATCTTGTGATTTAAATGGATGCCTTATTTTATATTTTATCTCTTTTGCAATTATATCCATTGCTGTTTCATATATCCTTTCTGCTTGAGTAGTTTCTATATTTAGTTTTTCTATTATACTATTTACTACTTTTTCTTTATTTTGTTTTCCAATTAAAAAATTATCTTCTAATATACTGTTTACAATAGTACATTTCTCTTCTTCTAATTTTGTTCTTTTGCATAACTCTTGAATAAACTTAGTCTTGTTCATTTTCATCACCATACATTATTCCTTTTGAATCTAATTGTATCTCATAGCCATATTCAAAAATATATGCCATAGTAAATAAGAATAAAATATAGATAAGATCAAACATTTCAAAGCCAATATTTAAATCTTGATCTATTATCATTTCACCAAATATTCCAATAACATTTGGAATTATAATAACAGCAATCATTAAAAATGCTATAGTCTTAATATATTTTACATTTTCAAGTGTAAATGGAGTATCTCCATTATGAATATTTACAAACAGCTTTTCTAAATTTCTAAATACTAAATACATAAATACTAAAGCAACACATAATGTTCCAAAAGCTATCTCACTAAATATTGTAAGTTTTAACATTGAAGTATTTTCTACCTTATCTATTATATTATTTAAAATAATCATATCTTCGTCACTAAACGATGCATAAGCTCCAAGTTCTCCTTTTATAATAATGCGAGCATCTTGTCTTTCATACTCTAGTGGTTTATTAAATAATTTTATAGTATTGTCTTCTTCCACTTTAACATTACATGTTAAAATAGGTGTAACAATCATAGTTAAAGCAACACATACAACACCAATCATTACACATATTTTGCATATTCTTGCTATTATATAAATTGCTTTACTAAGACCTTTCATTTTGTTTTGTTTTTCTTTTTTGAATTTAACTATACTCATTTTCACATCTTCATCTAGTGAATCAATATCTATCAAATCCTCATGTACTAAATCATTTATTTTACAATGAAAAATATCACAAAGTTTTAGGATATTATCCATTTCAGGATATGCTTCACCACACTCCCATTTTGATACACTCTGTCTTGTAACTCCAATTTTCTCTGCTAATTTTTCTTGCGATATCTTTTTTAATTTTCTTAAATTTCTTAAATTATCTCCAAATTTCACTAGACTTCCTCCTTTCAGTTAAATTCTAGTACTATTTTAACACAAATTCTACCAATTTTAAGTGGCGTTTTTAAAATGCAACTAAAAAGTTGCAATAAATTAATCATTTTTATATCATATTTATTATAAAAGCAGATAACTTTTTTGTTATCTGCTATATTAAATTAGTCTTCTTTTTTATCTTCTACTCTTTCCTCTGCTTTTTCTTCAACTTTTGCTTGCTCTTTTTCTTCTTTCATCTTTTGTGATATTTTAGATGTTTGAGTCGCTGCAAACATTAACATTCCAAAGCTTCCAAATAAAAATACAAAGTATATAGTTGCAATAGGAGTTGATGTTTTTACTCCTTCCTCATTTGCATATAATTTTCCATTAGATAAATATGCTTTTACAACTTTTCCCTTTGGATATTCATAAGCACTATGAGCATTTCCTAAATCATATGTTTTTCCTTCATATACTACTTTTACATCATAAAAATTAGTTTTTGATCCAGTCTTTTTATTTACTACCTGTGTAGTTTCAGCACTAAGTACTGTAGCCTTTACTTCTTCAAATTCTGGATTACTATTATTCATTGCAAACCATAATCCAACAGTTATAGCAACACATGCTACAAAAGCTACCCATAAAATAATAATTTGTTTTTTCATAATACTACTCCCTTTATTTTAAAAATATTGTACTTAATTTGTACGTTTATTATATTAACACATTATATAAATTAAGTCTAGTATTTTTTATTTCTTTTTTCTAGGCTTTGGTATAGGAGTTACTTTTTCAACTTCTAATATAACTTTTTTAGAAAACTCTTGATCATCAATATCTAAGATATAATGTTCTTTTGCTCCTTTATATGGTACACCTACATCTGCATTTGCCATTATACTTTCTATACAATCTAATTTTTTAACAAATACATTATTATCGCAGACAAGAAGAACTGGTTTATTATTTAAATATACCATATATTCTCCAAACATTTTTTTATATCTAATATCCCCAATACCTCTTATTTGTTCACAAACATACTCTATATATTCTACTGTTGTTGCCATGATTACTCCTCTCCTTCAACTAATACTAATGCCTTTTTAGGGCAAAAGTTTGAGCATTTGCCACATTTTATACACTTATCATAATCTATTGTAGGTGCTTCATTTTCTTTTTGACTTAATGCTCCAACTGGACATACTTTAACTGCTGGGCATTTATGATTTTTAGGACAATTTTCTATTATAACTTTTAATCTTTTATCCATTATTCTCTCTCCTTTCTTCTTTAATACTATTATATATTACATGAGTGGTGCAAATAACCTTAATATAGCTTGAAACATTCCTTTAATAAGATTTGGCGTAGCCTCTTTATCTGTAACCTCAATACACTTATCAATAGTTTCTATCACATCTTGTTTTATATCTTTTATACAATCTACATTTTCTAAATATAATCCACACTCAAAATGAAGATATAAGCTTCTATAATCTAAGTTTATTGTTCCTACTGTTGCAATATGATCATCTGATACAAAAACTTTTGCATGAACAAATCCAGGTGTATATTTATATACCTTAACACCAGATTTTACAAGTAGTTCTAAGTACGATTCAGATAATGTATAAACTATTTTCTTATCTGGAACTCCAGGTATTACAAGCCTTACATCTACTCCTCTTTTTGCTGCTAATCTTAATGCATTTATTACATCTGTATCAATTATTAGATAAGGTGTAAAAATATATACATAATCATGTGCTTGATTTATTATGTTTAAATATATATCCTCCCCTATTATTTCATCATCTAATGGTGTTTCTCCATAAGGAGCTGCATATCCATTTTCCACAATACAATTATTAAAATCATATTTAAAAGTATTATAGTCTTCATCTTCATGTTTAAAAGCATTCCACATTGTTAAAAATAACACAGTATAATTCCAAACAGCATCTCCTTCTACTTTTATTCCATTGTCTTTCCAATGCCCATGTGGACTATTTATGTTTATATACTCATCTGCTATATTTATTCCACCAGAAAAAGCAACTCTTCCATCTATTACAAGTATTTTCCTATGATCTCTATTATTCATAATTACACCAGATGTAGGTGTTAATTTATTAAATACAACACATTTTATTCCTTTTTCTTCAAGCTCTTTATAATACGAACTTTTTAATGTTCCTATACATCCAGCATCATCATACATAACTCTTACATCAACACCCTGTTTTGCTTTTCTTTCCAATATGTCTAAAATTGAATTCCACATTTTGCCATGAGCTACAATAAAATATTCAAAGAAAATAAATTTTTCTGCTTTTTCTAGTTCTTCAAGCATAGCTTCATATGCTTTCTCACCTATTTGGTAATATGAAATTTTATTGTTCTTTGTAACAGGAAATTCTGCAAAATCACTTATATACCTTAGTCTACTATTATTATCATATTCTCTTCTTATCTTTTCATCTTGTATTAAATATTTTTTACTATCTTTCTCGCTTTTTACAATACTTTTTAATACCTTACTATTATGTTTATTTTTTCCAAGTATCACATATAACAAAGTTCCTGCAAGAGGAAATAAAATTAATATGATAATCCATGGTAAAGTATTAGAATAATTTTTACTATTGCGTATTAACCCAAGTATTAATAATACACTTAAGAATCCGTAAAAGATACTAACTATCCAAATTTTATCTATTAAAAATAGATATATTAATAAGTTGATTAAAACTTGTACTATTACGCCTATTCCTACTATAAATAATCTACCTAAAACTCCAGCCATTTTCTTTTTTCAACTCCTTAAATATGATATATAATTTATATCATATTTTCATATTTTTTTAAATACACTTTTATACATGCTGTGACAAAAATAATTAAATTATAACATAAAAAGACTAGAATAAATCCTTATCCTAGTCTAAAAATATTAAAGTTCTCTTTTACTATAAATTTTACAAGATACTTTATATGATATAAAATATACAAGAAATATAGCAATTAATAATATAATGGGTATTATTTTTTCTATTAAACTAATTACATTATTAACCTGTGTTATATCAAATGCAACAAAGCTTATTCCTCCAAGTATTAGTGAGGCGAGAACTACTAATATAAACATATTAAGCCTTCCTTTTTCTGCTCCCCATTTGTATATACATGGAATCTGAATTGCCTCAACAACACTTATTCCAAATATTGCACCTATTCCTATACTTAAAATATCTAATATATTTGGCATGCTTTTAGTAATTATAAAAGTTATAATAAAACTTAGTATAACTCCTACAATACATCCAATTAAAGTTGAACATATACAAAATGCATATTTTGAAAGAACAACTTCTTTTTTTGTAAGCGGCAATGTCAAAATATATTTGTCTGCCTTTGATGATTCGTCATAGTTAAATGTAGCTATACTAAACATTCCAAATCCAAGTGTTAGCATAACTACAAGCATGGCACTAATTCCTTCTATATTTGACTGTGAAATAGCTATAAAAAAGTATAGTACTATAAATACAATTAAAGATTTTCTATAACTTTTTAGTTGTAGTAAGTCTTTTGTCATTAAGCCTTTTATTATATTCATATTATTTTTCCCCCTTAACATATATTACCATTATATCCTCTATTGATGGTTTATCTATTATTTGTATGTCGTATTTTATTTTAAAATCTTCCTTATTCTCTACTAAAATATCATATTCATATCTATTTTTTCTGCATTTTATATAATCCTTTTTATCTATTCTTTCAAATTCTTCTTTAGAACATTTAACTATTCCATAATTTTCAAGCAGCTCATCTCTTGTTTTAGTAAGTACAATCTCACCATTATTTATAAACGTAATATAATCTGCGATATGCTCTAAATCTGATGTTATATGACTTGATACAAGTATTGAATGCTCTTCATCTTGTATAAAATCTTGAAATATATCAAGTATCTCATTTCTTGCAATTGGATCAAGTCCAGCTGTTGGTTCATCTAATATTAAAAGTTTAGGATTATGTGATATTGCAGTTGCAATTTTTAGCTTCATTTTCATTCCACTAGAATACTCTTTAGATATTTTATCTTTTGGCAATTTAAATTCTTCTATATACCTAAAATATAATTTTTCATCCCAATTCTTATATAATTTTTTCATTATTTTATTTATATCGCAAGGAGTTAAATATTCAGATAAAAAGCTATCGTCAAGTACTACACCTATCTCTTCTTTAATCTGCTTTTCATAAATTTTACTATCCTTTCCAAATACTTTTATCTGACCATCATATGAGTTTATAACATTTAGTATTGCTTTAATTGTTGTAGTTTTTCCGGCACCATTTTCTCCTATTAATCCCATTATCATTCCTTTGGGCACATTTAAATTAATATCTTTTAGTTCAAATCCACTATATTTTTTACATAGATTTTTAATTTCTATAACATTTTCCATTTTTAATCCTCCTCATATAATATATCTAGCATATTTCTTATTTCGTCTTTAGAAATCTTACTAATTTTAGCAATAGACACAGCAGTATCTATTAGTCCTTCTACTTTTTGTAGTTGTTCCTCTCTAATAAGTTCCGTATTTTTATTTGCAACATATGTTCCTTTTCCTGGTACCGTTTCAACATACCCTTCTTTTTCAAGTTCTTCATATGCACTTTTAGTTGTAATTACACTTATTCTTAAATCTTTTGCCAAACTCCTTATAGAAGGTAACATTTCGCCTTTTTTCAATTCATTTGATACAATTTTATTTTTAATTTGTTCTTTTATTTGCTCATAAATTGGAATATTACTAGAATTACTTATTATAATGTTCATAAATTCTCCTTTATATTTCTGTATATATACAGTATACACAGCTTGACTATAAAAGTCAAGAAAAAAATAAAAAGATTACCATATTTAATGATAATCTTAAAAATCAAAATTATATTCTTTTAACTAAAACTGTTTTTTCTTTCATAGATATTTTTGCAACTACATATCCATATTCATTTAATTCTTTTTTATATGTTAAAAATGAATGATCTATACTAAATCCTAATATCTCTTTTATCTTATCAAAAGACAATTTATATTCGTCTTGACTATTATTTTTTATATATTTCCATAATTGTTCATATTTACTCATACTATCTTCTCTCTTCCCATGTCATAAATAACTCTATTTCGTTTGTATCATAATCTATAGACTTATTTTCTATTTTGAAATCTTCTTTTAAATAAAAGTTTATTGCATTTTCATTTTTCTGATATACTTTCAGTTTTAGCTTTTTTCTTCTTTTACATTCATTAAGTAAGCTTTTTCCTATTCCCTTTCTTTGCATTCCTTCTTTTACAAATATTCCTGCAATATAATCTTCAACTAGTCCTACAAACCCCAATATTTTATTGTTCTCTTTGTATACATATAATTTAGCATCAAGTATTGCATTTTTTACATCATTGTAATTATCTCTCCAATATTTTTCTTTAATATAGCTATGTGTAGATATATTTGTATTAAGCCATAGATTCATAACTTCATCTATGTCCTTTACATTAAATTCTTCAACCATAATATTACCTCTTTAAGTTTTAACATGCACAATTTTTGTTGCAATATTTTTTATAAATGTTTCATCATGTTCTACAAATATAATAGTTGGTCTATACTTTTGTATACATTCTTCAATTTGTATTCTTGTTAAAATATCTATATAGTTTAATGGCTCGTCCCAAATATATAAATTTGCAGATTCAGATATGCTCCTTGCAATTAAAACCTTCTTTTTTTGCCCTTCACTCATTTTAGCTATATCTTTTTCTAAATCTGTAGTATCAAATCCCATTTTAGACAGCATTGCTTTAAATACGCCTTCATCTACTTTAAACTTTTTTGCATATTCTTTAAGACTTCCTTTTAAACTATCTGTATTTTGAGAAACATAAGATATCTTTATTTCATTTGCAACATTAAAATCTCCAGTAAATTTAGTCTTTTCACCTAAAATTAATTTTAATATACTAGATTTTCCAGCACCATTTTTTCCTATTATTGCAACTCTATCTCCATTTTTCACTTCAAATGATACTTTACTAAATATTGCTTTATTATCATATTCAATTTGTAAATCTTTAGCAGTTACTATTACATCTTTTTTTGAAAATACTGGAACGATTTTTAAACTATCATTTCTATCTATATTTTTTAGTAGACTAGATTTATCTTCTATTGCCTTCTCAATTCTTTGTTCAATAACTTTAGATCTTTTCATCATTTTAGCAGACTTGTGTCCAACAAATCCTCTATCTATCATAGCTTCAGATTCTGATGTTTTATATTTAGACTTTTCTGTTAAATGTGACCACTTTGATGTGCTTTTAGCTGCTACCTCTAATCTACTTATATCTTTTGTTATCTTTTCATTTTGTGTTAACTCAAATTTATTCTGTCTATCTTTATTTTCTTGCCACGAAGAAAAATTTCCTTTTTGAATATCTATGTTTGTGTTATTTATTGAGATTATATGATCTATAACTTCATCTAAAAAATTTCTATCATGTGACACTAAAATAAACCCTTTCTTCTTCTTTAGATATTCTACTAAATTATTTTTAGTTTGAATATCCAAATGATTAGTAGGCTCATCAATCAATAAAAAATTATCTCCTTTTAAAAATAGACTTACAAGTTGTATTTTTACTTGCTCGCCTCCACTTAATGTGCTAAAGTCCCTATATAATATTTCTGGATTAGTATGTAAAAAATTTAGTTCCTTAATTATCTCCCAATCTTCTATATCTGGTGCTTTTTCATTTATTATTTCTATTGCCATTTTGTTCTTATCTTTTATTTCATAAGGAAAATAGTCAAAAGTCACATTTTTAGAAATAGTACCACTATAAGAATAATCTCCTAATAACAGCTTTAAAAATGTGGTTTTTCCTTTACCATTTCTACCAATAAGTCCTAGCTTCCAATCTGTATCAATATTTATCGATATATTTTCAAATACATTTTCTAGGCTACCTTCATAGCCAAATGTTAAATTGTTTATACTTATTAATGACATTTTTCCTCCTTAAATACTAATTTTATCACTACTAGAATAGCATAAACACAAGTAATTAGCAATAATCACTTGTGTTTATATAATAAAGTTATTTATTTAAAATATAAATAAATAGATTTAAATACGTTGCAAACAAAGTCCATATTAAATATGGTATTTGAAGAAGACCTGCCTTTCTATCTTTAGAATAGAATATATTAATCATCACGAATACTAGTATATCTAAAAGAATTATCCAAGCAAATGCTAATAGTCGTAACTTAAATACAAAGAATATTATTGACCATAAAGCATTTACAAATAACTGCAAATAATATATAGTTTTTACATTTGTATCATTTAAATTTTTTTCTTTAAGCCTACCATAAGATATTCCCATCAGTATATAAAGTATAGTCCATACAATTGGAAATGCTATACTTGATGGAGATAAAAATGGTTTTTCAAGTGTATTATAATCCATAAACTTTGAAATAATAATTCCAACCACACCACCAACAATAACAGGGACTAGTATTGATTTTATATATGTTTTAATTTTAGACATATCTCATCCTCCACTATTATTGTATTAACCTAAAGAAAAACTATACATATTATTTATTATAATTTAAATAAACTTATTTGTTCGCCTTTTTCTTTTAGTATAAAACTATTTGCTTTAGCAATTGTAATTTTGTTTGTTTCTTTTATATTTCCAAGTAATAATGGAGATTTTCTATCATGAAATTTTAAGTTTTCTTTTGCAAGTTCTGGTTTTTTATTTGCATAACAATACTTACATCCATTAAGACATGTATCATATGCACCTATATCTCTGCTTGGTATACAATGACAACCTTTTCTCATACCTTTGCCTATAATATTTTTATATTTTACTCCATTAGCTTTTTCTAATATTTCTGGTGTTGTACATCCTGATACGTGTATTCCATACTCTTCATAATTTTCGTCTGTCCCACAAGTTTGGATATATAAATTATACTTTTTAGCTATTTTTCCTATTCCATCTAAAATCATTATTTTATCTTTAGCTGTAAAAGGAATTATTTCTGGCATGTTATATTCTAGCTTTTTGTATATTTCAACAAAACTAAATATACATCTTTGAACATAAGGTGCAATCTTCTTTGCCATGTATTCAAATGTTTCCAAGTGCTTCTTTACTGTATATTTATCTGTTAAAAGTATTGGATCATATCTCCACAAAACTTTTTCTTTTCCTACAATATTTGATAGCTCTATAAGTGTTCTTATAGATTCATCTATACTTGGAACATTAGGCTCAACATACTTTCCATATGCTGTTATTGTATAATGACATATGATTTTATAATTTTCATTTATTTGTTTCATATATTTTAAAATTGGTTTATAATTTTTAGAGCAAAACATTAAGCAGTCAACATCTTTGGGATTTAAGCTTACTTTAGAGACATTATTTGGAAATAATGGATTTCTTGAATATGCAAATCCTTCATTTATTCTATTCATTAACCATTCACTATAATAATTTGCTATATCTGTCCTTCCGCCTACATTTACAATCATTTTCTACCTCTTTATATTTACTTTTTTTATTGGATGTCTAATAACTGTTTTTAGTTTTGTCTGATCACATCTTCTAGGATCACTTAAATATATTTCATGATGAAGTCTATTATTTGTTATATCTAATTCATAACTATTCTCTTGCATATATTGATGCATTAATTCTACTGTTTTGGGTTCATTATCATATGAACCTATATGCATACATTGTACACACATACCTTCATCTATTGTTAAAAATTCCACTTTAGAATAATCTTTTTTCTTCTTTTCTGTTGCCTCTTTAACAGCCCATTCAAAGTCTTTTTTAGTTACAAAATCTGGTAATCTTATTACAGAGATAAATTCGAATTTATCTTTTTTAGAATAATCTATACCTTCTATCCCTTCTTGCCACCAAAATCCCTCAAGTGGTGGAACTACGTATTCAAAGTATCCCTCTATTTTATAATTTCCTTTATAGCTCATCTTAATTGTAAAAGCTATGCCATATAACAATTCTATAGATTTTTTATATTCTCCATTTTCATCATTTGGATTTCCTTTTCCTCTTACTGCTATATAATTCATTTTAGGTACTTCTACAATACTTGGTTTGTTTTTAGGCATATAAAATTCCTTATATTCTTTCTTATAATCAAAAGCCATATTTTTTTCTCTCCTCTTCTTATTATTTTATAATATGTGCTGTGATAATTGTATAACTATATGAATTAATAGTTATTCTAATATTATCTATTTCACAATACCAATTTTTTCCTTGTTTATATATAACACTATTTTCATTAAGTATTTTATCTTTTAAATACTCAACTACATCATCAATATCTACTTTAATGTTTTTCTTAATTCTATCTATCCCCATTGATGTAGTATGAACTTTACTTATATTTTGTATTAATTCGTTTTTATTAATAAACAAATCAACAGGTTGCTCTTTGTAACTACTTAATATAATATTATTAAAATCATTTGACGATTTATTTGCCATAAATATCTCCTATATAAATTTATTATTCATCGCTATTTCTATGTTTATAATAATATATAGACGAAGAATATTTGCTGATATATTTATTATATATTATGAACATCTGTTTGTAAATGTTTTTTTTAATATTTCTATACTTTTTTACAAAAGACTATATTTACTATAATTAAAAAATATGTTTATATATTTCTTTACGCTAAAAAGAGACTAGTACTTAAAATTGTACTAGCCTCTTTAATATTTTAGTCTATTTCATTTTATAACTCATATCAATAAAATCAAATATATTTTCTATTGATACACTGCCATCTAAAATAATTGTAAGCCAATGCTTTTTGTTCATATGATATCCTAAAAAATAACTATTATTATCAACAATTTTTTCAATATCTTCTGGTAATGCTTTTAAATCAATCACATCTACTATTTCATCACTATCTATTCCTAGCTTTCTTTTAGAAATTGTAAGTAATACTGCATACCATTTATTATTTTCTTTATGTCTAAATACAGCATTTCCTGCAAATTTTTCCCATAAAAATTCTGGTTCATTATCGTATTTTTCTTTTACATATTCTATAACTTGTTTTGCTTGATTACTTTTAAAAACTTCTATTTTAGAACATTTCATAATAATTTCTATTAACTTATTCTTATATATTTCTCTTATTTTCCCAACATATTCTCCAACTGCCTCTGATATTTTAACAGGTAAATATTCATCGTTTGACATTAAATCTATAACTTTTGCATCTAAATTGCCATCATTTGAAAAAGTAACAATTATATCAAACTCATCTGGTATCAATGCAGTTTTATATTCATATATTTTATTTTTTTCTACAAATCCATATTGTTTTAATTTGTTAAAATCAATTTTTCTAGTCTTTAATAATTTTTCTATTTCATCCATAAGTTTTAATTCTCCATTTTAATTATTTATTACTTTTATAATCAATATTTGCAAGTTTTGCTTGTTTACACAGATCTTTTGTTTGTAATTTGTATTGTTTTCCATCTTTAATAAAATAAGTTCCACATTGTCTAAATTCAAAGTTTACATTTTTTCTTATACATTGTTCTCTAATTGAAAGTACCCATTCATAATCTAGTGGTCTAGCATTTATATCTGATTCTCCACCTACTACAACTAATTCTATGTCATCTAGATATTTTTCAATATCAATACCTTCTAATAATGGTTGTGCTGTAATGCATTTATGCTTTATTGGTAAATCTTTAAATATAGAGAGTTTATAATCTGCATTCTTTTGATTTTCAATAGTACAACATACAACTACATTATCATATCCATTATTCCAATCATTTGGAATACATTCCATAAATCTATCAATTCTTTTTGTTAAAAATAGAAAAGTACAGTCTTGTCTTTCTTTAATCATTTTCCAACATTCACTTCTCCATTCGTCCGCTTCTTCAATTAAAAAATCAGTAGAAAAGCATAGATAAACAATTCCCGATTTCATTTTGTAATTACCATTTTTTAATTTTTCTATCGGCTTTTTAAAATCTTTTGTTTTTACTATTTCATTCGTATCAACATTTCTTTTAAGATCTCCTTTATGAATGTAGCAATGCATACAACCATCACTACATTTTTTACACCCTCTCCAAGGATTCCACATTGCCATATAATATCCCCCCTAAATTGTAACTTTATATTTTATTTACAATATTTCTCTTTCATTGCTTTTCCTACAATAAATACTATAATACTTGGTACTATAAATTCAACTACTCTTTCAATTATAAAAGCATAAAATTGTACTGAATTATTTGTATTATCATATTTAAACTAATCTACTCCAAGCCTAATAGCAAAAGCAATAATTAAAAATATACAAACTATATATAAAAACTTATAAATATTTTCTTTTTTCATAGTCATTCTCCCGATCAATATTATAATTTATTAATTCATTTTATATGTAGCTGTTAAATTTTTCTCGTTATCAACATTTTTCTCCACATATAAATTTCTTTCAAAATCTTTAATCTCCTCATCTGTAATATGTTCATTTCCTATATTCCTAAACAAATGAAAAGACTCTCTTTTAAAAATCATATTATATAATTCATCATTCATTTTAACACTCTCCTGAATTGTAATTTGAATTACTTTTCTTTTTTATCTAATGCTAATTTTTGAATTTTAGTAGTATCCTCAATATAAGTTTCAGTATAACCACATTCTGGACATACTGCACATTTAAGCTTTCCTAAATTATCCTTAAATATGCCTTGTTGTGTAACCTTAATTCCATATGCTCCACCTTCAACTTTAACGTCTAAATTTTCTATCATATCTACATTACATCTTAAACATTTTCTCATAACTATTCCTCCTCTACGAATTGATATTTCTATATTTTAATTGTTGTATCATCTCTGTTTATCTCAAATTATAATTTATGTTACAATTATATAATAAAAGATAGATAATTTCAATTTAATTATCTATCCTACTTATTCTGACTTTCTTCTACTTTCTTTTCCATTTATCTAATTTGTACCCTTTTTCTTCTAAAGTAGCACGAAAAGCTTCTGAAAAATCAAGTATCTTTTCTATTTCTTCTGGCTGATAAATATTTTTAGGTCCATATAATGTTTTAGCACTTGTTCCATCTATTTTTAGTAACTTTCCAAAACTACCTGTTCCCTTTTTATATTCAAGACATAACTGATGTATCTTTGAATCATATGATACGTTATTAACGTTATTCATATCAATATAAATTGCATCAGAATGTTCTTTTAACTTAGAATCTATTTGTACTAAAACAAAATTAAAATCACTATCTCTTCTTTAATTCAAACTATTTAGTAATAAATCTATAAATTGCATAAACTACCCATATAAGCCAAGAATATGCCCATATATCAAATATGAAACTTACTGATAAATAAACAATAACAACTATAATTGCAATAATCCAATTTATTGTTTTTTTCTTATCCATAATACCTCATCTCACTTTCAAATTACTATTTGCCTCTTATTATATTATCATAAAAACATGTAATTATCAATTATTAATATAGTTAAAGGCAAACTTAAAAGAAGTGAACCTCATTTAGTTCACTTCAAAAACTGCCTTGTTTTACTTATTTAAATTTTTATCGTAATAGTTAAATTATCATCTGTATAATCTGCCTTAATTTTGCCGCCATTTAGTTCTACTAATTGTTTTGCAATAGATAATCCTATTCCGTTAGATTTCTTTGCATTTTTTACAGTATAGTATCTATCAAATATTTTATTTACTGTAACATTATCTAAATCTTTTGCTTTATTTGATACACAAATAATTCCTTCTTTATTTAAGGAAATATTTACTGTATTGTCACTATATTTTATAGCATTTGATATGACATTTTCAAATATCCTCTTTAACATATTTTCATCTAGAGTCTTCATTATCTTTTGAGTTGTTATATCTACAATTGGTTCGATATTATTTTCTTTGAATAAATCATAATAACTACATATTACTTCTTCGAGTATAGTATTAATACATGTTTCTCTTTTATTTATATCATCATGAATTTCAAGAGTTTTAGAAAAATCAAATAACTGTTCTGTTAAATAGATTAATGTATCTGTCTTATTATTTATAATTTTTAAATATTCAACTTGTTTTGATGTAAGATTTTTATAATCAATCAAATCTAAATAGCCTCTTATCGCTGTAAGTGGTGTCCTTAAATCATGCGATATATCAGTTATTGACCTTTTTAATTCTTGATTTCCTTGATTATATTCAAGTTCTAATCGTCTTAATTCTTTTAGACTATTATTTAACGTTTTAGCTAAATTTTTAAGATCATTATCATTTGTTCCAATAGTAATTAAACTATTTGTATCTGACTTTATTATAATAGGTAAATTCTGAGTTATATTCTTTATCTCTTTTTTCATTATTATTATTTTTATAATTGCCACTAATAATAATATAACTGTTATTATTAAATATAACCAGATACTCATAATTACCACCTTTCTATTTTAATTCTTTTTTACTAAATAATATAAGCCCTGTACTAGTAAACATTATTAAAACTCCCATAGAATATAAAGGTAAAATACTTAAATTTGTAGCTGCTCTTCCTGCTATTTGAAACATTTGTCCAGCCGGATTACAATCTAGTAATGTTTTACATATTTTCTTTTTTTCCTCACTAGGATATTTAGGATTTGGAGCTTCTTCTATTTTTGTTTGACCATCAGTCATTACTGCTTGTTGGATAGTTGGAGGCGTTTCTAAAATATTAAAACAAGTTAATGCCACCATCATCATTCCAAAGGAAAGCATAATTGATACTATCGCAGTTATTGTTTTATTTGAAATAACCATTGCAAGAAAAGTAAATATACTTGAATAAGCAATTATTGTTATAAAAATACAACATAGAAGCATTATTAATTTTGAAAGTTCAATTGTAATTCCTCCAAATATTGGTATTCCTATACCAGCATCTATTCCTAAAAATATAATATATGAAAGTAAACTTGTAATAGTAACTATTACTAAATTAGATAAATATATATTTATTCTTTTATGTCCTACACTTATTTTATTTCTTATTGCTCCATCAGAATACTCTACTCCTAAAAATAAACTTGTAAATATAGCAATTATAATTCCTACAATTGTAGAATAGTTAAGCATAATCTGTTCTACCTCTATTACTTCTTCATATTTTTTCATATCACTATATCGTGTATAAATCATAAATATTGCAAGCATTATACTAAATATAATTAATGCCAAAAATAACTTACTTTTTCTAAGTCTTTCAAATCCTGCATTTAATAACTTAATCATTGCTAATACCTCCAATCAAATTAATATAATAGTTTTCTAACGATTCACCATATTCATGTGCCTCTTCTGCTACTAAATTATTCTTGTATAGTTCACTAATAAATTTAGATAAGTTAATATTACCATAAACATTTATAGTAGAATTATCTATGACCTCATAAGATATTTTGTTTTTCTCAAAATATTTAACAAATTCTTTTACATCTGTCACCTTTAGCTCTATTTTTTGTTTCATCATTTTATTAAGTTCTTCTGAACTTATTTCTTTAATTATTCTACCACTATCCATAAAGCCATAGTGTGTTGCGATTTTAGATAGTTCATCTAAATAATGACTAGATACTAAAATAGTTATTCTTTTTTCTTTGTTTAATTTTAGAATTAATTCTCTTATTTCAATAATTCCTTGTGGATCTAAACCATTTATTGGCTCATCTAATATTAAAAAATCTGGATTACTTGCAAGTGCTACAGCAATGCCTAGTCTTTGTTTCATTCCTAAAGAAAAATTTTTAACTTTCTTTTTACCAGTATTTTCAAGTCCAACTAATTTTAGAAGTTCATCTATTCCATCAAGAGATGGCTGACCTACTAATTTATATTGCTCTATTAAATTATCTTTTGCACTCATCTCTTGATAAACTGATGGAGTTTCTATTATTGCCCCTATTCTTTTTCTAACACTTATAATTTCTTTTTCTGTGCTACTTACACCATAAATAGAATATGTACCAGAGCTTGGTTTTTGAAGTCCACAAATAAGTCTTATTAACGTTGTCTTTCCTGCGCCATTTTTTCCTATAAGTCCATAAATAGAGCCTTTTTCAATATTCATATTTAAACTACTTATAGCCTTAAAATCTTTATATGTTTTTTCAAGATTATTTATTTTTAAAATTGTTTCCATATTCTTTCTCCTTTCATGATTATTCTAATATAAAAGTATTAAGAAAATGGTTAATTAATTGTTAAAATTTTGTTAAGATTCCTATTCTTTAAGTTTAAAACCTATTCCCCAAACAGATTCAATATATTCATTAAGTGAATATTTTCTTATTTTTCTTCTTAAATTGCTTATATGTACTCTTAGGGAATTTTCATCGCAATCTTCTGTATCTATACTAATTAAATCTAATAATTTACTTTTTGTAACTACCTGGCTCTTATTTAATATTAGTTGTTTTAATATAGCATATTCAGTTTTAGTAAGATTTACATCCGTATCTTTTACTAATAATGTATGATTATCATTTAATAATTTTAAATCTTTAAAAATTAATTCATTATTGCTATTTTTATTTATTCTTAATTGTACTTTTATTCTTGCAAGTAATTCATCTTTATTAAAAGGTTTCGTTATATAATCATTTGCGCCATTTAACAAGCACTCTACTTTATCCTCCTGAGATATTTTTGCACTAAGTACTATTATTGGAATATGATTGTTTCTTTTTATTATTTCTTCACCATTAAGACCTGGTAACATTAAATCTAATAAAATCAAATCCACTTGATTTTTTTCAAGTACCATTATAGCTTCACTACCAGAATATGCATCTATTACATTATATCCATCATTTTTTAATATTTCTTGTAGTATAGAATGAATGCTTATATCGTCCTCTACCACCAATATATTTTTCATAAAAGTCTCACCTCATATTTATTTAGAATTATAATACAATAATTATTATTTAGCAACCAATTCTATATTATCTACCTAATTAGCAATGAAAAAAGCAGTTACAAAACTGCTTTTTCATTATATTTTAATGCTGCTCCATCACTAAATGTATTTCCTACAACAGCTCTTAATACGCTCCTTTTATTATAACTTAACTTATATTAAATCTGTATAATATATAATTTCTTTATTTAGTGAGTTTGCATATTCAATCTCACTTTTTGTGCTATCTCCTATGTATCCGCCTACATTAACTACTAAGATCGCATCAGATATTTTTATTTTTTCTTTATGCATCTTTCCAAGAACCATAATATCATCTTTGGTATATGCATCTTTTGATTTTTTTGTAAGTTCTATTGGTGTTATCATACAATTGCCTTTTAATGCCATTTTTTCAGTTATTTCTGTTATTTCTTTTTTAAATTTATAGCTACCACAAACAGTTATTATTTTCATTTTATTAATGCCCTCTACAATTATCATTTTACCGAACCTTTATTCTTCATTTATTTTAAGTAACCTTAAAAGTAATTGATCTACATTTGATGTGTCTTGGTTATTCTTAACCATCTCTTTTCTAGTTCTATCTAAACCATTAATCATAATTCCTAAATCATATTTATCTACTTTCATTTTACTTTTTAATTTAGTCATAGTTTCATTTACTGAATCTGGATATTTATTTTCTTTTAATAAAGCATTTTTAAAATCGTTTAATGAACTAAATAAAATTCTAAGTTCATCATTATTTAACTCTAATTTTTTCTTTCTTTTAAACATTATAATTCTCCTATTTCTTGTTTATATGTATAAATAATACCATAATAAAAGAAAATTTTCAAATAAATATATTTTACTAACTTTTAAAAGGCTATAAATACTTTACTGTATTTATAGCCTCTTTTTTAATTATTTACTGTTATATTTCCACAATCAGAACTTATTTTAAGTGTTATATCTGAACTCCTATTATTGTTGTTTACATTTACTTTTCCAAGGTCAACATTTGCTTCTATATAAATATCGTTTGTATTATTTATTTCTACATTTCCTAAATTAGATATTATAGTAGAGATCGGAAGAGCACACGTCTGAACTCAGTCACCTCTCGTCATCTCGTAT
>CANCXL010000020.1 GCA_947381905.1 uncultured Clostridiaceae bacterium | reverse complement strand
AAAAGATAAAGAATAAATAAAATAGATGAGTTTTACTCATCTATTTTTTTGTATAAAAAGAAAGCTTGTTTCTAATTATATGTTTCTCGGGTATCAATACTATATGTATTTGAATCATCTTTTTTTGATATAAACTTATCAACGATTAATCCAACTACAAGAAAGTAAGGCGTAACTGCAATAAATAATATAATTATTCTATAATTCTCATCTAATGAAAAATATGAACTTATTATCTCATCATTGCTATCAGAAAGATATTCAACATGTTTTTTGTATATACCATATATCTTTTTTTGGTATTTTATATTATGAGGGGAATTAAGTACAGCATAATGATAGTTGTCTTTGTATGTGGCTTCTATCATTAGAGAAGATCCCATCTTAATAAAAAATAGAGTTGATGCTATAATCCATATAGCAAAAAATATTTTTAATGTTACATGTTTTTTTCTTTCTTTACCCGATTTTGCTTTTTTCATTGTTTCACTCCTTTGTTAAATGATTTAATCTATATAAAAAAGTAAGTTAACCAATGAACAAGTTCGTTAGTTAACTTACTTTGTGACAAAATTAAAATATTGTATATTTATATTATAACAAAAAAATAATAATATGTCATCCTTTATCACGATTTTTTCATATATTAATACTTTTTTTCAAAAATTATAGATAAATTTAAAGATTTAAATAACAAAAATCATCAATAAACGTTTGTTTTAAATTATTGACACATTAAATTGCCTAAGATATAATATTAAAAGAGGTGTGAAATGTTAGCTAAAATATTAATAAATACATCCGTAAATACACTAAACAAGGTATATGATTACCTTATTCCAGAAGAGCTTGAAAAAGAGGCTGAAGTTGGAAAAAGAGTAAGTGTAAGTTTTGGACGAGGCAAAGATTTAACAGAGGGGCTTATAGTAAAACTTAGTACTGAATATGAAGAGCCTAAATATAAATTAAAATATATAGATAGTTTTCTAGATGATATATCGTATTTAAACGAATCACGACTTAAGCTTGCAAAGTATATAGCATATGTATACTTTTGTAATGTATATGATGCTTTAAAATTAATGCTTCCACCAGGAACAAAGTCTAAAAATAGTTCTAAGTCTATAGAAACAAGAAAAGATAAAAAGATAGTGCTTATAAAAAGTACAGATGAAATAATGCAAGACATTGAGTCTAACGTTATTAAGAGTGCAAAGCAGATACAATTGTTATCTTTTTTAATGTATACAGATAATGTCCTAATTAGTGATGTTATAGATGGTTTATCTATTTCGAGGTCTGTAATTAATACAGCACAGAAAAACGGTTATATAGATATAGTAGAATGTGATAAAGAAAGAGACTTTTTAAAAGATTTACATGTTGAAAGATCAACTTCACTCACACCAACTGATGAACAAAAAAATGTAATAGATGGTATAAGTAGATATATTTATGATGAAGAATATAAACAATGTTTAATACATGGAGTTACAGGGAGCGGAAAAACGGAGGTATATTTACAATTAATAGAGAGAGTATTAGATCAAGGCAGAAAAGCAATTGTACTTGTTCCAGAAATATCTCTTACTTACCAGACTGTCGAAAGGTTTGTATCAAGATTTGGAAATGATATTGCTATATTACATAGTAAAATGACAATAGCCAAAAGAAAAGAAGAATATAAAAGAATAAAAATGGGAAAAGTAAATATTGTAATAGGTGCAAGGTCTGCAATATTTGCACCACTAGATAACATTGGACTTGTTATAATTGATGAAGAGCACGATACAAGTTATTATTCTCAAACAAAACCTAAATATTCTACAAAAGATATAGCAGCATATATTTGTAAAGAAGAAAATGCTGTACTTGTTTTAGGAAGTGCAACACCAGAAATTAGTACATATAATAAAGCAATAAATGGAACAATAGAATTATTTGAAATGAAAAACAGGGCAGCAAATGCAAAGCTACCTCAAATAGAGCTTATTTCTTTAAGAGATGATAGAATAATGGGAAACACATCAAGCATTTCGCTTGCTCTTAAAGAGGCTATTGAAGAAAATATAAAAAATAAAGAGCAAACAATGCTATTCTTAAATAAAAGAGGTTATAATTCATATCTTACTTGTAAAGAATGTGGCTATGTATTTAATTGTCCAAATTGTGATGTAGCAATGACTTATCATAAAACTAACAATTTATTACTTTGTCATTATTGTTCTCATGCAGAAAGAAATGTACATATATGCCCAAAATGTGGAAGTGAACAGATATCTAGTTATAATCTTGGAACCGAAAAGTTAGAAGAAGAATTAAAAGAACTATTTCCTAAAATATCAGTTCTTAGAATGGATGCAGATACTACTATTGCAAGAGATGCACAAGCTAAAATTCTTGATGATTTCAAAAACAATAATATTGACGTTTTAATAGGAACGCAGATGATAAGTAAAGGGCATGATATGCCAAATGTTACTTTAGTTGGTATAATTGGTGCCGATTCTCTTCTTGCAATGAATGATTTTAGCGCATCAGAAAGAGCGTTTTCAAATATTTACCAAGTATCGGGAAGAGCAGGAAGAAGTACTAAAGAGGGTAGAGTGTTAATTCAAACAAGCGATTCCGAAAATTATATATTAGAAGCAGTAAAGCATAATGATTATAACGAGTTTTTTGATAAAGAAATAGACTATAGAAAAACATATGGTTACCCACCGTTTATAGACATTTTACTTTTTGAGGTTAGTGGAGCAAATCTTGAAGATGTAAAAAGTGATGCCGAGAAGTTGTATAACATTTTAAGTTATGACAATCAAAATGAATATAGAGTATTTAGTCCTAAATCACCATATATTCAAAAACTAAATAATAGATTTAGAGTAAATGTAATGGTAAAGGCAAAACTAAATACAGCAATTTATAGTAAAATGTATGGAAAGATAAAGATATATAATGCCAAAAAAAGAGCAAATGCTTCTTTATCTATTACTAAAAATCCAACATTTATATAAAAATGTTGAAAAAAGTTTTAAAATATTATAAGATTTAAGTAATGAGAGGTTGATGAACAATGAATATTACTTTTTATGGAGCCGCAGAGGATGTTACTGGCTCATGTCATATGGTAGAAGTTGAAGGACACAAATTTTTAATTGATTGTGGATTATTTCAAGGAAGCTTAACAGACCAAATGCTAAATTATGAGGAATTTGCTTTTAATATCCAAGAAGTTGAATTTGTTATTTTGACACATGCACACATAGATCATAGTGGAAGAATACCAAAATTATATAAAGCTGGATATAAAAATCCAGTATATTGTACAACAGCTACAAAAGAGCTATGTAAAATAATGTTACCAGATAGTGGTCATATACAAGAGACTGAAATTGAATGGGTAAATAGAAAGAGAATGAGAGCTGGAAAAGCTCCAAATGAGCCTATATACACTCAACAAGATGGTATAGATTGTTTGGAAATATTTGAAGGTATTGAATATGGAAATAGAATTAAAGTAAATGATAATATATCTTTTGAACTAAAAGATGCAGGACATATGCTTGGCTCTGCTATTGTAGAACTATATCTTGTCGAAAATGGAGAAGAAAAAAAGGTAGCATTTACTGGAGATTTAGGAAATTTAAATTTACCTATTATAAATGATCCACAACCGATAGATGGGGCAGATGTATTAGTTATGGAATCTACATATGGAGATAGAATCCATAGTAGTATAAAAGACCAATCTTCTAAATTTATTCAAATTATTTTAGATACAACAAGAAGGGGCGGAAATGTAATAATACCTTCATTTGCTGTTGGAAGAACACAAGAAATTTTATATGAAATAAATAAATATTATTCTGATGATAATATAAGAGAAGAATTAAGTAAAATTCCTGTGTATGTTGATAGTCCACTTGCTATTAATGCAACAAAGATTTTTGAAACACAGCACCAATACTACGATGAAGAAGCGTTATCATATCTTTTAAAAGGAGATAATCCACTTGTTTTTAATAATTTACATTTTTGCGAAACAAGTGAGGAATCACAAGCTTTAAATGAAGATATGCAACCTAAAATTATAATATCTGCTAGTGGTATGTGTGAGGTAGGAAGAATTAAGCATCATCTAAAACATAATCTATATAGACCAGAATGTACAGTATTATTTGTAGGATATCAAGCAGAAGGAACTCTAGGCAAAAAGATAATGAGTGGTGAAAAGCTTGTAAAGATTTTTGGAGAAGAAATTGCAGTAAATGCTGAAATAAAATATTTAGATGCATTTTCTGGTCATGCTGACAGAGACGGATTATTAAATTGGATTGCTGCTATGAATAAAAAACCAGAACAAATCTTTATTGTACATGGTGAGATTGATGCTCAAAAAGTTTTAAGAGAATATATTGAGCAAGGATTTAAAATACATAGTACAATTCCTGCATATCAAGAGCAATATGATATGAATGGAGTATTATTATCTGATGGTAAAAACTCATACAAAGCATCTAGATTTAACATACTTGAGCTTATGACATCACTTAAGGAAGAAATTGATACAATGTCAAACAATGTAAAAAGAAATCTTAAGAGTGATGTAGATACAGAATATTTACAAATGATGGTTGAAAAACTAAAAGGCGTACAAGATGCAATTGATGAGGTAAATGATAAAACATAAAAAGATAAAATAACTAACTAAACGTTAGTTATTTTTTTTTATGCTTTTCATATAATTTAGTGGTGATATATTTGGAAAAATTTAAAACTTATACATTAACTTTTGATTTTAAAGTTAAAGTTATAATTACATTTTGTGTAATGCTTGCGATAATAATTATATCTTATTCATTTTATGTTATTTGTATAAAAGATGAATCACAAGCAGAGGAGAAAAAGATAAATGCAATAGAAAGTATATTAGGTATTAATGAATATGAAGCAAAATATAAATTAAAAGTTATAAGCAATAAAAATGAAAATGAATATGAAATTGTAGAAAATGCAAATTTACTAGAAGATAAATATGAATATGTATTTGATGATGAAATAAAAATACAAATAGAAAAAGATACATCTACATTATTAAATCAGAAAATAAATAAGAGCTTTGAGTATAACAGCCAAAATAAATACAATAATTTTGTGTCACTTGCATCAATAATAAAGTATTTAAATTCTAATACTCAAACCAAAATAACAAAAGTTGAGTGTGACAACAATACTCAATATAAAATAGATATTACAGACTTGTTTCCTGATATAACTAGGATAGATATATTAGTTGATTCAAGTTGTAAAATTAATGAAATAAAAATGTATAATAAGGACTCAAACATTGTATATCATTTACTTTATGAATACTTTAAGGTTAAAAAATAACATTAAAGTATTTACTAAATATACATAATAGTGTATAATAAGGGAGGTAAAAAGTATTTGAAAATTGAATTTGGAGATATATTTTATGCTATACTTAGTCCTTCTGTTGGATGTGAACAAGATGGATTTAGACCAGTTTTGGTAATTCAAAACAATAAAGGAAATAAGTATAGTCCAACTACTATAGTAGTGCCTATTACATCTAAAGTAGATAAAAGAGATTTACCAACTCATGTTAAACTTAAAACTACAAAGGGCTTAAAAAAAGAATCAATTGCCTTAGTAGAACAAATAAGAACTTTAGATAAAAGAAGAATATTTAGCAAAATTACAAAAATTTCTAAAGAAGATTTAGAAAATGTAAAAAAAGCTATAAAAAAGAACTTAAGTATTAGGTCAAATGATTTATTTGGTTGGAAATAAAATATTCGGGAGGAGAAAATGGATAATAACAATAAACCTTTAAATGTTAGATTAAGAGGAGATCAAAAGAAAAACTCTACAAGTAGCATAAAAAAAGTAAATAAGAAAGAAAATAGTTCTGGTAATAAAAATACTAAAGAGAATAATCCTAAAAATAAAAGTGGCAAAAATAAAAAGATAGGATGGAAAATATTTAGAGTCGTTTTAATTGTAGGACTTGCTATGTGTATTGTGGGAGCCGGAATTGTACTGGGTGTTATTTCTGGAATTGTAGACGATACAGATAGTATTAGCCTTGATGAGTTAGAAATATTACCACAAACATCATTTGCATATGATATGAATGGAAATGAGCTTGCGGCTTTATACGACACAGAAAATAGAATAATGGCGTCATTTGAAGATATGCCTAAGCATACTGTAGATGCAGTAGTTGCTATAGAAGATGAAAGATTTTTCTCTCATCATGGTGTTGATCTAAAGAGAACAATTGGTGCTATTGGAACTTTTGTTTTACACAAAGGTGAATCATCATATGGAGCAAGTACAATTACACAACAGCTTGTAAAAAATATAACAGATGATGATGAAAGAGCATGGCAAAGAAAAATAAGAGAATGGTATAGAGCTATATCTCTTGAATCTAAACTTTCAAAAGAAAAGATTTTTGAGTCATATGTAAACACAATATATTATGGTGATGGAAGTTACGGAATAGAGGTTGCATCAAATCATTTCTTTGGAAAATCAGTAAGTGAATTAAATGTTGCTGAATCTGCTGCAATTGCTGCGATGATTCAGTCACCTGAGGTAACAAATCCATATAAAAGTGATGAAGCAAAAGAGAAATTAAATAGAAGAAAAGAAATTGTTCTAAACAAAATGAAAGAATTAGGCTCTATTACACAAGAACAATATGATGAAGCTATTGCATATAAATTAGAATTTAAGTCTAAAGAAGTAAATTATGGTGGAACACAAACATACTTTATAGATGCTGTTGTAGAATCTGTTATTGAAGATTTAATGGATCAAAAGAATGTATCTAGAGGTATTGCAATGAAAATGATACACTCTGATGGATATAAAATATATACAACACAAGATCCAGATGTACAATGGGCTATCGATGATGCATTTGCAAATTCTGGAATATTTACTATAGATTCAGATGGAAATCGTATGCAAGGTTCAATGGTTGTAATGGATCAATCTACAGGTGAAGTTAGAGGATTAATTGGTGGTGCAGGAGAAAAGAGTGGTGCATTAACACTTAACAGAGCAACACAAACTTTAAGACAGCTTGGTTCTTGTTCAAAACCATTTGGCGCATATGGACCAGCTATAGAACAAGGAAAATTATCTCCTGGAGCAGGACTTGATGATACACAATTTTCAATTGGAAATTATACACCTAGAAACTGGTATGGATCATTTTATGGATTCGTAACAGTAAGAGATGCAATAGCAGACTCTATGAATATACCAGCTTTAAGAGCAAACCTTCTTGTAAACGATCAGGATTACTGTTATAATTTTGCATACAATTGTGGTCTAAAATCACTATTAGAAATAGATAAAGGACCAACACAATTGGCTCTTGGAGGATATAATTATGGTGTTACAACTTTAGAGGTTGCAACTGCATATTCAACAATTGCAAATGGTGGTATGCATAACGAACCAAAATTATATACAAAAGTATTAGATAGAAATGGAAATGTTGTACTAGACAATACTAAAGAAGAAGCAAATAGAGTAATGAAAGATTCTACTGCATTTATGCTTACAAGTTGTCTATGTAGCGTTGTAGAGACTCCTGTATGGGGTACAGCATATGGCGCTGTATCAATTAGAGGTGGCGCAATACAATGTGCTGGTAAAACAGGTAATACAAATGATGATAAAGATAGATGGTTCTGTGGATATACACCATATTATACAATTGCTTGTTGGACTGGTTATGATGATCCAGTAAACCTAGGAAGTAAAGGAAGAGGATATCCATATCCATCAACAGTGCTATTTAACAGAGTAATGAATTCTATATGTTCAGATAAAGGAGATGCTAGATTTGATACACCATCTTCTGTAAGACAAGTAGAGCTATGTAGAGATTCTGGTAAAGTAGCAACAGATGCATGTAGAGCAGATCCTAGAGGATCTAGAGTGTTAAGTGATTGGGTTGCTGTTGATTCAATACCAACAGATACTTGTACAGTACATGAATTTGTAAATATTTGTAACGTTACTGGAAAAGTTGCATCATCTTCATGTAAGTCTACAACTAAAAAATCTTGCTTGGTAAGAAATTATGGTCCATCACAAGGTGCATATCCTGCAGACTGGGGATATACAAAACCAACCGAAGTATGTAATGGAAAACATGCTGGTAGTGGAAGTGGAAATGTAATTGTCTACAAAAATGGTGTAGCACAATAAAATAATATATAGCAGTAGATATCATATAGTTATGTAATGTCTGCTGCTATTTTTTACCATAATATAGGTTTATGTGAATTTTTAGTGAAAAAGATATATATATGTTGAAAAATGATTGCTAATTTGGTAGAATAAAATAGAATTACTGAAATAATATATTTAGTGTATATAAAAAGAGAGGTATAAAAATGAAGAAATTCTTTAAAAAACTAGCTAAAGTTTTTGGAGTATTATTATTTGAAGTAGTATATATTTTGGGGCTTGGAATATATTTAATTTATTATACAGATATGTTTATTACAACAAGAGATATGATTGTAACAACATCTATGACTACTATGACACATCAATATTTTGCTACTTGGTTTTTATCTGATGAAAAGATAAATGAAATTCTTGCAGCAAATAGAAGAATTAATGATACAGAAGAGCAGAATCTAACAGATATAAAAATAAATACTAATAAAAATGATAAGAATAAAGAAGGAATTGAATTTGTAGATGTTAGTACAGATTCGTTTAATGCATATTTACTAATAATAGATGATCCATCAAGAGTTGATTTAGTTCTTGGTAAAAAAGTTCCTATTGTTGGTTCTACAACATCACAAATTGTTGAAGATTATGGAGCAATTGGAGGAATAAATGCAGGAGGTCTTGCAAACGATGCAGCAGGAACAGGAGCTGAACCTACAGGGCTACTTATTACAAATGGAAAACTTTATGAAAATGAGAATGGATATTATACTGGATGTAGTATGTGCGGATTTACACAAGATAATATCTTATATGTAAATGATAATGCAACAGCAGCAGAGGCAGAACGATTAGGACTTAGATGTGCAATTTCTTTTGGACCAACATTAATTGTTAATGGTCAACCAAGAATTGGAAGTGGTGCTGGTTGGGGAATTCAACCTCGTACATGTATAGCACAAAGACAAGATGGTGCAGTATTATTTTTAGTTATTGATGGAAGACAAAAAGATAGTGTTGGAGCAACTTTAAAACATGCTCAAGATATATTATTAAATTATGGGGCATATAATGCATTTAATCTAGATGGAGGAGCATCGTCTACACTTGTTTATGATGGCGAAGTAAAAAATAAACCTAGTGATATTGCAGGAGAACGTTATGTTCCAACAGCTTTTATAGTTAAATAATAAGGGGAAGAATAATGAAAAAGATAATAATAACACTATTAATTTGTATAATTATAGGAACGGGTATTACTTTTGGAGTATTAAAAGCTGCAGATAGTTATTTATATAAAATGACTCAATCAAGCTTTTTAGACCTTGAAACATATAGAATAAGTGGAGAGGTAGAGTTAAAAGCAGAAGATATAATATCTGTCCCAGATAATGCGGAACAACTTCAATTTTCATATAACAATAAATATTATGCCTATCTAGAAGATGGAAGCATACATATTAATACAATAGAAGATAAAAAAGAACACGCTGTTGTAACAGAGGATAGTCCGATTTGCTATTATTATATGTTATATGACAAAAACTTGATTATGTATTTTATTGAAGAGACTAGTGGAGGATATACAACACTTTCACTTAGAACGTATGAAATTGCAACAAAGAGGGTAACAGAGTATAACGATATAAATGTAAGAAACTTTTCTAGAATAAAAGATTTAACTTTCTCACCACTTGTTAATATAATATATATAAATATTGAGACAAAAACAGCAATGTCTACAAATAATACAGTATATAAAATAGATTTATTTAATTCTATGTCACAAGTTAGATCTGGAATGATACTAAGTACAATAAGAATGCTACAACATACAGATAGACTATACTATGGTGATACAGCTGGTGGTGTGTATACTGCTGGAGCAACTGTAAATTACTTATTTGGATATGCAGATGTTGAACTTATTGGAATAGATTCGGATTTGGAAAGTGCAGACGACTATGAGACTTTATACTATTTAGACACAACTAAAAACGACAAAGTATATGTAGTTAAAGCATCAAAGATTATTGATACAATATATTTAAGTGATACAGACGTTGTAACTTCATATAATGAATATGGAGATGTATACTTAGTATATCCAACATATATATTGCAACTTACTGGAAAGAATCCATTTAAAAGAGTTGCCAAACTTTCAAAATATGTAAAATTTGAAGCAATTAAAGGAAATACAGTATATTTAAGAACTTCTAATAATAAAATTATAACAACAACATTATTAGAAAATTAAAAGGAGAGAATTATAATATGAATAATACAAAAAGAAATGCTATTATTAGTATTGTGCTTATAGTTTGTGCTATTGTCTATACTTTTTTAGTTAAAACAGTAGATGTTAAGCAAATTGGACCAGATAATACAAGTGTAGGATTTGCAACAGTAAATGAGGCTGTTGCAAGTAAGCTACCTTTTAATGAAACATTATATAAAGTAACAAAATATTTAGGATATGTTTCTCTTGCAGCAGTAGGTGCATATGGGCTTGTAGGACTGGTACAACTTATTAAGAGAAAAAGCTTAATTAAAGTAGACAGAGAAATAATTGCGCTTGGAATATTTTTTGTAATTGTACTTGCGTTATATGTTGCATTTGAAATAGTTATAGTAAATTATAGACCAGTAATACTTGATAGAGAAGTTGGAGTTGAGGCTTCATTCCCATCTTCTCATACAGTACTTGCAGTATGTGTATGTACAAGTATAATTATGGTAAATAAAAAGTTATTTGATAAAATCAAAGGAATAAAACTTGTAAATGCTATAGCGTTATTAGTATTATTTGCTACAGCAATAGGAAGAACTCTTTCTGGTGTACACTGGATTAGTGACATAGTGGGTGGAATAATAATTTCTGCTGCGCTTTTAATGACTTTCTATACTGTAATAAGTGTAAAAAAAGAAGAGTAAAATTGCAGTTGGAATATAAAAGTTCCAACTGTTTTTAATATTTGGGAGAGATAATTATGTTTAAAAAACAAATAAAGAAAAATATAATAAATAAAATAATGATTTTTGGTGCTATAGTATTGCTTACTTGTGGTATGAATTCTGTTAATGCAACTACATCATTTAATGTGCAAAGAAAGTCTTTAAAAGTATATGAAAATTTTAATATAAATGAAATAATAAGCTCTAATAGTAGCAATATTAAGTATATATCATCTGATGAGAGCATTGCTACTATTACAAGTGATGGAAGAATATATACTAAAAAGCCAGGAAGATTTACTATTACAGCAAAAGATGAAGACACCAAAGCTTTATGTGAGTTTATGGTAGGAGGATATCTTGGAATAGATGTATCTTTTGCAAATAGTATAATTGATTGGAAGAAGGTAAAAGATTATGGTATAGATTTTGCAATGATAAGATCTTCTTATGGATGGTATGATGAGATAGAAGATGCAGAAAAAGATTATGACTTTCAATATGACAAGATGCTGGTGAATAATTTAAAAGGTGCAAGTCAAAATGATATTCCATTTGGTATATATCACTATTCATATGCAACAAATGTTAAAGAGGCAGAACAAGAAGCAGACTACGTATTAAATGCAATAAATGAGTATGGAAAAGAATACAAGGACAAGCTAACATTACCTATAGCATATGATGTTGAAGATAAGGTACAACAAAAATTGACAAAATCTGAATTAAGTCAAATAATAATTGCATTTTGTAATAAAATAACTGATGCTGGATATACTCCGATTGTTTATTCAAATGGTTCTTTTTATAAAAAATACATAGACATTCCTAAAATATCTGAATATGTTGCAGGATATTGGTATGCAAACTGGAATTATGGAGACACACCAGAGCTAGAGGATAAAATAACATTACCAAATAGTAATGTTGTACCTTTTATATGGCAATACACACAAAATGGAGATATTGAAGGTGCAAATAATTCGAGTGGTAAAGTAGATTTAGATATAATGTATATGAATGAAAGAGTAGAAATTATTATAAAAGATAAAGAAAATGAACTCGAAAGAATAGGAGCATTTAAAGGACAAGCATTAGACTATATTCCTCAATATGAAAAAGAAGGATATATATATGATGGTATATATGACTTAAATAATAATCTGGTAGATAATAACTATTTATTTGATAAAAGCACAGCAATAAATGCAAAGTTTACTAAAATAAAAGTCACAGGATTAGTGCTAGATAAGAATTTAATTAATGCTACAAGAAATAAAGAAAGCTATGTAAGAGTATCATCTGTTCTACCAGAGGTTGCAACTATAGAAGGAGAAGAGCTAATTTATACATCATCAGATGAAAAAATTGCAAAAATAGAGAAAAATGGAAAAATAATACCAATAAAGGATGGAAGATGTAAAGTTACAGTTACACTTAAATCTGATCCTAATGTAGAGTCAACATGTGATATTGTAGTTACACTTGACTCTATGATTGGAGATTTAGACAAAAACGGAGTAGTAAACTCAACAGATGCGGCTATCGTTCAGGATTTATATAATAGTGATATAAATACAGACGAATACATGTTAATTGCAGACATAGATAATAATGGCGTAATAAATTCAACAGATGCTGCTTTAATAATGGATATGTACAATTCTGGTAATTAATATTAAAAATAAAGTGTAAATAATATGATTTACACTTTATTATTTTTTTAGTTTGATATATAATTTTTATATAGAGGTAGTTTTATGATAATATATGATGACTTAAGAAAGAATACAAAAGTAATAGTTTATTCTAATAAGACTTATATATTAGATAAAGTAGTAAACGAACTTGAAAAAGAAGAATTAAAAGTAGAAAAATATAATGAAATAGAAAAAATATATGAAATTGTAAAAAAAAGAAAGATTAAGATAATAGTAGCAATATGTAATGAACAAGAACTTATTGAAATAAAAAATAATATTAGTTCTAATGTAATACTTATTACATATATAGCTGAAAATTTAAATATCGAAGCTTTAAAAGTAGAGCTGTATTATAATCTAAAAATCATAGAGCAACAAGATAAAATAGATTTTGAAAAGTATAAAATATCAATAGTTGGAGATTTAGTTGAAAATATATCGCATCAGATTCAATCTAATTTATTAATACTTAGTGCAAGTCAAGATATAATTAAGCTAATTAGCCAGGATACTAAAGATAAACACAAACTTGAAATATTAGATAGTTTATATATGAAAAATAATAATGCATTAGAAAAATCGAATATGCTTTTAGAACTCATGTCTAATGCTACTAGCTTATCTACAGAATCAATAATGCATTCAAATGATGTAAAAGAAATAATATTTGCTATACTAAATGAGACTTTAAAAGAAAATAATGTAAATTTAAATATAACTGAAAAGCTAAAAATAGGTACATATATATGTGGCCCATTAAATGATGTTATTTTTGCTATTTGTGGAATTATTAAAAATTTTATATTATCAGGTAGCAAAAGTATAGAGTTGAATATATCAGAAGATGAATCAAACTGGTATTTTAATATCGTACCAAATGAAATAAGAATAGAAGAAAATTCTTTAAGCGAGATAAAAAGGTTTATTATATATATTAAAAATGTAAAACCTAAAATAAATAATGATAAAATATCTTTAATTGTAAGAAAAGTAAGATAGTCATAGAGTATAATCTGCGACTATCTTTTTTGTTTTTTCGGTTACATAACTTTATGAAATAAAAGTAGAAAAAATATTGCATTTATGTGTTCTGTGTGTTATAATTAATACGTATCGAAAATTGTATGAGTAAAAAGCAGAATTGCTTTTACAGTGTTTTCTAATAACTAATTAGGAAGGAGTTTACGTAAATCAAATAGGAAAATACTATGCTTATGCTTGTTTTCGTTTATATAAATAAATTTTTAAGAAGGAGTGATACACATGGGAAAATTTGATAATTTTTCTACAAAAGCTGTTTATGCAGCTTCGCTTATTACAAGCATTTTATGTATGGGACTATGGTTCCTAACAACTAATGTTATTGTGTTAATTTGCTCAATGGTAATTGTACCATTTTGTGTCACAAGAATTTTCCACAGACAAGTAACTGGAAGAGGTAAAGTGTTTGTTACACTTATATTGATTCTACTATGTGTTGCTTGCATGCTTTGGTTTAGAAATAAACCTCAGGTGGATAATACACCAACTGATACGCCTGGAATTTCTGACACTACACCTGCAGATAACACTAACAACGACGAAAACAATGATGACAATCCAGTCATCGATGACCAAAAAGTGAACACTGGTTCAACTGCACCTGGAAAATTTTATGGCTATGGTAAGGCAAAACCTAAAGCTGATGAAGTTTTAACTCCAGGATATAGCAATACTGGTGGTTCATCTAAAAATGGTCAAACAGTAAATAATGGCAAGGTTACAACTGACGGCGCTGATAGTATAAAGATTGAAGTTCCTTCATCTGATCCAGAAGGTGACAAAGCGTTACAAAAGGATAAAGATGCTGGAAAAGATATCCATAAGACTGATAGCGGAATAACTTGGACTGCAGACAATACTCCTGATGACAAGAAGGACGAAGTTAAGAAGGATGAATCTACAAGAAAGGATGTTTCAAATGAGAATGCTGTAAAAATTGAATCATCAAAAGAGTCAGATACAAAGCCTACCATTCCTGAGCCTAAACAAGATGCTACAAAGACAGACGACAAGAAGCTAGACGACTTGTATAATAATACGTCAAATACTCAAAGTGGTCCAGTCGATAATAAAGGTGATAAAAAACCTGTAGCTGACGAGGCAAAGGATACCACGAGTAGCAAGGTAGATAAACCAACAACTACTGAGGAAAAAAAGCCTCAAAGTGGTGCTGAACAAACGACAACTAATACTCAGAAGGGAGAACAACAAGGTGCTAAAAACAACGATTCTGATAAAAAAACCGAAACTAAGCCAGAAGTTGAAACAACCCCTGTTACAATTGTTTCTTTAGATGGCGGAAAAGCTTACGCTGGTGATAGTGTACAATTTAGAATAACTGGCGAAGTTAAGTCCATTGAGGGGTTAGATGGATATGTCAAAGGGGTAGACTATACCTTCACAAATGGTTGTTTAACCATAAACACACACCCAAAGGTGGCAACAAGTATTACTGTCGAAGTAGTGGGAACAAACGGAACAACTGCTACATCAACAGTAGCAATTAGTGTCATATAGACTCGTATCCTAGAGATGGAATGAGAATATAGATTGTGATTTTATATCATAACTAAATTGGCACAAAATTGTTCATTCGGACTAAGTCAGAATCTTATGAAAGAGATTGTCTGGTGCAAATCTCATAGTATTTTATACTATCAGCGAAAAAATAAAGTGGTTTGTTTGTACATGAATAAATATATTTGTGTATGAAATTATGCTGATGGAGTTTCCTTATCATCATATCCAGTAATATGGATAAAAAATATCTTTTGATCGACACTTTTTGTGCCGCGTCAATAAGACATGCAGACAGTTTTTACTGCCTCGCATCGAAAAAATAGATGGTTAGCGATTTATGGTATGCTGTGAGTTAATACTTAAGCACTAAGAGAATTTCATTTTATGAGATTCTTTTTTTGGGGCTAAAAAAGATAATACTTTAAAAAAGTATTATCTTAAAAATGCTATTGTTACACCATAGCTTCCTTCATAATAGCCACCTAAACGATGTTCTTTTACATATGGAGAAGACTCTAAATACTTATGTACCTCTCGTCTTAGTATCCCTCCATTTTTTCCATGTATAATTTTTACAATTTTTATCTTATTACATATTGCATTATCTATAAATTTATCTAAATTATATAGTGCTTCGTCTACTGTTTGATGTCTTATCATTATCTCATCTAATGGAGGGGTAGATAAGACCACACTTACTTTTATATTATTGCTTTTATTTATTTTTTGTTCTGTTTTTTCAATTTCAGATATATCTACTTTAACATTTTTGTCTTTAGACAATATGGTTATATAGTGCTTATTAATATTTGTAATAAAGCCTTCTATATTTCTATCTATTATTTTTACATAATCACCTAGGGAAAACATTTTATTCCTCCTTAAACATGCTAATTATATCATACAAATATATTTTTTAAAATATATTTATATTGAATAAATCATATATTTTTGGTATAATTTACTATGTTATGGAAGGATGAAATATGGTAAAAAAGGAAAATATTAGAAATTTTAGTATTATTGCACATATAGATCATGGAAAATCTACACTTGCAGATAGACTGCTACAACTTACTGGTTCGGTTGATCAAAGAAAAATGCAAGAACAGCTTTTAGACAATATGGATATTGAAAGAGAAAGAGGAATAACTATAAAATCTCAAGCGGTTAGAATGAAATATGTTGCTAAAAATAATGAAGAATATATATTAAATTTAATTGATACTCCAGGACATGTTGACTTTAATTACGAGGTGTCTCGTAGTCTTGCTGCATGTGAGGGAGCAGTGCTTGTAGTTGACGCGGCTCAAGGAGTAGAGGCGCAAACTCTTGCAAATGTTTATCTTGCACTAGATAACGATCTTGAAATATTACCCGTAATTAACAAGATAGATTTACCAAATGCAAGAATAGATGAAGTAAAAAAAGAAATTGAAGATATAATAGGCTTAGATACTCAAGGTATACCATGTATATCTGCAAAAACTGGACTTAATGTTGAGGATGTATTAGAGCAAATAGTAGGAAAAATCCCAGCACCACAAGGCGATGATAATGCTCCAACAAAATGTTTAATATTTGATTCAGTATATGATAATTACGAAGGTGCAATAGCCTTTGTTCGTGTAATGGATGGTCAAGTAAAAAAAGGAGATAAAATAATTACTATGTCAAATGGAAAAGAATATGATGTAGTAAATATTGGATATTTCAAACCAGGTGGATACGTAAAAGCAGAAAAACTTACAGCAGGCGAAGTTGGATTTATTGCTGCTAGTATAAAAAACCTATCAGATATTAGAGTAGGAGATACAATTACTACTATAGAAAATTTGGCTAAGGAACCATTAAATGGATATAAAGAAGTAAAATCTATGGTATATTCTGGTATATTCCCAGCTGATGGCTCAGATTATGAAGAACTTAAAGAGGCGATAAATAAGTTAAAATTAAATGACGCTTCTTTACAATATGAACTTGAATCCTCATCTGCTTTAGGACACGGATTTAGATGTGGATTTTTAGGGCTTTTACACATGGAAATAATTGTTGAAAGACTTGAAAGAGAATATAATTTAGAGATTATTACTACAGCTCCATCAGTTATATACAAAGTATATAAAACAAATGGAGAAGTATTAGAACTATATAATCCATCAGAGCTTCCTGCTCCACAAGAAATAAGCTATATTGAAGAACCTATTGCAAAAACAGAGATAATCACTCCAAAAGAATATGTTGGAAATGTAATGGAGCTATGCCAACAAAGAAGAGGTGAGTTTATTAATATGAAATATATTGATCAGACTCGTGTAATGCTTGAGTATAATTTACCACTAAATGAAATAATATATGATTTCTTTAATAGTCTTAAATCTAGAACAAGAGGATATGCATCTTTTGATTATGAGGTTACACATTACCAAAGATCAAATCTTGTAAAATTAGATATACTATTAAATGGTCAAGTAGTAGATGCGCTATCTTTTATTGTATTTAGAGCAAATGCTGAAACAAGAGGAAGAAAAATTGCCGAAAAACTTAAAGAGATAATTCCACGTCAATTATTTGAGGTACCAATTCAGGCTGCAATTGGAGGAAAAGTTGTAGCACGTGAGACAGTAAAGGCAATGAGAAAAGACGTTCTTGCAAAATGCTATGGTGGAGATATTACAAGAAAGAGAAAACTACTTGAAAAGCAAAAAGAAGGTAAAAAGAGAATGAGAAGAGTAGGTAGTGTAGAATTACCACAAGATGCATTCATAACAGTGCTAAAAATAGATGAATAAAGACAAATGTTAAAAAAATGTTACAGAGTAAAGAAAAATTTTTACTCTGTCTTTTTTATATTGTTTATTTGTTGAAAAAAGTTGATATATGTTATATTATTTTAATATATAGGGGGATTTATATGAAAAGCAAGAAAATAATCTTTTTTGTATTATCCATGATAATATTAATATGTGCAAATTCAGCGTATGCTTTAACTATAAATGAAAATGGCCATTCAATAGATGAGTCATTTGGTGGGTTTAATGAACATGAAGAGGATAATTATACAGGAGGAGTAGGGCTTGCAAGCTCTAGTATCATTCGACATGGAGAGTATTCATATATGCTCGCCGCAGGAAAAGCGTATTTAGTAGATTATAGAGGAACAGCTGAAACTTTAGAGATTCCAGAAAGAGTTAATGGCTTTCAACTTATAGGATTATATTCAGAATGTCTTGCAAACGGAAAAAATCTTAAGAAAGTAATTATACCAGATACAATTAAATCAATATATGTAGATACTTTTTTAAATAGTGAGAAATTAGAAATTATAGAGGTATCATCTGGAAATGATACTTATGCATCACATGATGGAATTTTATATAGTAAAGATTATACATACATGGTAACATGTCCTGAAGGGAAAAGAGGTACTGTTACAATAAAAGATGGAGCAGAATATATTTGTGATAATTCATTTTTTAATGCTCGTAACGTAACATCAATTGTGATACCTGCATCTGTATATGATATTGGACCAATGGCTTTTTATGGTACAACATCATTACAAAATTTTAATGTAAGTTCTTCAAATAAAACATTTACATATTCAGATGGAATATTATATGATAAAGCAAAAACTGAAGTAATAGATTGCGTAGGAGCAAGAGTAAACTGTGTAAATATAGCAAGCACAGTAAAAAGTATAAGACCATATGCTTTCTATGAATGTTCAAAACTTGTAGGACCATTAAATCTCCCAAACGGGTTAGAGTCAATAGGTGAGTATGCGTTTTATAATTGTAATAGTTTAACTGGTGAAATAGCTTTGCCAGACTCACTTAAAACTATAGAAAAATGTGCATTTTATGGCTTAAATAATGTAAATAGTTTAATACTTTCAAGAGGACTTACTCAAATACCAGATGATTGCTTTCAATATATGTATAAACTTGAAAAATTAGTTATACCATCAAATATAAAGAAAATAGGAAACAGAGCTTTCTTTATGTGTACTGGTGTTAAAACACTTACAATTGAAGAGGGAGTAGAGACAATAGGTGATAATGCTTTTGATTACTTTGAATCTTTACAAGGAGATTTAATTATACCAGATAGTGTTACAAAACTTGGAACAGCAAGCTTTAAGAATAGTCCTCTAATAGATGGATATATTGTATTTGGAAAAAATGTAACAGACTTTGGAAAAAGTATTGTATACTCTTCAGAAAATGCAAAGGGTATTATATTTAGAGGAATAATGCCATCAAAAATAGATGAACTATCTTTCTTAGCTCCAAATGTACCATACTATTATTTAGAAGGTAGTCAAGGTCTTAAGACGTACCTAGACGGAAAAAATACATCAGTATATAATGAAAAGCCAGTTGTTAAAACATATTTAAATGGTGACGTAACAAGTACAATTACATTACAAAAATATGGTATGAAATTACCATATTTAACTGAACCAGATAGTAATATATATACATTCGAAGGTTGGTATTATGATTCGAATTTTACTAAACCATTTTCATATAATGATGAAATAATGAGAGATACAAACTTATATGCTAAAGCTCAAGAAAAAAATAAAATAGAGTTTAATGTTTCATCCCTTGTTGTTGAAGTGGGAAAAACAATGCATTTAAATTATAAATATACATTAGAAACAGGTGCTACAGAAGATGATATAATATGGACATCATCAGATGAAAATATTATAAGTGTAGATAGCCAAGGAAATGTAACAGCAAATAGTAAGGGTGATGCAGTAATAACTGCAAGTTATAAAAATGCATCAGCACAAATTACTATTACGGGATTTAGAGATGAAAATCAACTTAGTTTTGAAGCTGATGAGATAACATTAGAAATAGGACAAACAAGTGATTTAAAATATAATTATCATTTAATAAATAATGGAAGAGTTGAAGACATAGAGTGGACATCATCAAATGAAGATGTAGTTTCTGTTCAAAATGGTGTTGTTACAGCAAATAAAGAAGGATCTGCTACAATAAGGGCAACATATGAGGACGTTACAGATGATATTTTAGTAAATGTAGTTTTGCCAAATAGAATAGATATAATAGATGATGTAGTTACTTTAAAAGAAGATAAAAATAAGAATTTAGAAATAGACTATTACTTTAATGATGGCTCAACTTTAGAAGATGTAGAGTGGTCATCTACAAATAGTAATGTAGCCTTTGTAGAAAACGGAAAACTTGTTGCTAAATCACAAGGTGAAGCAACTATTACAGCTACATATAAAAATGCTAGTGATAGTGTTAATGTAAATGTATTAAGAAAAGATACATTTGAATTTGCAAACTCTAGCCTTATGCTTGTAAATAATAAAGATATATATGATTTTGAATATACCATGTATTCATATGATGTAGACGAAAGTGAGTTAGTTTTTACATCTTCAAATGAAGAAGTAGCTAAAATAGAAGATGGAAAAATCCATATAGGAAAATTGGGACAAGCAATAATTACAGCAAATTATGGTGATGCTATAGATACACTTGTTGTAAATGTTGTATTACCTAACAGACTAAACTTTATTGAAGATGAAATTAGCGTTGAATATAGAAAAAATTCTACACTAAATTATACTATAGATTATGCATTTGAAGATGGCGGTAAATTTGAAGATATAGTATTTACATCAGATAATAAAGATGTTATTGATATAGAAGATAATACTCCTCAGATTGTTGGTGTAGGAGAGGCAAATGTTACAATTAAGTATAACGAACTAGAAGATACAATAAAAATAAAAGTTATATCAATAGATAAACTATCATTTAATAGATCTGGATATATTTTAAAACAAGGAACAAGTATAGATTTAGATTATACATTTGAGTCGTATGATAATGATGAAGAAAATATTACATTTTCTTCTATAGACAACAATATAGCAAGAGTTGTAAATGGAAAAATCTTTGCACTTACAAAAGGAGAAACTCAAATTAAGGCAAGATATAAAAATTTAGAAACAAATATTACAGTTATCGTTTCTAATGATACATATATGCTAGGTGATGTAGATTTTAATGGTGTAATAAATTCAAATGATGCGTCAATGGTATTAGATATATATAATTCAGGGGTGATGACAGACATTCAAAAGATTGTTGCAGATGTAAACTTTGATGGAGTGATAAATTCAACAGACGCTGCAATGATTCTTGATATGTACAATAGCGGAAAGTAGAGGAATATAATATGAAAATGAGAAAACAATTTGTAAAATGTTTTGTTTTACTATTTGTAACAGTTGTAATAGCAAATACTGTGTTTGCTATTACAACTCCATATTCTGTTGAACCAGAAGTCTATAGTAACTTCGAAGAGGGCTTTAAATATGTTATAAATAATGATAAAGAAAAATCATGTACTATTATAGAGTATATCGGTAAAGTATATACTAATATGATTCCATCATCTCTTGATGGATATGAAGTAACAAGACTTGGAAACAATGTATTTAAAGATTCAGATAAACTTGCAGGAGAAGTATCTTTCCCCAAAGGACTAATTTCTGTAGGAGATGAGTGTTTTAGTGGTTGCGGAATGTTAATACAAGTTAATTTAAATAGTAATTTAAAGTCTATAGGTGCAAATTGTTTTACAAAATGTAAAGAACTAAAAGAAATAAGTGATTGTTCTAATATAGAAAGTATAGGAGATAGAGCTTTTTATAACTGTCCTAAACTTTCAGGAAACCTAAAATTCTCTTCTAAAATTAAATCTATAGGAAGTGAAGCTTTTAGTAAAACTGCTATAAATAATGTAGAATTTACAGGAAAGACTGCTCCTACAATAAGCAATACTACATTTTTAAATTACACAGGAACTTTTACTATTCCAGGAGATACAGAAAGCTATGTTGGAACACAATGGAGTGGGGCTTTAGTAAATGGTCTTGGAATTATAGGAGATGTTAATGGTGACAATGTAATAAATTCAAACGATGCTGCAATGGTACTGGATATATATAATTCAGGAACAGCCCCAACAGAGCTTCAAAAGAAAATTGCAGATGTAAATCGTGATGGCGTAATAAACTCTAATGATAGCGCAATGATATTAGATATTTATACGCAAGGAAAATAAGGCTTATGCCTTATTTTTTCTTGCAAAAATCAAATATAAAACAAAAAATAAAATCGAGAAGATAAGTATGTATGAAATTAGACCAGTATATGTAATAATATTTTTAAATAGACGATTTGAAATGAAAAATGATATAAATAGTAGTATTAGAGGATAAACAATCCATGACATATAATCAAATTTTAGTGATGTCTTTTTTAAAAGTAATCCGATACTTAAAAAACCATTTAGATATTCACTAACATATAATACTAAAATATATCCAAAAGTACCAAGTTTTGGAACACAAATCCATATTAAGGCAATTGAAACAAGAACATCTATTATATTTATTTTCATTACATCAACTTGTAAATCTAAGCCCCTAAGCATGTTATCTATTATTGTGTCTAAATACATAATCCAAATAAGTGGAGTAAGTATTTTAACATAGTATGCAACTTCATTATTCGAATAGAATGTGTAACATAGCAAGTCTGAGGAAATATATAGTATAAATGATATATATAGTGAAAATAGCAAAGTTATCTTAAAAGATTTTTTTGTATAAGATATTATTTTTTCATTATTAGACTTAGCATAAAGTCTTGAGTATTCTGGAAGTAGGAGACTTGAAAAGCAATTAATAAATATACTTGGTATTAAAATAAAGGGAAGTGCTATCCCATGTATAATTCCATATCTAGATAATGCATATTGAGCTGAAAATCCATATTTTTGAAGCCTCAATGGTATTAATGTATGCTTTATTGTAGATAGTCCAGACCTTACTAAAGTAGTAAATGCTATTGGACCAGAAATTTTTAATATTTTCTTAGTACATTTTATATTCTTTGTACTTTTGTCTCTTTTTAATATATATATGGTAAATGTATATATAAATGCTAATAGTTCAGATAAAACTAAGCTTAATATTAATGTTAAGTATGAATTGTTGGTATAGTTTAAAAATAGCACTATAATTATTGCCTTTGACATATGGCATATTATATCATGTATTGCAGAGTTTTTTACTTTTCTTAGTGCATTAAAGTAGCCACATATACAAGCAGATACAGAAATAAGTGGAAGAGCAAGACACAATATACCAATATAGTTTGAATTAATTGCATCTTTTAATATTATATTTGCTATATTATCTTTAAGAATAAAAGATAATATAGTTGTAAGTATTGATGTTACAAGACATATTTTAATAGCAGATTTTGAATATGCATTAATTTCTTCTTTATTACTTGTTGTTTTTTCTGATACAAGTTTTGTAAGTGCAAGAGGCACACCAAAAACAGAAAGTGTAATTAAAAAAGTAAAAAAGTTCATAATTAAAGAATAGGAACCAACAAATGCTGTTCCTATTTTTCTGGTTATATATGTATTAGTAAGTAGCTCTATTATATTTATTATTCCATTTGAAAAAATCAAAATAATGTAATTAATAATAAATTTTATCATTCACAAAGTTCGTCTAGACTTGAAAATACATACCCTTGATCTTTTAGCGTATTAATAAATTCGTCTAGAATCTCCATATTTGTTTTAGATGTTGAATGTAGTAGAATAATTGCACCATCATGTATTCTTTTTTGTAAAGTTTCCATTGCTTTTTGATGTGTTGGTTGATTATCTCTTTCCCAATCTACATAAGCTACTGACCAGAAAATTGTTTTATATCCTAAATTTTGTGCATCTTGTAAGTTTTGAGTATTATATACACCTTGAGGTGGTCTATAGTACTTTTTCATATCTTTACCTGTAATATTTTTGTATTTTTGTTCGTTAGGCTCTATTTGTGCTTTAAAATCTTCAAATGTAGACATTTTAGACATATTAGGATGTGTAAGTGTATGGTTTGCTACTATATGTCCTTCTTCATCCATTCTTTTTATTGTATCTGGATTTGAATCAAAATAATTTCCTACAATAAAAAAAGTTGCCTTTACATCATTTTTCTTTAAAGTATCAAGAATATTTTCTGTAAAACCTGCCTCATATCCAACATCAAATGTAAGATATATATTCTTTTTTTGAGTATCTCCCACAAAATATGCATCGTATTTTAATAGATCCTCAGCCTTAGCATTTCCTTCAGGAACTTTATTTGCTTCCCTAAAGCATAATCCCCATGATGTTTGACTTGAAGCAAATACGAAGCTTGATACGATTCCTGCCACTGCTAGAGTTACTATTAATGAAAATAAAAATAATTTTTGTTTAGTTATTATGCAAAACATTATATCACCTAATTAATTATATTATTTAAAAATAAAAATATTATTGAACTGTTAAAACTTATATGTTAAAATAAAACTTATATTAATGGAGGTATGGTATGTACATATATGTAATTAGACATGGACAAACAGATTGGAATATAGAGCATAAGCTGTTATCTATTACAGATATAAGCTTAAATGAAAAAGGAATAGAACAGTGTAAAGAGGCAGCAAAAATAGTTAAAGAATTAAATTTTGATGTTGTTTTGTGTTCACCACTTTTAAGAACAAGGCAAACAGCAGAAATTGTAAATGTAAATAAAAAGCCTGTAGTTATAGAAGACTCACTAATTGAAAGAAATTCTGGAAGTTTTGAGGGAATTAACACAGAAATTGATACTACATTTAATGATAGAGATTTTTGGACTTTAGGAAAGAAAGTTCAAAAAGATGAAGAGCCAATAGAGGATTGCAGAGACAGAGTATATAGTTTACTTGATAGTTTAAAGTCTAAATATGAAGGAAAAAATGTGCTTATTGTAACTCATAATGGGGTATGTAGAATAATTCACACATATTTTAATGGATTTCCTAAAAGAGGAGATATTTATGATAAAGGACATGATAATGCAGAAATAAAAATATATGAAATAAAATAAAAAAGACGCTTTATGCGTCTTTTTCTAAGTATAGGTTGTATATTTCTTTAAGTCTATTATTGTTTGCTGCTCTTTCTAAATTTGATATAGTCACAGATAAACATGTCTGGTAAGATGATGTGTTGTCATCAAATTTTTCAAGATAATAATTCCAAGTATTTTCATCACGTTTTATTGCAATTTGCTCTTTGTTAATTATCATTTTTTCTATTATGAATTCTATTGGAAACATTTTTAATAGTAATGTATCAGTAAATATTGATATTGGAAAATCATCAGGCATTACTAGATTATATTTTTTTGTAGAATCCGTTAGAAAAAAGTTAGCAAATTTTGCTGTTTCTCTTGGATAGTGTAGTATATTATATGAGTAATCGTTTTTTCCAAAAAGAATTTGAGCAGCTCCATATGCTGAATTACAATAATTTAAAAATTCTCTTAATGTTTTTTTAGTATAAGTATTTTTCTTATTAGGCATTACATATGATTTATCACTTTCAATAATCTTAAGAATTTCAGTTATTTTAATAGCTTGTGATCTTAAGCATCCGTGGTAAATATTCAACCCCAAATAAAGATAAAAATTTTTGTACATTTAAATTAAAGTCCATATTAATTTCCTCCTTCAAATTTAAAATATAATAATATTATAGCATAAAAACAAAATTATGTAAAGAAAACTTTGATTATATATTAAAATATACGATAACTATGCAATTATAAGCATAGAATATGTTACAAATTATTAAAATATAAAAAAATGCTTAATAAAATTGTTTAATATAATTTTAAAAAATTGTGTTAATAGTATTTTTATGATAAAATTGTGATGTACATAATGTAATGTACATAGATTAGATTACAAGAACGGAGGGAATATATGAAAGGAAAGGTAAAGTTTATGCTTTCATTTGTTATATTTAGCATATTATTATTAATTAATGGTACGAATGTATATGCAGATGAAAACGGCCAATTCGTAGACTACAAAGGAGAATCGTCTTGGAGTTCATACACATGTGGAAGTTTTTTAGTTAAAAATTTAAACATTGATGGTGTAGATTTAAACGGAAGAAGAATGTATTGTACAGAGCATAGAAAAACAACACCTAATAGTAATTCATGGGTGACAGCCAAGGTATATTATCCTGGCATGCAAGGATATAATAAAAGCGTAGCAGCTATTTTATACCATGCTCCACAAGGAAGTACAGATTCTCATGAAATATGTGCTGTGTCTCTTGCATTAAATAAATTATGTGGAGATGATGGTAAACCAAAAGATGGTTCAACAATGGCTAATAATGCTTTGTATAAACAATATATGAGCTATGCAAATAATCAAGACTGTCCAGAAGGAACAGCATATGTATTATTAAGCACAGGAGATTCAAATAAACAAATACTTGGAGCGTATTGGGGAATTAAGCAAAGCAATGGTACAATTGCTATGAGAAAAACAGATTTAGATGGTAACCCTATTGCTGGGGCAAGATTTCATATTACAGGAGATGGAATAGACGAATATAGAGATAGTATTTTAGAAAATAATGGATGGGTATATTTAGAGGTACCACAAGGCACTTATTGGATAGAAGAGGTTAATGCACCTTATGGTATGGTAAATAAAAGTGATGACTCATTAAGAAGACAAGAAAAATGGGTTCAAGCTGGTGGACAAGCTGAATTTTCAAGAGCTAATGCATATCAAAGAGGTAGTGTTAGATTAGTTAAATATGATGCAGATAATGAAGGAAATACTAAAGGGGATGCAACTTTAGAAGGTGCTGTGTTTAGACTATATGCTGCACAAGAAATTAAAGAAGGAAACAAGACAATATATACAGCAAATCAATTTATAAAAGAAGTTACAACAGATGTTAACGGAAATACAGAAGAAATAGGAGATTTGCCACTTGGACGCTACTATTATCAAGAAGCAACTGCTCCTAGAGGCTTTAAACTAAATAATGATTTTATTGAAGTAAATATTGAGTATCAAGGACAAGAAGTTGAATACGTTACTACAGAACCTGTAAGAGTAGGAGATGCTCCAATATATGGACGCATTAGAATTGTAAAAAGACTTGCAGGACTTGCACATGACCCTGAACAATATCTACCTGGTGCACAATTTAGAGCAGTACTAGTTAGTGACGAAACACAAGTATACTACTCAAATGTAACAGGAGATGATGGTGTATGTGTTATAGATAATATACCATATGGTGAATATAGAATTGAAGAATGTGTTGTACCAGATTCAGCAAATCCTATTACAAGCTTTAATATTATGGTAGAAAAAGATAAAAGTGAATACACATATGGATGTGAGCTTTTAGATAGTGTTAAATCAATGAAAATTGAAATAAACAAACATATGCTATTAAAGAGTGGAGAAAAAACTGATGCTAAACTTTCAGGTGCAGTATTTACAATATATAGAGATGCACAATGTAGAAACAAAGTTTGTGAAATAACTCCAACAAATGAAAACGGATATGCTATATCTGAAGAAATAAAAACAGGAACATATTATTTAAAAGAAACAACATTCCCAGTTGGTGTTGATCCAGATGCTGTTATATCTGGAGAAAATGTTACATATAGGAATAAGGTTTATGTTGTTTCAGCAGATAATAAAGCACAAGGAAAAGAGACTGTTACTAAAACTTTAAATGTTGCAAATGAGCCTAAAAGACATGATACACCTGTATATAAGTCAATAGAGGCTACATCTAATACACCAAAGTTTCCACTAGACAAATGTGAGTTTACAGCAACTCTAAAATCTTCAATTGGAACAGATCATGTGTTCTCAAGAAAATGTACAGCTCAAACTGATGCAAATGGATATTGTATAATAGAAGATTTACCTTATGGTGAGTATGTTATTGAGGAAACAAAAGTATCACCTATATCTTTAAAATGCGAAAACTTTACTGTTTTTGTACAAGAAGACAGAAAAGTAAAAACAGAACCATATACTACATATGTAACTGACGTTGCTAAAAAAATGTATATAAAAATTAGAAAAGTTGATGCAAATAGAGTAGATTCAGATCCAATAGATTATACTCAAGGAGATGCAAAACTTAAAGGTGCAATATATGAAATATATAGATATGATCCTCAAACTGATGCATATACAGAAAAAGCATATGATATAACTGTAGATCATAAAGATAGTGATGGATATTGGTGTGCAGAATCAAGAGATTTACTTGTTGGTAAATATATGGTAAAAGAAAAAATAAAATATAGTGAGACAATAGATAACGTAACATATAATTACTCATATGCAGAAGGGTATCTAGCAGACACTAATGAATATTATTTTGATCAAAATCCAGAAGCTCAAACAGTTGAGAGAACTTATCATAAAGACGTATCAAAAGAAGAAGTAATTCGTGGTGCTGCATATGTGGTTAAATATGATAACCAAACAGAAGAATCATCAGAAGTACCTTCTCAAGGAGCAATATTAAGACTTACTCTAGATTCTTCATTAAATACAGATAATCCTATATATTATGATGTAAAAATAGATGATAAGGGTTATGGAGAATTTATAGATAAAAATGATGATATGCATACAACATCTATAAAATCATGTTATGGTGAAAAATATTATCCATACACAATTCCTTATGGAAAATATACAATAACAGAAGTAAGAGAATCAGATCACAAATTACACACATCATTTTATATTAAACCAGAAAATGTAATTATTACTAAACAAACAGAAAAGCAATATAGAATTGAAGCAGATGAACCAATACCATTTATTCCAAGAATAGAAAAAGAAGATGCAGATACTGGTGCAAGAGTAGCACTAGCTGGCGCTACATTTAAGATTTGGAATGTAGAGGAAAATTCTTGGGTAGAGCAAATGAGCTATAGTGATGGTGGATTAATAAATGAATTTAAAACAAATAATGATGGTTATTTAATGACACCAGAAAAACTTATTGCTGGAGAATATATTATATATGAAGTAAAGGCACCAGTTGGATATTACCTGGAAGATGAATTTCGCATTCCTCAAAAAGAAAGCGATATTGGTAAAAAAGATAAAGGTGGCAAATATATAAATGTTACAAAATCTGCTATGGGAATTGCAGAAGATATAATTGCTAATAAAAAGGATTATATATATACAGTTTCTGTATCAGATAGACCTTTGGTAACAAGGCTTCAAATATATAAAACAGGAGAAATGCTTACAGGAGTTGCAACTAAAACAACAGAATATGGAGAACTATACACTCCAACATATAAAGAAAGTGGTTTAAAAGGTGTAACATATGAAATACGTTCATCAGAAGATATTAAATCTCCAGATGGAAATGTAACGTATGTAACTAAAGGAACACTAGTAGATACAATTACCACAAATGATGAGGGAATTGCTACAACTATAGAGCTATATCCTGGAGAATATGAGATAAAAGAAACAATAACACCACAAGGATATATTAAAGAGGATAATATACCAAATGTTGTCCTTGAAAGTAGCAAAAATGAGTTAAAAAGAGTACAAGATACAAATTTAAAATTATCAAATAAGAGACAAAAATTAGGTTTAACATTCCCTAAAAGATTTGACGAAATAAAATACAAACTTGAGGAAGATTATATACCAGAAGCAACGTTTGCAGTTTATGCAAATGAAGATATTAAAACAAATCAAAATAATATAGTTATTCCTAAAAATGGACTTGTAGATTTAATCACAATACGTGAAGATGGAGATGTTACAACTAATGTGGATTTACCAAAAGGTAAATACTATGTTGAAGAAGTTGCTACAAAATATCCATATACTATAAATCCAGTTCATATTGAATTTGAGCTAAATTATAGTCAAGACAATAAACAAGAATTTAATATAGTAAGTGGAGATGTATTTACAAACGAAGTAGAAACAGCAACTATAACACTAATTAAAGTGTCAACATCTTCTATGAAGAGCGTTTTAATTGATGGAAATAAAGTAGATTATAATAGCATTGAAGATGATGTTAAATCTATGGTTGAAAAATTACAAAATATGACTAAGGAACAAGTTGAACAGTACTTTAAAGAAAATAACATAAAATCTGTTTCAGGAGCAACATATGGAATTTATTTAGATGAAAAATGTACAAATATATTAAAAGTTCAAGATGAAGTAACTAAAGAATTTAAAGAGGCAATAATTATTACAGATGAATCTGGAATGATAACTCTTGAAGAAATTCCATTAGGTGAATACTATATTAAAGAATTAGTAGCACCAAAAGGGTATGAAGCATCTAATGATATTATAAAAGTTACTCTTACAGCAGAACAAAAAGATGAAACTGTTTATGCTGCATTAATGGAAGATAAAGTTGCTAATGTCTTTATTAAGAAAACAGATATATTTGATGGAGATGTAGTACCAAATTGTGTATTTAGTATTACAGATGATAAAGGAAATGAGATTTTACGTTCTAAAACATCAGATGAAGGTATTGCATATATTCCAGCTGACGCATTAGAAAACGGAAAGAATTATTTCTTTACTGAAATTAAAGCGCCAAAGATGTATGAGCTTAATACTGAACCTCATCCATTTACTGCACAAATTGAGCAGGTAGACGAAGAACTTGTTTGGACAGGAGAGGTACATAAAGTAGAAAATACTAGAAAATCTAAAGAGTTAAGAGTACTAAAAGTAGATGATGAAACAGGAGAACCACTTAAAGGCTGTGTATTCTCAATTGTATTACTAGATGAAAATGGAGAACCAAAGACAAGAGAAGATGGATCAGTAGTATATCTAGTAGAAAATGGAGTAACAGATGAAAATGGTGAATATCTAATAGAAAAAGCATATTATGGAACATATAAATTCACTGAAATTGAGGCACCAGAAGGGTATGAGATGAATGAAGAATCAATGGAAGGATATGTATTTACAATAGATGAAAATTCACCAAATAGAATAGACTTTATTGTAACAAATACAGGCGATATTGCAGTAATAATGATAAGTATATTATCTATTTCTTGTATAATCGGAATTGTATTTGGACTAAAAAAGATAAAGAATTCTAATATATAAAATATATATTTTTATAAAAAAAGAAAGATTCTAAATTGAATCTTTCTTTTGCTATTTATATAGCCAAAAAATAGTGATTTGTTTTTATTGTAACTATATTGTAATAATATTAAAAATAAATCTAATTTTATATTAAAATATATTTATTTTATGTGACTTTTCTTGTAAAATTAAAGTGTATAATTTTATATAATTAAGGAGGTAAATATATGAAAAAAGGTAAGATTTTAATGGCAGTATTTATGGCGTTTGTTATGATATTTGCTATAAAATCAATTAATACAGAAGTTTTTGGTATAGAATATCATAATCCGGATAACTGGTTGATTCCATCGGATTATGCATTTAGAGCTCATATGAGTAGTAATTCATCTATACAGAGATTTCCAAGCACTGGATGGACTCGTATTCCTTCGTTTAGTGAGGGACAGGATTACAAAAATGAAAGTGCCGTTTCCAAAGGAAATGTTGGTGCAAGATATGCAAACATCGGTACATATAATGGACATCAACTAGATATGATAATGACTTATACAGATTGGAGTAGCCCACACTTTATATCTGTAAATGGTATTGAAGCAGGAGGCGGATATGCTGTTTGGGGAAGTGAAAGAAATAGTAATAAATGGATTTTAGTAGAAGTATCGTTTAGAGACCACTATACTAATGAACCAGTATGGGTTAAAGGACATGAACTTATTTGGGATATAGACCAATCAGAGCAATTTAAACCTGGTGCAAACATTACTGGCGTCATAGGAGATGCTAGAAATAGTGGTAATTACAGAATAGAAGGAGATTGGATAGGATCTAGAGCTGGTGGTGGAGATTCTAATGATGGTATGCATGCAGCTGTATTATTTGAAGGATATAGCTACTCATTCTATTGGAGTGGTCGTTATTTCCAATTAGCTGCAAATGCACTATTTAAAGTAGATGTGCCACCTCCAACAAAAGCTGTATCTACATCATCTGCAGAAATTGGAACATATTATGAATATTCTATTTCTCAATATGTACCAGATGATGAATTCCATTATAGTTATTGGAATCTTACAGATACATTACCTTCTCCACTATCATGGGGAACAGGAAATGTATGGATAACAAACGAAGTTGGTGCAAATGTTACAGGATGGTTTAGCATAGGACAAAATGGTTCTACACTTAATATTTCATCAAATATGTGTGGTTCTAATGAT
>CANCXL010000019.1 GCA_947381905.1 uncultured Clostridiaceae bacterium | reverse complement strand
ATTCAAGCAGGATTAGTAGAGAAGGTGTAAATTGTGAAAGATGAAATAAAAGTAGATATAGGAGAAGTATGGAAAGATATAAAAGGCTATGAAAAATATCAGGTAAGCACACTTGGACATATAAGAAGGAAAGCAAAAATGGTTAATGTTGGGATAAAAAATGTAACTAAAGTATTTAAAGAAGAAAAAATACTTAAACCACTTGTACGAAGTAAAGGATATTTAGGAATAGTATTATATAATAACAATTCCAGAGGAAAAGCTTTTAAAATTCATAGATTAGTAGCAGAAGCATTTATACCAAATCCAGAAAATAAACCTCAAGTAAATCATAAAGATGGTAATAAACAAAATAATTGCATGGATAATCTCGAATGGGTTACAAATAGCGAAAATATTAAACATTCAATAGAGACAGGATTAGTAAACTCAAATTTAAGAATAGAAAATATGAAAAAGGTAGGTAAGAGTGGAAAAGGAGACTATGTAAATGGAAAAGAAGTTATAGAAATAAGAAAGCAAAATAATAAAATATATTTGATGACTGATTATATGCCACTAAAATATATAAAAGAGGAAATTAAATCTATAGTAACCCATGAGCAATTTAGAAATATAGAATATAAAATATAGATTAATTAAATAGGAGGGAAATATGAATACAAAAGATTTAAAAGAATGGTTTAAAAATATAGATAGATATAGAACATTAATTCAAAATTATAATGATACTATAGCTTATTATAATGATTGTTTAAGTTCTGATGATAAAATCATAGAGTTAGTAAAGATAGAAGAAGAAAAACTTGCAGTGCAAACTAGTAGAAAGAATATAGCACCACAAGAAATAGAATATAATTTAAAAAGTATAGGTAAAAAGAAAGCGAAAGAAGAAGTAAAAAAATATACAGATAAAAGAAATTCTTTATATAGAAAAATGTATTTGATGGATAAAGCGCTTGATTATCTAGATGAAATAAATCAAGAAGCAAGTTTTATTATCGAATGCAATTTAATAGATAAAATGAAGTGGAAAGACATAGATATTAGTTTCAATAACAAGTTTAGAAGGGAGAAAACTATAGGATATGATAGAATGCAACACTTAATGTATGATGGGCTAAAATATATGATTGAATATATATTGTCTATACCATATAACAAGATAGACTATTCGCACGAATTTAAAAGAGAATGCTTTAGAGTTTATGCATATTATGATATAAAATAACGAAAATGTACCGAAATTTTACCGAAAAAATAACGAAAAAAATCCAGGTTTTTAAAAAACAAATATGTTATAGTATATATAGGTCAAAGAAGGAAGAGTTAAAGATGCTCTTCCTCTTATGATAATATACAATGTTCTATACGAACAATATTAAAGGACAAAGACTATTAAGGAATTTTTACAAATTGAATAGTCGTATAAGTAAACTATGTGTTTAAAAAAATATAGTGCTGGAATAGGTAGACAGAGTAGAATGAGCCACTACGCTACGAAAAAGAATACATTCACCTCCTTTCTGTTATAGTGAACGATTAATACAAGTAGCATGTTGGGTGCAAATCCCAACCTATATTTTTTTATTTGGAAGAATACCCAAGAGGTAAAGGGGACAGTCTGCTAAACTGTTAGGCTTTAAAAGGCGCAAAGGTTCGAATCCTTTTTCTTCCGCCAAATTGAATGCAGATAAGGTAGAACACCTTTTTTATATATCAACCTCATATAATATAGGACAGAGTGAAATCTGTCCTTATATGTATTTTTGAGTGTACAAAACATAAAAATGTAAAGTTAAAAGTGCTGTAGTATATCTATACAATATCTTAATATATACTATAAAATACCAATTTACATAATAATGTTATCTAATTGTAGGCTTTAATTGTTGACAATTAAAACAATTATTGCTATAATATTAATACAATAAGAGAATATAATCTTATTGCACAATGGAATAATATGAATCCCATATTATTTCCTCCTTTTCGAAAAGGGAAAGTTATAGAAAACGAATATAATTGTTAAGCCATAGGCTATTAGAAGGTAAGAAGAGGAAGTCTTATCTTCTTTTTTGTATAAAAATGAAAAATAGAAATATAATAATAACGACCTGTGGAGGAACACAGGCCATCAAGAAAGTTATTGCTATTTTAATTCTCTTATGAAGAAAATTAATACAATAACGAATATAATTGTTTCTGCCATAAGGCTATCACCTCCCATCTTTAGGCAGGTGATATTATTATATCATTGAGATTATATAATTGTAAAGAAAATACCGACAATAAAAAATATATTTTTTAGTATAGTAGTCAATTAAATTTGGCTACTTTTTTTATACTCTTTTTATGTGTTTAACAAACACAATATTATAATGCAGATATAGCAAAGGCTAATACTAGTAAGCCACTGCATTTCTCACAGGGCTATATCAGAGAATGCATATTAGATTACACCTACTAAATATGTAGGTGTTTTCTGTTTTATTAAATAGATAAAAGGAGTAAGAGATACTAAAAGGAATAAAAACAACTGTAGATTAGAATTTGAAAATAACAGGTGTAAGAATTTTATTAAAAGAAATATATAATGTAAATAAAAGAGTATGTATTAAAGTACATACTCTTTCGTATATGATAAACAAGATTTACTTGTTAAGTTTCACACACGGGATTTGAACCCGCATCTAACTGTTAGGCAAACAGTTGCTTTATCCAATTAAGCTAATGTGGTACAGATGATAAATCCATATCAATTGCATTATAGCATAAATATATAAATAAATCAATTAGAATAAAAAATAAATATAAGGAGGGGGCTTGTATGACAAATTCACAACAAAGATTTTGTGACGAATACTTAATTGATCTTAATGCAACAAGAGCATATAAGGTCGCTTATCCAAAAGTAAAAAAAGATCATACAGCAACAGTAAATGGAAATAGATTGCTGACATTTGCTGACATTAAAAAATATATTTCAGATAAAATTAAGGAAAGAGAAAAAAGAACAAAAGTAACACAAGATAAAGTGATACAAGAATTAGCTAAAATAGCTTTTGCTGATATCAGGAGTTTATATAATGATTCTGGAGGATTAAAAAATATAAAAGAAATTGATAATGATATAGCAGGAGCAATAATTTCGTTAGAAACGCTTGAAGAATATGAAGGCTATGGAGATAATAGAGAAAAAGTAGGAGATACGCGAAAAGTAAAACTCTTAGATAAAACAAAAGCTTTAGAACTTTTAGGAAAACATTTAGGAATGTTTAGAGATAAAATTGAAGTTGGTGGAAAAATTGATGTAAATAATCCATTTGCAGGAATGACAACTGAGGAATTGCGAAATATAGTTTATGGTAATAAGTAACATACAAGAAGAATTGATTAAGCAAGCACATCTAGAATTAGCTAGACGTGATTTTTTTGAATATTGTAAGTTAACTGCATCAGATTTTTACAAAGAGGATAGAAATTTTTTAAAAAGCATCTGTAAAGAATTACAAGACTTTTATGAAGGCAGTGAGAGATTTCTAGTAATAAATATGCCACCAAGACACGGAAAAAGTAGAACTGCAGGCAAACTAGTTGAGTGGATATTAGGAAAAAATCCAAAAGAAAAGATAATGACGGGTTCGTATAATGAAATACTCTCTGGGACATTTGCAAAATCAGTAAGAGATGAAATAGCTTCGCAAAAGACAGAGGGTATAATATCATATTCAGATATATTTCCGAATACAAAAATAAAAGATGGTGAGGCTAGCGCAAATAAATGGGCATTAGAAGGTAGTGGACAAGCAAATTATCTTGCTACATCGCCTAAAGGAACAGCAACAGGATTTGGATGTACTATTATGATAATAGATGATCTTATAAAGAACGTTGAAGAAGCATACAACGAAAATACATTACAAAAACAAATAGATTGGTTTAATAATACAATGTTATCTAGAACAGAAACAGGTTTTAAACTAATTATAATAATGACAAGATGGGCAGATGGAGACTTAGCTGGATATATATTAGATAATTATGATAATGTAAGACATATTAATTATAAGGCTGTTCAAGATGATGGAAGTATGCTATGTGATGACATATTAAATGAAGAAGATTACAAGTTAAAAACTAAGAATATGAATAAAGACATAGTATATGCTAACTATCAACAAGAACCTATTGATGTTAAGAATAGATTATATAGTAACTTTAAAACATATGAAAAGTTACCTCCAGCTCATTATATAATGAATTATACAGACACTGCAGATGAAGGCAGTGATTTTTTATGTTCAATAGATTATCAAATGTATAACAATGATTATTATATTTTAGATGTTATTTACACCCAAGATGCAATGGAAGAAACTGAACCTGCAGTAGCAAAAATGATGACAAAGGATAATGTAGGAAATGCAAATATAGAAAGCAATAATGGTGGTAGAGGATTTGCTAGAAATGTAATAACAAAATTAAGAAAAATGGGAAATAGACATACAAATGTTAGATGGTTTCATCAAGGAGAAAATAAGACGGCTAGAATATTAAGCAATTCAACTGGAGTTATGAATAATATATATTTTCCAATAAACTGGGAAGATAAATGGCCAGAATTTGCAAAACACATAAAACACTATGTTAGAACTGGGAAAAATGAGCATGACGATGCAGAAGACTGCCTAACAGGTGTATATGAAAATCCTAAACCTAAAAATGAAAACATGAAAATGTCAAATAAGGCGTTTATAAGAACATAGGAGGAAGAAATGTTAAGATATAGTAAAGAAAGACTAACACAAGAAGAAAGTATAACAGCTATATATAGTAAAGCTCAAGTTGAACTAGACAAAAGAAAAAAATTATATGAAGCATTTAGAAGGAAATTAACAGATGAAGAACTATCTAGCTTATCTGACGAGGATATAAAAGTTCCATTGGAAAGATATATTAGTATAATGGCAGCAGGATATTTTGGAGGTAAAGCGCCAACGTATAAAGTTAAAGCTTTTAATGAAGAAAAAGATAAAATAATTCAAGAAATATTTAATTATGGGACTAATAGCAAGAAAGAAATATCTGAAATAGAAGAGATAATAAAACATATAACAGATTATAATAATGATTCTTCACATTTCTTTCATATGGTTTTAGATTTTTTAGTTAAAAGAGCTTGTTATGAAGTATATTATAAAGATGAAAATACAGAAGAAATAACTATTGCTAGAAGTGATGCGCTTGAAACAGTGGCTATTTGGGATTATTCATTAAAAAAGAAATTAATAGGATTATATAGAATTATACAAACATATATGGCAGATGGTGAATATCAGCAAATGATAGAACTTACTACTTCAGAAGGAAAAAGATATTATTATGATACTCCTGAAAAGAGAAAGTTATTTGGAAGTCCAGAGTACAAAGTAAAATTTAAGAATGAACCATTATTCAAAGAAAAAAAAGAAGAAAGACAACCTAAAAAATGGGATGATGATATACCTGCTACTGCTATTGAAAATTGTGAAGGAGAAGCTATATTTGAGCCAGTAATTAGTTTAATTAGAGCTTATGAGAGATGTATACAAAACTCTAGAAATTTATTTAAATATAATGATGAAGCAATACTTAAGGTTATAGGATATGAACCACAAAATCCATTAATAATACAAGATGATAATGGAAACGATATTATAAATCCAGCAAGAGTATTAGAAGATCAACATGTCCTAGAAAGTAGAGTAAGGTATTTAAATGGTAGCAAGGAAGTTAATAGTGATATAGCGTGGGTAGAAAAGGATGTAAATGATACAGCAGTACAAAATCATAAAAAGACATTAATGGACATAATATGCCTTTGTTCGTTTTGTCCTAATATGACAGATTTAGGATTTACTCAAGCAGATAATAATGCAGCATTAGAAAAGAAATTTTTTGGTTTACAACAATATGTTGCAACATTTGAGGGGGATTTTACAGAAGGATATAATAGAAGATGGAGAATAATATTTAATAAAATAAACAAAGAAAAAGGAAAAAGTTATGATTATAGGGACATAGAAACAAAACTAAATAGAAATCTACCATCAGATAGATCAACAGATATAATAAATGCATTAAAATTAAGAGGTCTTCTTTCAGACGAGACAATTATTAAACTTTTAAATATGGATTTAGATGCAATAAGTGAATTATCTAAAATGGATAATCAAGATCAAGAAAATATAAAGAAAAATGCAGAAAATATGAAAATGTTAAGACTAGATACTGATAAGAAAAATAATAACAAGCAATATGAACAAAAAGAACTCAAAAAAGATAATATAAAACAAAAAGATTCAGTGCCTATAAATGGTTTTAAAGAATAGAGGTGTTGTTTAATGTGGCAACATCACGATAACCAAATGAGGAAATTAAATAAAATATATAATAAAATTAGCAAACAGACCAAAAATAGACTACAGGAAATTTTTAAAATACTTAATCTAACTTATGAAAATATTTATAATATTACAGATAAAAGGACAAAAAATATGATAGACGTAAAAATAGTTGAGTGGAAGGATAAAAAACTTTTAAAAGGCTATTTTGGAGCTTTAGCAAATAATATATATAATAGAACAAGAGTAAAGAATAGTGAAATATTAGAATTATTAATATATAGCGCATATATAGAAGAACAAAATAAGTTAGATGAGTATGAAAATCAAGTAATATATAATGATATGAATTACTATTATACAAAAGGACAAGAAGAGGTAAACGAAAGTTTGCCTCTTTATAAACGAAAAGAGATATTAACATTAACTGATATATTGTTCTTGAGTTTATTAGCGATGAATGATAGTTATGGATATGATCTTAATACATATAAACAAATAGTAATAAAGAATAATACAGATAAATTATATAGACAAGCTATAATAAATATAAATCAGCAAAAAGAATTAGACATATACGATGTAGAATTTCAAAATATTATAGATAGACAAGTAGATAATAAGATAAAAATAAATGGAAATAAAATATATGGAGTTATTGACCATAAGTTAATCGAATTAGATAATAGAGCAAAACTTGAAGGAATAAAATTATTAGATAAGAAGGCAAAGGTACGTTTTATATCAGATAATTGTGATAATGTAACTCCGATGTGTAAATATATGGATGGAATGATATTTAGTATTAATGATTATAATGAATTTACAAGATATGTAGGGTTATCAATAAAAGATATAAGACAAGAAAAAATCAAAGTTTGGGGTTTAGTACAAGGAGCTAATCTTCCTCCTATAACTTCATTTTTTCATTGGTGTCATTCGACTATTCAATATGTAAATATATCGACATTAAGAAATAAAGATGATATAATTGTTCCATATATTAGAAAAAATGTTACAAAAGACTATGATACTATTAACGAAGAAAAAGCTATAAATGATGCAATTAATTTATTACCTATAAAATTAGGAAAAACTTTAAATGATAATTTACAATTTATTATTGTAACTAAAGGAACAAGTCAGTTCGATTTTAGTAGATATGATTCTAAAAATAAAGTGATATATATTTATCAAGGAGCAAATAAATATGAAGTAATACATGAAATAGGACATTTAATAGAAGATATAGTATTAAAAGGGAATAAAGAATACTTAAAAGTAAAACAAGAATTAGTAAATGTTAGTAAATTAACTATAATTGAGAGAGACAATAGATTACTATATGCACTAAAAAATGATAATTTTATAGATGAGTATCAAGGGTATATTCATTGCAATAATATAAATGAGACTAAAGATAATTATGGAAAAATAAAATTAGAGTATATTACTGAAATATTCAGTGAGAGTTTTAGAGAGTACTTTGAGAATCCAAACAACTTGAAAGAAAAATTACCTAAATTTTATAAGATTATTAAGGAGATATTAGAATGAGTTTAAAGGAAGAATATTTAAAGATAAAAAACATTAATGAAATTACACCAAAACAAGCAGTCGAATTTTATAATGAATTAGATTGGAAAGATAAAGAGGTACTAGAGCATTATAAAACATTAACTAAAGACATTGATTATGAAAAAGCTGATGAAAAATTAAAAGAAGAATTAGAACATGGATTTGAGATTCCATGGTTATTAAGAAAAAATAATAAATGATTTAGAGTTAACGAAAGTTAGCTCTTTTTTGTACCTTGAAAACATAAAAAATAAAACCAAACAGGCAGGAAAAAAATATTTTTAACTTTTTTAGAAAAATCTCTTGACTTATGTCTGACATATGATATAATAGTATTGTCAGACGAAAGGAGGGAGAAAGTTGTCTGAAAAGAAAATGGGAAGACCAACTGATTCTGTAAAAAATACAAGATTAACAGTAAGATTAGATGATGATACATTTAAGAAATTAGATAATTATTGTAATAAAAATAATATAGGATATAGTAAAGGTATTAGAGATGGAATAAATAAGTTGGAGAAAAATTCAGATAAATAGAAAAAGGGATTGACAAGATTTAATGTTAATTTGTAAAATAATAAAAAAGAACAGCCTGTCTAAAGTTTGGCGACCGAAACAGACTGCTCAACCAAAATATCTTCTTGAAAGAGATATTTTTATGTTTAGTTACATAAAGTAACTATCGTAATTATATCAAGTTTTGCCCATTTTTTCAAGTGATGTTTTGGATTATTTGAAGAGAGGGGTAATTTTTTATGTTTGAAACAGAAATAAAAGAGAATTTAAATTGTAGATCAAAATTTATAGTAGATATACAAAACTGTAAATTTAAATTAGAAATTAATAAAGATTATGAGGAAGAAGTACAAGAAATAATAGAAGAAATATTAAAAGAAAATAGAGAAAGTATAGAAGCTTGGGTAAAAGAGTGGAAAGAAAAACAAGTTGAAAAAGTAATAAATTGGTTTGTTTATAAAGAAGAAAGAAATATATATTTAATTAAAAGAGCATACTGGTTAGATTATGGACAAATAAGATTACAACATACTGATTTTGGACCAATATTATATTTAAATCCATATATTAAAGAAGAAAATATAGCAGACGAGTTAATGAAAGTAATGTGCTATAAAGGATGGATTTAATATGAGTATATTAGAAGGAACAATTTTAATAATAATGTGCATAGCAAGAATAATATGCTTGTGTATGCCAACAATAATTACACTAATAAGTGTACAAGCAATAGTATATAGATTAACAAGAATAAGTCTATATAACAATTTAGTGAGATATATTTTAAGGGGGATATAAAATTTGGAAGAAATATGGAAAGATATAAAAGGATATGAAGGATTATATCAAGTTAGCAATTTGGGAAAAATTAAAAGTTTAGGAAGAATAATAGAAAGAATAGGACCTAAGGGGTCAAGATTTTATAGAACTTATCCCGAAAAATTATTAAAATATTGTAAAGATACAAGAGGATATTATAGAGCAAATTTAGCTTTAAATGGAGTAAATACTACAATAAAGGTACATAGAGTAGTAGCACAAGCATTTATACCAAATCCAGAAGGTAAACCACAAATAAATCATAAAGATGGAAATAAACAAAATAATAGTATTTGCAATTTAGAATGGTGTGATAATCAAGAAAATCAAGATCATTCTTGGAGAATAGGCTTAAGAAAAAAAGGAAAAGAACATTGGAGTTATGGTCAACAACCTGAACAATTAAAAAAAGTAACAGGAAAGGGAATAGCTAATCCCAATTATGGGAATAGAGGTATAAAAAATCCATTATCTAAAAAAGTTATACAATATGACTTAAATGAAAATATAATAAAAGAGTGGAATTGTATTAAAGATATTGAGAGAGAAATAAAAATAAAGAGTTGTAATATATCTAATTGTTGCAGGGGTAATCGTAGAACAGCAGGAGGGTATATATGGAAATATAAGTTATAAATTATTTAATAAAGGGTTATAGATTAATCTATAGCTCTTTATATATATTTTTTTGAAAGGAGGAAAATATGTTTTGGATAATGTTATTTGGATGGATATTAACTTGGTTTAATATAGATACATTAGTAGTAAATGGAATAAATCAAATATTTAATACAGACTATAATGTAGCAATATATTGGTTAATATTATTTACAATAGGCATTGTAAGAATAGTAATATAATATTTAAAAAGGTAAAAAGAGCGAAAGCTCTTATTTTTTATGCGTTTTTTCCTAGTTAGCTTGAATAAAGGATTAAATTAAGTAACAGTTTGGGCTTAAATGAACAAATTGGGACAAGGAGGATTTTTATGGATGATGAAAAGAAAGATGTTGGGACAGAGGTAACAACAGATAATGCTGGGGCAGAAAAAGCAACAGAAACAAAGAAAAGTTTTGATGAGTTATTACAAGATAAAGAATATCAAAGTGCATTTGATAAAAAAATAGCTCAATCATTACAAACTGCTAAGACAAAATGGGAGGCTGACAATAAAAATAAACAGGCAGAAGCAGAAAGACTTGCAAAAATGGACGAAGATCAAAAAAGAAGTTATGAATTAGAGCAGGAGAAAGCTAGAGCTAATAAAGCAGAAAGCGAATTAAATGCTTATAAATTAAAAGATGAAACAATTCGTCAAGCAAGTCAAAGAGGTATATCTATAGAGTATTTAGATACTATTGATTTTTCAAGAGAAAATGCAGAAAGTATTAATAAAAAGTTAGATATTTTTGAGAAGACATCTAAATTAGATAGAGAAAAAGCAATAAGTGAATATTCTAAGGAGCCACCACCACAAACGGGAGATGGCATAAGTAATCATAAGTCAGAAAGTGAAATGACTTACGAAGAACTTTGTAAATTACCAAAATATAAAGATTAAAAGAAAGGAAGTAAAGGAGAATGGGAGAAGAAAATAAAGGAGTATTTAATAAAAAATATTTTAATGAAAGAGCATTTGGAGCATACTATGATACCATACCACAAGAAAGATTAAATTTATTTATTAAATCTGGAATATTACAAGGAAATAGAAGAATTAGGGAGCTATTTTCATCACAAACTGGTTCTGCATATGGAGTAATCCCAATGACAGGAAGATTAAAAGGAAAACCAGTAAATTATGATGGAACAACTAAATATGGTGAAGGGAAAACATTATCTACATATAAACAAGGTGTAGTTGTCATCGGCAGAAAAGATAAATTCTATGAAGATGATTTTACATATGATGTAACATCTGGAAAAGATTTTATGAGTCAAGTTGCAGCACAATTAAATGATTATTGGGATGGTGTATGGGAAGATATATTATTAATAATAACAAAAACATTATTTAATATTACTTCTGATGCAGGAAAAGAATTTGCACAAAAACATACCTATGATATTTCACAAGAAACAAACAGCTCAATCGAAGAAACAACACTAAATGTTGCATTGCAGAAAGCTTGTGGGGATAGAAGGAGAAAATTTGCTGTTGTAGTTGCTAATTCAGCAGTAGTAACAAGTTTAGAAGGTAAAAAGTTAGTAACAAACTTAAGATTTAATGATGCAAATGGAATTGAAAGGGATTTAAATGTATACACATGGAATGGAAAAGTTGTGGTTGAATATGATGAAATTACTGAAGAGTATGATACAGTGTATACTAAAACAACAGATACAGCTTTAGAAGAAGGAAAAACATATTATACAAAATCTGGAACAGGTAAAAATGCTACATATACAGCAGTGGAAACACCAATAGTTGCAGATATTGGAAATTACTATGAAGCTTCATTAAGTACAACACCAAAATATATAACTTATGTATTTGGTAAAGGAGCTTTTGATTATGAAAATATCGGAGCTAAAGTACCACATGAAATGGATAGAGTTGCAGGAGAAGATAGAGACTATTTATATGAAAGACAAAGAAAAGTATTTGCACCTCATGGAATAAGCTACCTAATGAAAAATCAAGCAACAGATTCTCCAACAGATGAAGAACTTGCAGATGGAGAAAACTGGGATTTAGTAAAAGGTTCGGATGGACAATACTATGACCATAAAGAAATTGCAATAGCAAGAATTATTTCAATGGGATAATTAAGGAGGCAGTAGAATGAACGAGACAGAAATATTATTAAAAATAAAAGCATATTTAGGAGCAAATTATAAAGAAGGAACTGATTCAATAATATTAGATATATATGAAGAAATGCGTTCTATTGCCTCAAATACATCTAATTTAAAAGAAGATGATAAAAGATTATATCCATACATAAAAGGTGCTGTAATATCCAAATATGTTCGCCTAGGCGCAGAAGGAATGAATAGTTCTAGTGAAGGTAGTGAGTCTTATTCATATATAGATATAGAAGACAAACTTAGAAACGATATTATAAAGGATGGATTGAGGAGGCTACCATAATGTTACTTAAGAATTTAACAAAAGTTTATATCACTAGACCAGAAAGAGTAAAAGAATATGGAGAATATACAATAAAATGGGTATTTTTTAAAGAGGCGTATTTAAATTTACAACAAGATATAAACGAACTTGATAGAAAGTCATCTGGTGAAATAAATTATGGTATTATAAAAGCTAGAATAGATAGAAATTATAATATAGAAAATGGTTTTGGTATATCTTTAAATAATGTAAGAAAAGATGAGAAAATAGTACCAGAATATAGAGTATTAGATCATAGTATAATAGGCAATACATATTTATATAGGTTGGAGCAATACAATGGAAGTTAGATTTAAAGTAAAACATAAATTTAAAAACATAGATAAACTTATAAAAAAATTACCAGAAATAGTAAAAGAAAGTGTAGAAGATATACTAAAAAACATACAAATAGATGCAATAAGACTTGAAAGAGGGCATAATGAAGAGGGAATATTAATTGAAATAGTAAATGTATCAACTAAAGAAGTTAAAGGAAGAATATATGCTGATCCAGAAAAATTCATTGCAAAAGATGCAAATAATAAAGAGGCAAAATATTTATTTTTTGAATATTTTGGAACAGGAGAATATGCAGAAATGGAGCATGTACCTGAGCCAACAAAACATTTTAGAGAAAGTGGGTTTGTGGAGTGGTATATTCCTAAAAATAAGGTATTAAGACCACTTAGTTATCCTACTAAGATGATAAATGGACAAGAGTTTTATGTCGCTAGAGGTTCAAAACCAAATCATTTCCTTGAAAATGCTGAGTTTAAAACTAGAGAAAAGAATATTAAAATTATAGATACAAAAATAAAAGAATTTCTAAAGGAGGTATGTAAGTGAGAGATTTTACAGAAAAAGATATGTCTGATTTAGTATGTACTAAATTAGAAGAACTAGAAGAAGAGGTGGTATTAGATACACCTACGTCTGAAAGCATATATCCTTGTAGAGTTATATTAACTCCTTTAGTAAGTATAAGAAATGCAGAAAATACAACACCAGTATTAAAAAGAATCCAAATTACAGTGGAAAATTGGTGTGATAAACAACGTAAATGTATGGATATGATAAATAAAACAGATGAAAAATTAAAAGAACTAAACATGTTAAGGATTAATTCAAATGGAACAATACTATTTGATGAAATAACAAAAAAATATAGAATGATAGGCACATACGAAGTAAATTATAATGCTTTATATGATGCCTTTTTTTGTGTAAAAATTTAAGGAGGAATTAAAAATGTCAGAAACAACAATTACAAAAGAAACAAATCCAGAGATTGCAATGAAAGCAACTCTAGAATATGCTAGTACATTAACAGGAGCAAAAACAAAAGTCGCATGGGTACAAAATATAGGTCAACTAGCACAATTACCAGATGGAATAACATATAGTGCTGTAGATAAAGATGAGGAATTTATGGCTGAAGGCAAAAAGAAAGCAGAAGCGATAGATGTAGAAGTTTTATTCACGCATTTAGGACATAAATCATTAAAAGCAATTGCAGACAATGAAGAAGAAAAATACTTTTTCATAAAATATCCTCAAAGAACAGCTTCTGATAATGAAAACCCTATTGTATTTTCATTTAAAGCTACATTAGCTATAGCACCAAATGCAGTTGAAGATGGAGAATTGCTAAAAGATACAATAAGATTATTTAAAAAGAGCAAACTTGTAGAGACTGATGGATATCCAGTAGAAGCAGATTCAGCAAAATATTAATATGGAGGTAAAATATGCAATTAGTAACTAAAAACAAAACAATTAATTTAGTAATAAGAACAAGAAAATTAGTAGATATAGCAAATGTTTTAAAAGGAGATAGCTTTGAAGAAGTATATTTTAAGGCAATGAATAAATTAAACTTAGAAAGTTTATCTAAAATAATATATTTACTTGCGGAAAATGAAGATAAAACAAATCCATTTAAAAGTTCAACAGAAGTTTATGATTTTATAGATGATTATAAAGCAGAAACAGGAAAAACATACGAGGATATTTATAACGAATTAGCAGAGGTAATAAATGAAGAGGGTTTTTTCAACAAAAAAATGAGCAAGAAAGAAATAGCAAACAAAATGAGCAATCCTTTTGGACAAGTCAATTTAGAGGATGTTGTCAAGACTTCAGCAGAAAAAGCAATTACATCAGTAGCTCAAGAACAATTCAAGGGATTTGTAGCGCAAGGATATCAGAATTAAGTAAAATAGAAGATATACTTGATAATATACAAAATTCAAGAAATATAAAGGGGTTTTTATATTCTCTAGAGGCATTAGCATATTATTTTGGAATGAAGCCAGAAGAGTATTGGAATGCAAGATATAAAGAGGCAATTTTGTATTGTAATGTTAATTTATTCAAGATAACAGATGATATAAAACGAAATATAGAACTTTTTGAAGCTGTGACAGATAAGGTAATAATGTCAAACTCTATGTGCGTTAAAAAACCTAAATTTGTAAAATTAAAAGAAATGTTTGGTAATTTATTTAAGAAAAAAGAACAAACAATAGAAGAACAAATTAAAATGTTAAGAAGAATGAAGAGTTAACTCTTATTTTAAAAGGAGGGAGTTATAATGAAAAAAGCCAATATAGGAGAAATATGGATAGTATTAACTCCTAAAATAAAAGTTAATAATGGAAAAAGTATAAGTGTAGAATTAGAAAAAAGACCGTGCTTAATCATTGATGATGGGCATGGTTTTATTATTGAAAAAAGCAATGATTACTTAGGTATGAAAATAACAACTCAAAATAATTCTATAAGAAAAAAAGAAATTAAAAACTGGTATGAAGTAGGATTAAATTATAAATCTTATTTAAGAATTGAACCTCCAATTAAAATAGAAAAAGAGCAACTTATAAAGAAATTAGGTCAAGTAAATAAATTTGATTTATATTTATATCTTAATGAGTTATCAGAATATTTTAATGTAGAAATGTTAGAAAAATTTAAACAAAATTAAAAATTATAAGAGTTAAACTTAAATGTTTAGCTCTTTAATTATTTTTATTGGGAGGTGAGTAATACGACAGTCGAAGAGATAGAAATAATAGTAACTGCAAAAGTAGAAGAAGCATTAAGAGAATTTTACAAAATGAAACCCCAACTTACAAAATTAATGAAGGAAGTTTCAGAAGAAATAAGTAAAGTAGATTTTAATAAATTGAATAAAACAGTAAAGGCAGGGACAGATCAAGTAAAGAAACAAATTAAATCTACTTTTAATCCAGAAAAGCTAGATGAAGGGTTCTTAAAGGCTACAGAAAAACTATACAATGAAAGCTTAAAAAAGGCAGCACAATATACCAAGAGTGCAAAAGAAGAATTGTCTAAAATGGATATGCAAGATGTAGGTCAAAAAGTAGCTCAAGCAACAAAACAAATAAGTGAGGCTATGAATAATACAAATATTCAACAAATGGCTAAAGATGTTGGTAAAGCTATGAAAGAAACTAAAGATAAACTAGAAGAAGTAAAAGATAAAAACAAATCTAGTGAAATAGAGTTAGAGGTAAATAATGAAGAAGCTTCACAACAAATAACGCAGTTAGAAAAAGAAATTGAGTCGTTACAAAAGAAATTGACATCTAGTAAACTAAAATTAGAAATAAGTCAAGGTGCTGTAAATAAGGTTGAAGATGATGTTTATGGAGAAATAAAAAGTAAAAATCCTAATTTAGATTCAAAACAATTGCAAAACAAAACTACTTTAAAATTAGCATCTGATAATAATTATAATAGTTTAATTCAACAAACAGATAAACTAAATTTAGAAGTAGATAAATATAGTAGTCTACTTGAAAGCGCAAAAGGTAAGCTAAATGAATTAAAACAAAACACGTCTCAAGTAGCAAAAGAACAAGAAAAAGCAAACGCAAAGACAAGTAAACTACAAGCAATATTTAATGCAGTAGGTTCTGGAATGAAAGGTGCTTTTAGATTAATAGGATCAATGTCAGCTGGTTTAGGTAAAATATTCCAAGCTGGCGGTAAGGTAGTAAGTATATTTAAAAAATTTACTCCAAATTTAAGTGGGGGAATGAAAAGCTTATTAAAATATGCAGCTACATTATTTAGTTTAAAAAGCGTATATAATTCATTAAGTTCTGCGGGCCAAGCATGGTTATCTAGTCAAGATAGCGGAGCTAAACAACTAAGTGCAAATATAGACTATATGAAATATGCTCTAGGAAGTGCTGTAGCACCAGTAATACAATATGTAACTAATTTATTCTATCAATTATTAAAAGCAGTACAAAGTGTAATATATGCCTTATTTAAAGTAAATATATTTGCAAAAGCAGGATCAAGTGCTTATAGCTCTATGGCAAATAATGCTAATAAAGCAAGTAAAGCTAATAAAAGCCTAGCAAGCATACATAGTGAAATAAGTAATGTATCGTCAAGCTCTGGAGATAGTAGTAATAGTGTATCATCACCGAACGTGGATCTATCAAGTTTAGATACACAACTTACTCCATTTCAACAAAGACTAGCAGATTTCTTTATACCATTAGTTGAAAGTTGGAATACATATAGTCCACAACTAATATCAAAAGCTCAAGAAACATTTAGTCAAATAGGATTATTACTAGAGAGCATAGGACAAAGCTTTATAAATATATTTGCAAATGGCACAGTATATACTATTTTAGAAAATATATTAAGTATTATAGGTAATATAGCAGAAGCATTTGCGAATGCATGGAATTACAATGGTAACGGAGATATAATCGTTCAAAATCTTGCAAATGCATTAAATAATTTATTAACAGCAATAAATAACATAGTACAAAGTCCAGGTTTTCAAGAATGGTTAAATAATTGTTCTGATAAATTCAGGGAAATAACAGAAAAACTTGCAGAGATAGAATGGCAACCTTTAATTGATGCTTTAAGTGAAATAGGATTATCAATAGGTGCATTGGCTTTAGATGTATTAAGTGGGTTAATAGATGTTTTTAAATGGTTAGTTGAAAATCCAAAAATCATAGAGATATTAACTTCTTTAGCGATTATTATATATACATTATCTACAGCTATTTCTGTACTAACAACTGCTGTATCAGTAGCGAAAATAGCATTTAAATTGTTTACAAGTTCTACAGCTTGGATAGTTTTAGGAATAACAATGGTGATTGCTGCAATATTGTTAATAATACAAAATTGGGAGTTATTTAAGCAAAAAGCAGAAGAAATATTTACAGCAGTTGCTACATCTTTTAAAAATGTTTGGACATGTATAGCTAATGTAGCAAGCTCTATCTGGAATGGAATAATAACAACAATTTCTACAATTATTATTAAAATTAAAGAAATAATATCGAATGTTTTAAATGAAATTAAAGTAGTTTGGAACTCTATTTGGAATTTCATTTCTAGTATAGTGTCTAACGTCTGGAATGGAATATGGAATACAATAAAAAGTGTTATAAATTCTATACTAGGTGGAATAGAATCCATGGCCAATGGTATAGTATGGGGTGTTAATAAAGTAATAGATGTACTAAATAATATAAATGTGCATATTCCAGACTGGATACCAATATTTGGTGGAAAAGATATAGGATTTCATATAAATCAAATGAGTACTGTTTCATTACCACGACTTGCTAAAGGGAATGTTGCATGGAAAGAAACTATTGGAGTTTTTGGAGAATATTCTGGAGCTCAAAATGATCCTGAAATAACATCGCCAAGAAGTATAATGTATGAAACTTTTGTAAAAGCATTAAAGGAAAATACTAGTGGGAATGACAATCCAATAAGTTTGAATATAACAGCTATAGTTGGAAATAAAAAAATAGGACAAATTGCTATAGAAGATATAAAAGATATAAAAAGAGCTACAGGAGAAGATTTAGAAGTTATTTTTAGTTAATAATGATACTTTATATTGATAATTGGTAAACTTTGGTATATACTTATTACTATATTATAGGAGTGTTATATGAAAAAAATTATAGATGTAATTATTAATATTAGTATGATTAGTTTTTGTTTATTTTTTGGACTATGTGGTATTGTGGGAATAACAGATAGTGATATGAGAACTGGAGGAGTTGTGTGTATAGTTTTGACTGCTCTTGTTGCATTCACATATTTTATTAGAAAAAGAAATAATAAAATAAAAGAACAGAAAGACTATAATGAGAATATAAAAGATAACGAATTACTAAATAAAGGATATAAAAAAATTTATAATGAGTTTTATGTGAATGAAAAAGAAAAAAATATATATTTAAATCAAAGCTATTTTGGCTTTTCTGATATATTAGAGAGTGAAATAATAAAAAATAGCAACACTTTAACTTCGTCATATGGTACTAGTAGTGGAAAACTAAAACATGGAAAAGTAAAATCTAGAATAAATACATTCTCAAGCGAAATACAATATTGTAAAGATTTGTACGTAAATGTTGTGGTTAATAATTTATCTAAACCAAATGAAAAAATATATTTAAAGTCTCCAAATTCTATTTTTAATTTGAATGAAAATAGTGCAAAATATAATAAATTATATAAAGAAGCACAAAGAATACAGTCTACATTGCAAATAATAATAAAAAATGGAAAAGAAAACTATATCGAAAATGGAACAGTAACAAAAATAGAACATAGATATATAACAGAAGAAGATGCAATGTCTAAAATTCAAAAACTTTCTGAATTACATGAGGCGGGAGTATTAACAGATTATGAATTTAGTGTAAAAAAACAAGAACTTTTAGATAAAGTAAAATAAAATATTAATTAAGAGTCAAACTTTCGTTTGACTCTTTTATGATTAGTACAAATAGCTATTGATGAGATTAAAGATGTAAAGAGGAAAACAGGTGGAGATTTAGAAGTTATTTTTGAATAGGTACAAATTTGTGATTATTTTTTCATAATAACATGTTGTATTTTGGAAAAAATGGTATATAATCTTTTTGTAAAGAAAGGGGATTTTATATGGAAAATCAAGAAAAAAAGAAAAGCGGATTTAGTACAGCGGGTTTGGTATTAAGTATAATAGGAATTTGTACATCTTTTATGCCTATTATAAATAATATATCTTTCGTACTAGGTGTACTTGCTATAATATTTGCAATAATTGCTTTAATAAAGAAGGATAGTAAAGTAAAAAATATTATTATTTTGATTATAGGATTACTTGCTATTGTTATAACACTAAACTCTCAAAAAGCTTTGTCAGATTCACTTGATGATTTGAGTAAGGATTTAGATACTTCTGTAAATAATGCTACTGGCAAAAATACAGAAGATATTCTAAATAATTATGTTGATGTATCTTTAGGAGAATTTGAAGTTATTGAAGAAGAATATTTTTCAAAAACAAAGCTTACAGTAAAAGTTACTAATAAAGCATCTGAAAAAAAATCATATAGTATACAAATTGAAGCAGTTAGTGAAGATGGTTCGAGAATAGCACAAGATTATGTATATGCAAATGATCTAAATGCAGGTCAAAGCCAATCATTTGATATATTTACTTTTGTATCATCAGATAAGTTAGAGTCTATGAAAAATGCGACATTTAAAATTGTAGAAGCGTCAATGTATTAATTTTATTTTAAAATATAAGAAAGAGTTAAACAAAAGTTTAGCTCTTTTTGTATATATAAATATTTCAAAAACATTTCAAAATAGAGAATAAATGTAACATATTTTATTAAAAAAGAATAAAAACGTTTCTTAAGAAGAAATATATTTATAATATATGATAAAATAAAAAATAAGAGGGTTGGTATATGAAATAGGTTGCATTATGTAAATAATTGTGCTATAATCTCATATACTATTTAGAAAGGTTGTGAGGATATGTTTAGTGCATTAGATGTAGCTTTGTGGTTTCTAGCAAAAAATCATAGCAAAGAAAAAGAATTTATAACAGATGATGAAAATTATGAAGTATACGAAGGAATAACGCATTTAAAATTGCAAAAACTATTATATTATGCACAAGGAATATATTTAGCTTTATATAACAAACCTTTATTTAAAGAAGATATATGTGCATGGCAACATGGACCTGTTGTAGAAGAAGTTTATAGAGTATATAAAGTAAATGGAAGAAATGAAATAAATACAAATTTAACTAAAGAAGAACAGGAAAGAATGGTAATAGTTGAAAGAAATCCAGAAGCAAAACAAGCATTAGAATTAACATACGAAAATTTTGCAGGATATACAGCATGGCAATTAAGAAATAAAACTCATGAAGAAGGAACTCCATGGGATATTACTATTGCAAATAATGGTGAGAATGCAATAATTAGCAATAGTTTGATTAAAGAATATTTTGATAATAATATTTTTGAAGAAGCTTAATGAGTAAAAAATTAAGAAAAGTAAAAGATACTATTATAAAGCCATGTACAAATTGTTATTCACCTACACATATGATTTTTAATTATTCTTTCATATCTTATGGTTTAGACGATTTGACACAAGAGGAAAAAGCAGCATTGTTTGATAGAATAATTGATTTATCTAGTCAAGAATATCTTTTAATAAGTCAAAGAAGAAAGAATACAGGACTAGAGTTAATTGAAGAAAATCAGATTAATAAGCAGATACCAAAAGGATTTTTGGATAGTAACTCACATAGAAAATTTCCAGGGAAATATAGTGTTTTTAGATTATATCCTAATAATAATCCTACAAATGGGAGAGTAATAGGGGTATTTATTAAATATATATTTTATATATTCTATATTGATCCCAAAGGGAAACTATATAATCATGATTAATTTAGAGTTAACGAAAGTTAGCTCTTTTTTGTACCTTGAAAACATAAAAAACAAAACCCAATAGACAGGAAAAAATATTTTTAACTTTTTTATAAAAAAACTCTTGACATTGTATCATGATAAAGATATAATAATATCATGATACAGATAGGAGGGAGTAAAATAGATAATAAAAGTAGAGCCGAATATTTTAAAGAAAGAAGAAAAACTAGAAAAGACTTTAATGTATTATTACCAATTGATAAATATAATGCAATAGAAAAAGTACTTAAAGAGCAAAATAAAACAAAGACTAAATGGCTCATAGAAAAAATTGATGAAGAAATAAAATAAAAAAAGGAGATAATGTCCAGTCGCCAAACTATAACATTATCTCGAAACTATAAGAACAGAGGTCCTTACAAATCTATTGTATCACAGTAAGGGCTGAAGTTCAAGAGAAATTTTGAATGGAGGTCATTTTTTTATGGAAAGAAAGGTAAATGTAAGTAAATTAGAAGATATACAAAATGATGTAATTAAAGCAAACGATTTATTAGGATATTTTATAGAAAAGGAATTAGCGTATACTGAACCAGTAGATTTAAAATTGAGGTTAGTTGAACAACATTATGAGCTATTAAGAAAGTATGAAGCTACTCAGACTATTACAGATATATTATTTGATTATTTACTCTCAATAAGAGAGGAATTAAAAAATGTAATTGATACATCTGTAAAGGAGAATTAATTATGGGAATAATTGAGGTAATAATTTTAATAATAATGTGTTTAATTAAAATGGTATTAATACATGTACCAAGTTTAATAGTTTTAACAAGTATACAAGCTGTTACATATTGGATAACAGGAATAAGTATATATAATAAAATAAAAAGTTTAATGTTAAGGGGGATGTAAATTATGAATGAAATACTAAAAATAAATAATGTAAGAGGATATCAAAGTGCAAATGGTATGGCACAGCTAAACTTAGAGGATGTAGCAAGAGGACTTGGATTTACTGAAAATAAAAATGGAGTTGAATATGTAAGACATAGAACTCTAAAGAAATATTTAAGTGAGTTTTCTTTCGCAACAAGTTGCGAAAAATATAAATTACCAGAATATATACCAGAGAATATATTTTACAAATTATGTTTTAAAGCTAAAAATGAAGTAGCAAGAAGATTTCAAGATATGGTAACAGATGAAGTACTACCTAGTATAAGAAAACATGGAGCATATTTAACACCAGATAAGATAGAAGAAGTATTAACAAATCCAGATACAATAATAAATCTAGCAACAGAGCTAAAGAAAGAACGCTTATTAAATGAACAAAACCAAAAGCTAATAGGAGAATTAAAACCCAAAGCAGATTATACAGATAAGATATTAAGAACAAAAGGAACAATGACAGTAAATGCAATAGCAAATGACTATGGTATGACAGCAAATAAAATGAATAAGCTATTATATAGTCTAGGTATACAATATAAACAAGGTGGAAATTGGTTGTTATATAGTAAACATAGAGGTTATGGATATACTCATAATAAAGTAGTACATTTTCATCATAAAGATGGAACACCAGATGTAAAACCTAATATGGAATGGACACAAAAAGGTAGAATGTTCTTATATAGAATATTAAAAGAACATGATATATTACCATTAATAGAAAAGGGGTGTGCATAATATGGAAAGCAAGACAATAACATTTACGCATGGACATTTAGGAAATATAAGTATAGTTATAATGTCAGAAGAAAAAGAAATATTATTCTTTGATGATGAATTAAGAAATAAATTAAATATACAAACTAAAAAAATGATATCTTCTGATAATTATTCTGGAATGGTAGAAGTAAGTGATTTATTTGAATACTTTAGATTTTCCAAATTAAGTTTATATGATAGAGTAGAATATGAAAATTGGATAAAGGATATAATTTTAGATTGTGCAAAATTGATATAAGAAAATTAAGGGAATAGAGAAATCTATTCTCTTTTGTTTGTCCTGAGTACGACATTAAACTGCTCATTATATCCCCAAAGGAGATGATAACATGGTATGGAAAAGTGATGGAAAATTAATGAAAAGTCCATCAGATTTTAAGATCGATATGGAAGATACAGATAATGATAGCTATACAAGTGCAGAAGATGGTTCTTTAATAGATAATCCAATAGCAGTAGGTATGGTTAAAGCTCAATTTAGTTTTGATTATCTGACTGAAGAAGAAGCAGAAGAAATATTACAAGAAACATTTAAAAATCCGATGAATATAAAATTAAAATGTCCAGGTGTACCTAATGGAATGTTGAGTGCCCCTTTTAGATGTTCAAAAAGGAATGCACATATGCATAAAACTGGTGAAGATGAAGATGCAAGTAAAAGTAAATGGGAGGCATCATTTAGCATAATGCAAAAGGAATTAGTAGATTCACAGAAAGGATAAAGATATGTACCCAGTAAGTGATAAATGGAAAGAGAAAATATATAGTGATGGAATTAAGTCTAAAATTAATATATATATAAATGAACAATTAGTAGATGTTAAAATATTGGAGTTAAAGATATCACATACTTTATATAATGATGATAGTAGTATAATACTTGGAACAACGACATCTCAATCTTTAGAATTAAAACTATATAAAAAAGATTTACCAGCAAATCTAAATATAGTTAAAATTGATTATGGCATTTTAGTAGATGATGAATATGAAATTATACCTTTAGGTGTGTATAATGTGGAAAGTGTAGACGACACCAATAATGCAACTATAACAATAAAAGCTCGTGATAATATGATAAAATTTGAGAGTAATTATGATGGTAGCACATTAAATTATCCAGCAACACTAAAAACAGTTTTATTAGATATATGTAGTAAAGTAGGAGTACAACTTGGTACTGCTACTTTTTTAAATGAAAATAATGAAATAGCGGTATGGGATAATACAATAAAAGCTCGAGAATACTTAAGTTATATAGCAGAAAAAGCGGGATGCATTGCTGTTATAGGAAGAGATGGAAAATTATACTTAAAAAATATATATGAAAGTAGTGAAGCACTTCAATTAAGATTATTTAAGAAATACGAATGGGGAGAAAAACACACAATAACTAGAGTAAAGTATCAAGATGGTATTAGGTCATACAATTTAGGTGATGCATCAGGAAATACGTTATGGATAAATTCTAATAATATGTTTGTAAATTCGGCCTCTGAAATTGAGAGTATATATGATGTAGTAAATGGATTAACTGCATATAGTTTTGAATCTGGTACTACAAGAATTAATCCAGCATTAGATGTTGGAGATAAGGTTGTTATTGATGGTAAACCAGTAATATATCAATATGATATTGAATTAAAAGGAAGATTTTTAGGCAATATTAATTCTAAATTATCAGATAAAGCAAAGGAAGATACAACAGTAAAAAAGGTTAGCTCCGAAACTAAAATTAGAAGAGTGCAAAGTGAAATTAATCAAATTGATGGTAAGATAACCCAATTAGTTCAAGAAACAGATGAAAATACTGAAAAAATAACTAAAAATGAACAAGACATTGCAAGTATAAATCAAACGGTATCAAGTTTTACTAATTTTACTAAAACAGTTGAAGGAAAAGTCAAAATATTATTGGAGGATGCTTTAAATACTAATATTTTGAAACTTATTTTACATGCAGAAAATACAGATAATGGTGTTTTCCCTAGCGAATATCTATATCCTAGTGAAGATTTATATCCACAAAATGCAGGAAATGAAATTACTATATTAGTGGAAAATGAAGATAGAACAGAAAGTAGAGAGTTTTTCTATAATTGTATTTATCCATTATCTGAATATAACGGCATACATGATCAATTGGTTGTTGAATTTGATAAGGATAAAGGATGCTGTATAGTTAAGGCGTTGATATATGTTAAAGAAATTGGAGAAGATACTTTTGAAATATTAGATACGCCAGAAGAAATTATTTTAGATGACAATTTACAATTAACATTATTTAAAGGAAACAATTATATTTCAATAAAAGAATATCAAAATTGGAATATAGAAGCAACATATATTTTTAATAACCAATTAAATGAGCTATATGCCACACAAGTTTATATGAGTTCAGTAATAAAACAAATTGCAGATGAAATATTATTAGAAGTAAGCAAAAAAGTTGGAGATGAAGAATTAATAGCAAAAATTAACTTAACTCCTGAAACTATAAAAATTATAGCCTCTAAATTGGCATTAGAAGGATATACCACAATTAATGGTGGATTTTCTATTGATGAAAAAGGAAATGCTTCAATAGCAAATGGAGCTGTAGTAATCAATAGTGATGGAATAAGAATGGCTGATGGAACAAGTATTTTGGGAGGAAAAGGACTTATTACTAATTTAGAATATATTGGCCATAGCAATATGAATGATACTTTATCTGGAACTTTTGGACAAGTTGGATTTAGAGCTAATAGTTTAAATTCGTCTAATTTCAAAGCAAAAGTTATTATTGATGCATATATACCAGAAAATTTTGCAATAGAAAAAGCGATAATTGTTATGAATCATTTTCCTCTTGATGTACGATATCAAGGTAGTAGCAAAGGTAAAGGATATAGTAGAAATGTAAAAGTATATAAAGAATCTATTAACAGTATAAGTAGAGTATGGAATATAGACAGTTCTTTTTTTGACGTAGAGGAAAGCTACGGAGAAGAGATTGATATTGGACTAGAAAATAACTTGTGGCAGCCAGAAGGGAATGGATTAGAAAATATTAGTACAATAGATATAGGAAAATATTTAGTACAAGGAAATAATAGATTAGTTATAGCAAGTTCTGACTCTATTCCTTCATATAGTACAAGCAATTATGGTATAGATAATCAAGTAAATTGTGCACTAAAAACTGGTATGATTAGTGCTACGTTACAAATATATGGCTTTATGAAGCCAGAAAGTGAGGAATAATATGATTGAATTTAAAAATAAACCTAATTTATCAACACCAATTAGTGCTGCGAATCTTAATAAACTTCAAAATGATTTGATTAAAATGATAAATGGTAAGCTTGATGTTGGAATTTACGATAAATATGTAAATGATGCTAACACGGGATTTTCTGTTACTCCAGGAATTTACAGAATTAGATCAGGGGCAATAAACTTTCCATTCAATACACAAACATACTTTGATGGAGTTCTTGAGGGCATTTTATTTGTTTTAGGATACACTAATGGAAATGCATGTCAAATAGCATATGATACTGTAACTGATACGTTTTGGTATAGGTACGGGAAAATATCTTCGAGCACATTTTCAGAGTATGCGAGTGCTTGTGGCCAAGAATATTTAAAGTTATATGAGTGGCGAAGATTAATTCCAGAAGTAAAAATTGAAATTAAAGATGGAGAAGAACATGAAACTAATACTATTTTAAATGGAAAGAAAGTATATGTAAAAAGAATAGATTGTGGACCAGCTCCAAATGCAAGTACTAAAGAAGTCCCAATGGGAATTAATACAAAAGGAGGAATATGCAAAATTGTAAAATATGAGGGCGTTGCCTATTACAATAAACCTACAGTTCCAGAAGGGACAGATAGAGTAAAAAATTTACCATATATAGATAAAGGAGATAATAGTATTTATGTAGATATAAATGGAGGCAACAATTCAATTACAATTACAACTAACAATGATAGAGCTGCATATCACTGCTATGTTGATGTCTATTATGTGTATAATTAAGAGGTGAAAAAATGAAGATAATTATAAATGATAAAAAAGTTAAAATTGTTGATAAAGAGAAATTAAGAACTGGAAATGTAAATACATATCTAATAAATGTAGAATATAACGATATATATAAAGACAGATTATTAAGTGTATATTTTAAAAATGATGATATAAAGATTATAGAATCCGTAGGAATAAGTAATGTAGTAAAAATTCCACATGAGGTTCTAGAAAAACCAGGTTTGCTATTTATTGGTATTTTTTCTCCTAATTGTAAAGATAATGCACTAATTGACAGATATTGTAGTAATCTTGATACATTAGAAATAATAGAAGGAGCATATGATAAAGAAGCTACATATACAGAAGAAATAACTCCGAATATATTAGAGCAATATCTACAAGAGATGAAAGACTTTTATAATGAAAGCATAAAAGAATATAACGATAATGCTTTATTAGAAACAAATAAATTCAATACGATTGCAGATGCTAGAAAGCAAGAAATAGATGCAGTATCAAAAGAAGTATCTAAAAATAAAACAGATATAGAAGAAATAGAGAGAAGAGTAAAGACATCAGAGCAAAATGCAAAAGCAAGTGAAACTAATGCAAAGACAAGTGAACAAAATGCACAAAATAGTCTAAATAGAGTAACAGAAATAGAAACTAATATAACAAGTATTCAAGAAGATATAAATGTCTCAAAAGCTCATATAGACGAGCAAAAAGAAAGCATGGATAAATCTGTTGAAGATGTGGAAAAATTAGTTGATGAGGCAACGCAACAAGCGAATATTTCCAAAGCGAATGCAGAGTTATCAATTGCAAATGCTGGCCAGGTATCTGCAGATAAAACCTCTGTAGAAAATATGAAGAATGAGATATCATCTATGAAAACATCTATAGAGAAAACGAAAAGTGATACAGAGCAAATTAAAAATGATACTCAAGGAATATATAATAATACTTCGGCATTAAAAGAAGAAACTTTACAGGCTAAAACAGAAGTAGAAAATTCACTTGAAAATGAAAGAAACGAAAGTGATAATAAATATTCAAGGGCTTTAAAAGATAAAGTAATAGACAAAGATTTTTGCACAATTTATGCAGATAATTCTAAAATAGATGGTTTAGTAATAAAAGGAGATCAATTAAAGCAAGAAACACATATACCTACGGCTAACATTTTATATAGTGAAGAAAAATATTGGGAGGTAGGAAGTTTAGAAGGCACAACTGGACAGCTAATGGAAAATAGCACTAGATTAAGAACAAAGGAACTTATGGCAATAGATGAACTTACAAAATATTATTGTAGTCTAGAAAATTCTAATTATGTTTTTGTTAATATACATTACTATAATTTAAATAAGGTATGGATAACTGCACAGCAGAGTATATCTGATAATATTAATAATCATCAAAACCAGAACTTTACTACTCCAGAAAATGCAAAATATTTTAAATTGGTAATTAAAAAAATAGATGAAACAGAAATAAACTTATCTGATTTGAAAATTGCTAAACCAATGATGGTAAAAGGAACAACTAAAATTGATTATGTAGAAGGATATCCAAATATGCCAAGTTTAGACTATCCGTCACAAATAAATCTAACTGCAGAACAGAATATCCAAGATAACCAAGAAAATTTACTATATATAGATAATCCAGACTATAAACCAGGATATACAGTAACACGCTACGGAGTAACATTTACAGTGCAAGATGACTTAGGTTTAAAATGCGTGGGAACTTCAACACAAGCAGTATCAATACCATTACTAGGAACATATGAAGATAGATTTAGAACTAGGCTAAATATACCTAGAGCGAAAAGAATTTATTCATATATAAAAAACAACGAAAATAATAAAGCAAGAATAGTTGTTTTTTCAAATAACAAGTACACCGTTGCGAATAATTTACAAGATAGTATATTGACAGAAAATCTATCAGCAGGTTATATCTATGCGGAAATCGTGGTAAACTCTAGTGTAGATTGTGTAATATATCCACAGCTTACATATGAAAGAATAGATAAATTCGTACCATATAATGGCTATAGAAAGAATATATCATTACCAGAAAACGAATTTAATAATGCTATAGGAGATTACAAAGGTGAAATTAAGAAAATAGATGCTAAATGGTGTTTGGTCAAATATATAAAAGAGTTAGTATTAGATGGAACTGAAAATTGGAATGCGAATAGCACGAATAAAGGGTATAGATATGTTCTTAATCTTGAAAATGCTCAAATAGCAAACACTAATAATCAAGCGGCGCTATGCACACATTTTAAACTAGGCGCAAATGCTGGAACATGGAACAATCTAAATGTGTTTAACATTTATGATGTAAGTGGTAAGGCATTAGCTTTTGGAAGCTTTACAGATATATCATCTGTGAATGATTGGAAAAATATTTTGCAAGAGCAATACGCCCAGGGTATACCAATTACTGTGTTTTATACTTTAGAAATCCCAGAAATAATTGAACTACCAGAAGAAACTCAACAGGCTTTAAATTCAATAGAATTAATGGAAGATCTAAATAATATTTCTATAGACAATGGAACATTTAGTTTTGAATATAATAAACCATTATATAAAGCTTTTGAAGAGGTACAACAAGAGAATATAAATTTAAAAAATAATTTACAAGCTCAAATTGACGAAATAAAAGCACTTTTAAGCTCGACTAATACTGCAAGTTTACTCGCAGAAAATCTTGCAAAAGACAATGAAAGTGAGGTGATTTAGAATGCTATATAATATGTTAAAGAAACTTATTGAAAGAAAATACTATATAGACAAGCAGTCTATTATAGACCTATTAAATAATTTTGCTACATTTAGTCAAATAACAATAGAACAATATTCTGAACTTATGATTTTAGTAGAGGATAAATATACAGTTATTGAAGAAAATACAGAAGAAGAGGTGCAAGAAAATGAGTAATATAACAATATCACAAATAATAACATTCATTATTGCACTAGCTGGATTTATTGGGGCATTAAGTACTATATGCAGTGTAATAAAAAAATCAATAGACAAGGGGCTTGATAAAATTCAAGTTCCTTTTTATGACAAAATTAATAAAATGGATATAATGCAATGCAGAATCTTCTTAATTAATCATTTAGAGGAAAAATTAAGAGGTGTAAACAAAAGTGAGTACGAAGAGGTGCTGGCACATGAAATATATGAGCATTATACAAATGATTTAAAATCAAATAGCTATGTCCATGATTTGTGGAATAAAGTATATAAAATTTAGGAGGAATTTAAAATGAGTATAGTAACAATTATAACTATAGCTTTATTAGTAGAAGCTATATGGGAAACATTAAAAATGGTATGGAAAGATGGAAAAGCAAATGTAAATACAATAGGTGCGTTAATAGTTAGCGTTGGTGTAAGCATGTTAGCCAAAATAGACATTTTTGCTATGCAAGGGATTAGTTTATCTATTCCACTAGTAGGATGGATATTAACTGGTATTTTGATGAGTAGAGGAGCAAACTTTATTCATGACTTATTTAACAAGATAGGAGATAAAGGGGTGCAATAACGCATCCCTTTTTTATATAAGGAGGAATTTTTTATGGATGATGATGTAAAAGTAACAGTTGAATTATTTGATAAAGAAAAATATGAAAAAAATATAAAAGAAAATGATTTTTCTATGAAAGAAACAAATGGAATAGGAGATGAGTAATATGAGCGTACCAATTACAAAAATTTTATGTCCAGAAAATAAATTTAATATAAAATGTCCGTATTCAATGAAACCACAAGGAATAACTATTCATAATACAGCAAATGATGCATCTGCTAAAGCTGAAATATCATATATGATAGGAAATAATAATGAAGTATCATTTCATGATGCAGTAGATGATTATAGAATAGTAAGAGGTATAGAACATAATAGAAATGCTTGGCATGCGGGAGATAGTGCTACTGGTTTTGGAAATAGAAATACAATTGGAATAGAAATATGTTATAGTTTATCTGGTGGAGATAGATTCATAAAAGCTGAAAAACTTGCAGCAAAATATATAGCTTATCTTATGAAACAATATGGATGGGGATTAGATCGTATTGATGATAAGAGAATAGGAACACATCAAGATAGAAGCGGTAAATATTGTCCTCATAGAACTCTTGATATGGGTATTAATCGTTTTTATGAAATGATCAAACAGGAATATTATAAACTAACAGGAACTAATTCAAATACTGCAGAAATATATAGAGTACAAACTGGAGCTTTTTTTAATAAAGAAAATGCAGATAAATTAGCATTAGAACTTAATACTAAAGGAATTGATACTTATAGAGTAAAAATAGATGATTTATATAAAGTTCAATGTGGAGCATATCTTAATAAACAAAATGCCATAAATATGAGTAATAAATTAAAATTAATGGGATATTCTAATTTTATACCAGGATTAAATTTATCTGTAGAAGGAGAAAAGCAAAAAGGTACTAAATATAAAATAAATTGTGATTATCCTAATATCAGAAGCCAAGCAAGTTTAAGTTCTTCTGTGACTCGTTTAGCAACTAAAGGAGAAATAATATATGTTACATGCATTGTAAATGGATTTTTAAAATTATCTGATGGTACATATCTAAAAGTAGGTTTTGCAGATAAAATTTAAAATGTGTAACACACTACACATTTTTCAAAAAAGCGTAAATCATTACGGAATTTTTTTAGATGTGTACCAGGATAAAAACATAACTCACTATGGAATTAAATTTTTTTAAAACGTAACACACTACGGAATTAAAAATTTTTAAAGTGTAACACACTACACCAAAGCAAAAAAGTTAAAGTATAACACACTATACTTTGTAATGAATTTTTATATAATCATCTCAAAATTGGAGGTGATTATACATGGAATTTAAGAAGAAAAAACTAAAAGATACTATTACACATACTATAAGATTTTCTGGAGATACATATGATAAAATTTGTAAACTTGCTGAAGAAAATGATATTTCTTTTAATGCTGTAGTAAATCAGATAGTAGAATATTTTTTAGATAGCAAAAGCGGGGAATAATCCCCGCACTATTTTTTTAGATATTCTTTTACTTTTTCTAAAACAAATCCATTAAATGTTTTATTTTCTTTTTTTAATTTCTCTGATAGTTCTTTAGATAATTGTTTTTCAATTTTTACTAATCTAGTTGTTTTAGACTCTTTTTCTTTTTCATATTCTTTAGAATAATTTCTCATAATTATTAGTTCTCCTTTTTTAAAGTTGTTAAATTGATAATGATACATATACTATTTATGATTATTGATATAGAATTAAAATTGTATTCTGGTTTTGCTAGGCTAAATAGTATAAGAGCAATATTGATTATACATAGAACTATAGCTAATATTAATATTGACTTTTTCATAATATTATGGTAAACTAATGATATATAAGGGGGTTGGAGGATTATCTCCTCCTTCTCCTTATGATTATTTTTTTATTAGAACTACTTTTTTTAGTAGATTTCTTTAAAGTTATTAGAGTGATTATTAAAGAAATTATACTAGTAAGTAGTTCTATTATTTTTATCATTAGTTCCATTTTGCACCTCCTTCCTAACTACATCTATATTATATCATACGTATATACGTATGTCAAGAAAAATGGTGAAAAAAGTTAAAAAAATTATAAATATTTTAATGCAATTTTTAATGCAATGTCAGAGAAAAATAGGGTAAAATAAAGTATGTTTTAAGTGTAATGAATCTTCAAAATGCTTACTACTAGTATAATAGAGCAGTTTAGGGCAATTTAGGGAATATAAATCTAACGACCAGCCCAGCCAATAATAAAAACACTAGAATGTTTATTTAACGTTCTAGTGTTTT